>JAFRMB010000148.1 GCA_017430945.1 Clostridia bacterium | reverse complement strand
GGGTATTGGGCAGCTTGGCCAGCTCTTCCACGGCCTTGACGTCCGTCGCGCCCATGTAGGACGTGGTGATGATGCGCAGCTCCCCGCCGCGCCGGGCAAACGCCTCCAGATCCTCGAGGATCAGCCGCAGAAGGTAACTTTGCCTTTGGCAAAGTTATCCCCGGCAAGGCCGGGGATGGCGACGGCTCAAATCGAAGATTTGAGGCGCGCCACCGCCGCTCCACTTGATGAAGGACACCAGCATGTCGATGCGGTCGGCGCTGGCGATCTCCTTCTTGAGCTCGGAGAACATCTGCGGCTCGTGCGCCCCGCCGGTGAACAGGCTGCTCTGGGCGATGGAGGTCTCCGGACGCACGGCGTCGCTCGCCGACCTGCCCAGCGCCAGCAGCGGGTCCTGCGCCGCCAGCAGCGCCATCAGCTGCTCTGCCCGCTCGTCGATGCCCTGGCCGTCCGTCTCCGGCAGCAGCCCGATCAGCCGATTCGCCAGCGCCACCTGATCCGCCACGTCTCCCCGCCCCTCGGCCATGCCGGACAGCGCCCGCTTCGCCGCCTCCGCGATGTACCGCGAGAGCACCTCGGCGGCCTCCGCCGGGTCCACAGGCGCGACCAACTTGCGCTCCGCGGGAATGTCGTCCAATTCCCTGCGCAGCGCGCGGTCGATCAGTTGTTCATAGAGACCGGGGTGGAGCATGGGATATCCCCCTTCCACATTGACACTATCCCTGAAGCCATCGAAGGGTCATACGGGCGCATGTGCGCCATCGCCCGGGCGGTCACGTCCCCGAGGCGATACGACAGCCGCGAAAGAACAGCCGATTTCAGGCCGTCCCCTTTCCCCTGCTGCCATTATACCACACTCGACCGCCGGTGACCATGCCTGCGCGCAAAGTCGCACGCGGAAACGAAGGAAGCCCCCTT
Source organism: Clostridia bacterium (assembly GCA_017430945.1). The sequence continues at coordinate 8,013 of JAFRMB010000148.1, read as the reverse complement.
GCGCGGGCAGTCCCCCCGCAGGGACGCCGTGATCGGCGTCCGCGCGACGTATGCCCACAGCTCCGACCGAAAAACCGGCCAGCTTTACAATTAATTCTTTTGCGCAGCTTTGGTTTGTTCATCTTTATCTGGTAATATAGAGCCATGAGGTGTCGTGCAGCCATGGCGTAAGTCCGGATACCTCCACAAGCGAAAAGGAGGAAGAGAACATGAAAAGACGACTGTGCGCCATGCTCTGCTGCTGCCTGTTGACAGCGATGTCCCTCGCAGGGGCGGCGATCGCTGAGGCGAAAACGCCTGTGAGCGTCACGGAAAGCGCATCAGGCATTGACAACGCGACCATCGACGCTGCCATATACCTGGACTACGCGGCCGGGATCGAGGCGGGCGTCTACAAGTGGGTGCCGAGCGACGACGGCGCCTATTACACGCTGGCCGCCGTGGATGAGGCCGGCGAACCGCTGACGGCGCAGGAGGCGGCCATCAACGTCGGCGCGAACAACGAAGAGCGCGGCGGCGGCTTCCCCGGCAGGGGGAACGGGAACGGCTCCGAGGGCGGCTTTCACGGCAAAGACGGCGGGAACGGCCCTGCCGGCGGCCGCGGCATGATGGGCGGCTTCCCCGGCATGGGCGGCACGGTCTATCAGGGCGTGTACATGAACGCCAACATCACGAACCTTGAAAACCAGACCATGCTGGTCTACGCGCCCGCGGCCTACCTGGCGACGGACGCCGATGGCAACGTCACCGGCATCGATCATGACGCCGTGGTCAACGGCTACACCGCCGACACCGCGCCCATCGTCTACCTGAACGAGTGCGGCGGCTGGCGCTCCAGCTCGCCCCGCGCGGTGGATACCGCTTACATCGAGCAGGGCTTCGTCTACGTGACCGCCGGCGCGCGCAGCCGCGACGCCGTGGATGAAAGCGGCCTGCACACCGGCAAGGCGCCCACCCAGATGGCAGATCTGAAGTCCGGCGTCATCGCGCTTCGGGCCAATGCCGATGTGATCCCCGGCGACAAGGACCGGATCATCTCCGTGGGCACCTCAGGCGGCGGACAGATGAGCAGCGTCTTCGGCGCTTCCGGCAACATGCCCGAGTACTATGGATACCTGTACGAGGCCGGCGCGCTGGGCGTGACGAAGAGCACCGACGGCAGGTATGCCAGCGCCTACCCCGACGACATCTACGCCGCGCAGTGCTACTACCCCATCGCGGACATCGAAAACGCCGACCTGGCCTACGCGTGGTGGTGGGTGGATCTGGCCGACCTGGGCGGCACCTATCGCGGCAGCATGACCGACTTCGAGCGCCGCCTGCAGGAGCTGGAGGCCGAGGCCTACGTCGACTACCTGAACGGCCTTGGCCTGAAGGGCGAAGATGGCAGCGCCCTCACGCTGACCGGCCTGCGCGCCGGCAGCTACTACGACGCGATCCTCGCCAACATCTCCGCCGCACTGAACGCCATGGCAGACGCGGGCGAGATCGACCCCACAGCGGAGTATCCTGACGCGGACTGGCTGACGCAGGATGGCGACGGCTGGCACGTCACCGATCTGGCGGGCTTCATGGTGGGCACCGGCCTGGTCAACAGCCGCAACAAGGCCGTCCCCGGCTTCGACACGATGGACAAGTCCGCCGAGAACGACGCCTTCGGCCTGCCCGAGGACGGCGCGGTGCACTTCTCCCGCAGCGTGGCGCAGATCCTCTCCGACAACTACGACGCGCTCTCACAGCTGGACGGCTTCGACGCCGGTCAGGTGGACAGCTATATCGAGGAAGCGCTGACCGGCGAAAAGGCCGGCCTGATCGCACAGCAGACCGATCTGCTCAACGCCACCGGGATCATGCTCGGCGCGGAGGGCCTGAAGGCCGTCGATCCCGCCAAGTATTTCCGCGTGCGCAGCGGCACCGCCGACCAGCACACCTCCTTCGGCATCGGCTTCAACATCGCGCTGGCGGCGCAGTCGCTGGGGCTGGACGCCGACTACCACCTGGTGTGGAACATGCCCCACGGCAGCGATGAGGGCAGCACCACCGGCACCTTCATCGACTGGATCAACGCGATCTGCCGGGAATGACGCCGGCAGGGGCGATGGGAGAGTTCAAAGTTCAAAGTGTAAAGTGGAAAGGGCGCTCCTGGCCCCTTAGGGGCGATGCCCAACAGGTCCGCCGCCTGATCGGTCTGCATCAGGCGCTCCTGGCCCCGTAGGGGCGATGCCCTCATCGCCCGTTCGCTCCTGCAATGGGCCTGAGCATATCCCGGCCCCAGATATGGATCGGACACCATGAATGGTGTCCCTACGACGGGCCTGGACGCACCCCGGCTCCAGATATGGATCGGACACCATGAATGGTGTCCCTACGACGGGCCTGGACGCACCCCGGCCCCAGATATGGATCGGACACCATGAATGGTGTCCCTTCGACGGGCCTGAATGCATCCCGGCCCCGTAGGGACGCCATAATTGGCGTCCGCGTCCCTGACCGTTCAGTTGCGGGCGATGAGGACATCGCCCCTACAGATACACATTTGACCCGTCACCCGCAAGGCGTTGCGAGGGCCTGCGGCAATCGGGATCATATTTCGGAGGCTTTCACCCTATGGACCGCAAGACAGGTGCCGGATCTCAGTACAAGCGCATGACGGAGGACTCGATCGTCGGGCTGATCGCAAAGCTGTCCGTTCCGACGATCCTCAGCATGCTGGTGACCAATATCTATAATCTGGTCGACACCGCCTTCGTGGGCCGCCTGGGCACCAGCCAGAGCGGCGCCGTCGGCGTGATCTTCGGTTACATGTCCATCATCCAGGCCGTCGGCTTCATGTTCGGGCAGGGAGCCGGGAGCATCTCCGCGCGGCTGATGGGCGCAAGGGACGAGGCCAAAGCCTCTCGGGTCACCTCGGCAGGGGTCCTCTGCTCCTTTGCCATCGGCGTCATGATGTCGCTGGTCACCTTTCCGCTGCTCGGCCCGATCGTCAGCCTGCTGGGCAGCACGGAGACCATCGCGCCCTACGCGAAGCAGTACCTGACCTATATCCTGATCGCCGCGCCGGCGATGACGGGCGGCTATACGCTCAACAACCTTCTGAGATACGAGGGGAAGGCTTCGTTGGGCATGGTCGGCCTGATGGCGGGCGCCGTTTTGAACATCGCGCTGGACCCCATATTGATGTTCGCGCTGGATCTGGGCATCGCCGGCGCCGCCATCGCGACCGCCGTCAGCCAGATCATCTCCTTCCTGGTCCTGCTGAGCATGTACACGCGGAAGAAGACGACGGCACGCCTTTCGATCCGCGAGGCGGATCTGCGGCCCGGCAGCGTGGCGGACATCATGGCAACGGGGCTGCCCAGCATGCTCCGCCAGGTGCTCAACAGCGTGGCCACCATCCTGCTCAACGGCAGCGCCGCGGTCTACGGGGACGAAGCCGTGGCGGCGATGAGCATCGTGTCGCGGATCACGTTCTTCGTGTTCGCGCTGGGCCTGGGCATCGGGCAGGGCTTCCAGCCCGTCTGCGCCTTCAACTACGGCGCGAAAAAGTACGCGCGGCTGAGGCAGGCCTTCAGGGTGACCGTGATCATGGCCGAATCGGTGCTGGTCGTGATGGCCGGGACCTGTCTTCTGACCTCGGGCGGGCTGATCGCACTGTTCCGGGACGACCCGGGCGTCATTAAGATCGGGACCCGGGCGCTGCGCCTGCAGATGCTGACGATACTGTTCCTGCCGTTCACCATGGCGGTGGAGATGCTGTATCAAAGCACGGGACACCGCGTGGGCGCCTCTTTGATGTCTTCCGCGCGCAGCGGGCTGTTCTTCATACCGACGCTGCTGATCCTGACCGCGCTGCGCGGCCTCTCCGGCATACAGGAGGCCCAGCCGCTGGCCTATGTGCTGTCCTTCCCGCTGGCTCTGTTCTTCGCCGTCCGCTTCATGCGGCGGATCCCTCAGCGGGATGGATCCTGAGACCATCCGTCCACAAAATGGCCCGGCAGGATGCCAAAGCGTCCTGCCGGGCTGTGTTCATCGATGGTTTGGGGCAGATCGTTCGTTACCTGCCGGAAAACTGCTGCCGGCCGCCGAACATCCGGCCGTTCATCCGGCCGCCGAACAGGCCATTGCCGCCGAACAGACCCTTCCGGCCGCCCATCCGGGAGCCGTCGTTCCGGAGCTGATCCCCGCAGTTCGGGCACGTGCCGTTGTTCACGGCCATCCGGTCCTTCACGCGGTTCAGGATCAGGTCGGCCTGCTCCTGCGTCATCTTGCCGGCCTCGACATAGCCGTTCAGCTCTTCGGTCAGTTCATCCACGCGATCGGACATCTTCGCGCTGCGATAGGCTTCCATCGCCTCCCGGAACGCGGCGTCGTCATCCGCTTCCTCCGCGGCGGGGGCCTCGGCGGCATCCTCGGCCGCAGCCTGTTCCGCTACCGCGGGGGCGGGTTCGTTTGCGGGCTCAGCCGTCTCTGCGAAGGCCGCGATGCCCATCACCAGGGCCAGTGCCAGTGCGATACCCATGATAAAATGCTTCATGATCTTTCAACTCCTTTTCTCTTCACGCCGTTTGCGGCGGTCTTGGTTTTACGGGGTGTCTCCCCTTGGGACGATCGTATTATCGCACCGCTCCCTTGAATGAACCTGAAAAAAGTGTGAACGATCTGTATACAAATTTCCGGCTCCGTGCGCAGAGCGGCGCCGCCCCGCACGAGGGGACCTTTCGCCGGCGCGGGACGCCGTGGTCTCGCGGTTGCGATCCGGTCCGGCGCGTGGTATAATGATCTGGCGCGGCGGTCGAAGGCCGGACGCCGCCACACAGAACAGAGAAGCGGACGAGGAGGAATGAGGCCGTGAAGAAATTCATCCCGAAGGAAAAGCTGGGCAAAAAGGCCCGGAAGCAGCTCGACAGCGAGCGGCGCGCCGCCTGGGCGTTCTCCCCGGTGACGAAAAAGGTGGAGAGCAAAAAACTGTACGACCGCAAAAGAAAAGCCCATGACCGTTGCGATGACTACGGCATGGGCTTTCGTTATGGGTGTATATAAAGCGTGAAAGGCCTTTCCGCGAGACCGCATCGCACAACTGCCTTTTCTTTTGGCCTTCTTTGGACGGCGCCCTGTCGAAACAGCAGGCGCGGCCGTCCCGTCCCGCCGGCCCCTGCGGCGGCACAGCAGCCGCCTGCTTTGAGACGGGCTCCGACGTATATTGACGCGCTTCCGGCGCCGTGATAAAATGATGCCGGCAGGATCCCGCGGCGGCTGCCGTCGCGGCAGCGGTCCGCTTCGCGCCGCCCGGGCGCGGCGGGCCCGTCCCCCACCGTCCCGTTTGAAGCAGAGAGGAGCGCATACGATGAACGTTTATGTGGAAAACCATCGGCTGATCTGTGAGCTCGAGGGGCGCATGGATTCCGTGAACGCCGCCGGCATGGAGGCGGAGATCCTAGAGGCCCTGAGCCGCTATCCCGGGCTCCCGCTGTGCCTGGACGCAGAGCGGCTGCAGTACATCTCCAGCTCCGGCATCCGCGTGCTGATACGCCTGTTCAAGGCGTGCCCGGAGGGCCTGTCCGTGCGGAACGCGTCCTCCGATGTCTACGACGTGTTCGATGTCACCGGGCTGGCCGAGCGGCTGTCGGTGAAAAAGAAGTACCGGACCCTCTCTGTCGAGGGAGCGCCGATCATCGGGGAGGGCGCGTTCGGCACGGTCTACCGCATCGACGGGGACACGGTCGTCAAGGTGTTCCGGAACGGCGAGGCATCGCTGCCCGTGATCGAGAACGAGCAGCGCAGCGCGCGCGAGGCCTTCCTCATCGGCCTGCCCACCGCCATCCCCTTTGACATCGTCCGCGTCGGCCAACAGTACGGCGCGGTCTACGAGCTCATCGACGCGCGCAACTGCAACGACATCGTCATTCAGGAGCCCGAGCGGCTGGACGGCCTCATCCGGGCCTACGCGGATCTGATCCGGTCGCTGCACGGCCTGAGCGCCGATCCGGGGCGGCTGAGGTCCGCCCGCGACATCTACCTGGCCAATCTCGACGTGCTCGGCGCGCTTCTGCCGGCGGACGTGTGCCAAAGGCTGCGCGCGCTGCTGGAGGCGCTGCCGGAGGATCTGCACCTGGTGCACGGGGACATCCAGATGAAGAACGTGATGCTCTCCGGCGACGAGATGCTGCTCATCGACCTGGACCACATCTGCACCGGCGACCCGGTGTTCGAATTCGCGAGCCTGTACGCCGCCTATGTCGCCTTCAACGAGGACGACCCGGACAACGCGATGCAGTTCTTCGGCATCGACCGGGAGATCATCGAGCGCATCTATCGCGACGCGCTGAAGGCCTATCTCGGGCCGATGGACGAACAGGCGCGGCGGCAGGCGGAGCAGAGGGCCAGCCTCGTCGGGTACCTGCGCTTCCTGGCGATCCTGGTGATCGAGCTGAAGGACGTCCACACCGAGCTCAGGAAAACGCAGATCCGCCGCGCGACGGAGCGGCTCACCGAGCTGGCGTTTGCCGTCGACGACCTGCGTCTCCTTGGCGGCCGGGCGTGACCGGACAGCGGAACGGAGTGCGGTGCCACCCGTCGTAGGGGTGCCATGATCGCGCCCGCGTTCCCGATCCGTTTGGTTGCGGGCGATGAGGCGGAGATGCGGACACCATGAATGGTGTCCCTACGGGGGATATCGCACAGACCTGTCGTATAGGCGTTCGGCGCCAGCCGGACCGAGGGTGAGCGATCCGAAGGACTCGCCGCCCGCTGCCCGCGGCTGCACGAATGTGCAATGACGCGGGGCCGTAGGGACGCCATAATTGGCGTCCGCGTCACCCGGACCGTTCGATCGTTTGGATAGGCGTCCGCGTCACCCAGATCGTTCGGCCGCCTGGACATGGCGTCCTTGCGGGACGTGGCGACCAATGGTCGCCGGTACGGGACGAAGCATGCGATCACCCACCGTAGGGACGCCATAATTGGCGTCCGCGTCACCCAGACCGTTCGGCCGCCTGGACATGGCGTCTCTGCGGGGACAGGATGCGTTCGCACCCGTCGTAGGGACGCCATAATTGGCGTCCGCGTCATCCAGACCGTTCGGACACCATGAATGGTGTCCCTACGGTGGGATATCGCACAGACCTGCCGCTGCCCGCGGCTGCACGAATGTGCAATGTCGCGGGGCCGTAGGGACGCCATGATCGGCGTCCGCGTAATCGAGGTGCCATCATGGATAAGCGCCCTGATCGGAAAACCACACGTCTTAAAAGCTATGATTACCGCTCTGCGGGTGTGTATCATGTGACGATCTGTACACATGACCGGGAATGCATCTTCGGCGCCGTGGTCAAAGGGCACATGACGTTGAATGCCGTCGGACGTACCGCGTATGAAAACATCGCATCGATACCGCTGCATTATCCGGAGTCACAGCTGATCGATTTTGTCGTAATGCCCAATCACGTGCATTTGATGCTGGGACTGGGGACCGGTGCGGACGCCAATTATGGCGTCCCTACGGCGGCGCATTCTCTCAGCCAGATCGTAAGGGCTTACAAGGCGAGCGTTTCCCGTGCGCTCGGGCGATCGATATGGCAGTCACGGTTTTATGAGCACATCATACGGGGAGAGCGCGATTATCTGGACACGATCGAATACATCCGGAACAATCCCGCGGCGTGGGAAAAGGATGATTATTTTCTTCCGTCATCCCCGTAAGGGCGCCATGATCGGCGTCCGCGTCACCCGGACCGTTCGATCGCCTGGATATGGCGCCCTTGCGGGGACGGGGTTCATTCATACCCACCGTAGGGACGCCATAATTGGCGTCCGCGTCACCCGGACCGTTCGATCGTTTGGATTGGCGTCCGCGTCACCGAGACCGTTCGGCCGCCTGGACATAGCGTCTCTGCGGGAACGGGGTTCGTTCATACCCACCGTAGGGACGCCATAATTGGCGTCCGCGTCACCCGGACCGTTCGATCGCCTGGATATGGCGCTCCTACGGGGACAGGATGCGTTCGCACCCGTCGT
>JAFRMB010000147.1 GCA_017430945.1 Clostridia bacterium | reverse complement strand
TGACAGGCGAGACGCTCTGATGGGGCGTAGCCAAGCGGTAAGGCACGGGACTTTGACTCCCGCATTCGCAGGTTCGACCCCTGCCGCCCCAGCCAATGCGCTCCATTAGCTCAGTCGGTAGAGCACCTGACTTTTAATCAGGGTGTCCGGGGTTCGAATCCCCGATGGGGCACCAAACAAAAGGTCTGAAAACGATAGGTTTTCAGGCCTTTTCTTTTTTGTTTATACACACTGCATCGCTTCGGCAAGCGATAGTGCAACTACGGAATGGATATTGCATGTCATATACATGTATTGCGGAGGTGATCCGCCGTTCCGGTAGGGGCGATGCCCTCATCGCCCGTTTTTCCCCGCGCACTGGGGTGATCCTGAATTCCGTCACCGTACAGGCGACCACCGGTCGTCATTCTGCCCGGCTCTCACCGGGCGACCTCGCATCACCCCGTAGGGACGCCATAATTTGGCGTCCGCGTTCCCGCGTGTAGCGCGGACGGTTCTCTTGACAATCCGCCAAAGTCATTCAAGCTTTCTGAATGACCCCCTCTGTTGATCCCCGTCAGCTGTTCCAGTTGCCGCACCGACATCCCAGTGGCCTTCAATTCCTTAAGCGCAGCATCCCGCTCTTGCTTCTCCCACATTTGCTGTCGGGTCCCACCAGCTGCCTTATACTGCGCACAGATTCATTCCCTTGCGGCTTCGTCTCTCATGGTCCACCTAGCAATGCCTCGGAGCATAGCGTGGCTATAGCCGTGCTCACGCTTTTTGCGTGCTGCTCCTGGCATAAAACACCGCCTCCTTCCCCTGATCGACGTATACCAGAGAAAGGAGGCGTTGTCAATAGTTCCGTCCCCTTGTCACCTGCCGGGCATGGTCGTTGTAGAGTGACTAGTCTTATGCTCCTTCTGTGGAAGATGCTGCTTGACCTTCGGATGCTACCTGTGTTTCGGAAGCATCAATGAACTTGACTCTGTAATGCTTTCCCGAGACTTCTCCCATTGCTATGATATTCTTCTCAATGATCTTTTTCGCTCGAACCAGCGCCTCATCTAAAATCATACCGTTCTTTGCTGCACTGGCCACCATGTCCTCCTGAGCGTCGGCTAAGGCAATCCTTCTCTCATCGGTGTTTACATTACTATAGTACGGAATAAAACCCCACAAAGGTGATGAACTGTCGATCTCATACATCGATTCTTCATCCAAATCCTTATCTAGTATTACGGCTTCGGGGATTGTCACTATAACTATTCCTTCTTTATCGGGGTCAGAAATTTTGATTTGATCTGCCTTGACGCCTACGCGGACTATACCGTCATATTCAATCCAAAGCCTTTTTGCACCGTAGCCTATAAAGTTTCCAGGCTTGCTCCATTTCGATACATTATGATAAAAACAATCAAGTGTTGCTAGTTCACAGATGCGTTGGATGCTTGACTCGGAAATCTGACGTTCAGCAGGTACAATTAGCATCCCTGATTCTGAAACAAATAGCACACCACATAATACAATATCAACGACCAGCACGACAATTAGTAGCTGTCGGGTAGATAGCTTTTTCATTCTCTATCACCGCCTTCTGCAGCACTAAACTGAAACTCAAACGCATACCCTTCAAGAACTGGAGAATACCATGCCTCTATGATTGTCCGTATGTTTTCTTGTGCGCTTAAAATGAGCTTCAAGGATTTTTTAGCTTCTTCGAGAGCGTCGACCCTACAAAGCGAGATTACCTCGTCCATGTACAGATTGCTTCTGTTCGGTATTATACTGACAGAACCCACATCAATAACTGGTTTCTCAAGGGTAATCTCTGGAAAAATGAACGTGACAACCTTCTCTTTTTCATTAAATGTATAGTCGATATTATTAGCGTCAATGCTAACCTTCACCGTCGATTTATAAAAAACATTGTAATCTGGTTCTCCATTGCTCTTAAAGGATTGCGCTATGCCGTTATAAACAAACTCAGAAACAGACAGGGCAGCAATCTCTTTTGTATTGATTAAATTCGAATGGCTCTCCTGCTTGGACAATTTGGGATTGCCAATACCAGTAAGGTTTGAGAATGTGAACACCATCAGAATTATTCCAAGGACAAGCAACGCATATAGCTCGATCTTTTCCCTGTTAGTTTTTTTCGATGCTGTTTTTTCCACAGAGATACAACTCCTCTAATACTAACTAACCTTGAAGGTAGGACGTAGTTTCAATGGTATGTTACCCGTTCACCACAAGCCGCAAGTATCAGACATATTACAATCAAAACAATAGTCAGGAGTGTTTTTTTCACTAAATCACACTCCTCTCAGAATCCTGTATAGTCCACAATAAAGCATAATTATTATACCACCTTGGCAAAACTATTGCAAGGAAAACATAGTGGCAGTACTTTCGTGCTATACTTCAGAACACAGGTCTTTTGATCCACCTAATCAATCGAATGACAGGATCGAGTATCAATACTGTGAGCATGTAGCTGGTTTGTTGAACACAAAATTTCCGTCCCTGTGTGTTTCTTTTGTATCACCCCACGAAATCCAGCAACGTATCGAAAAATTCATCCTTTGTTTGACAGATCTTCGTGTCATGAAGTGCTCCATCGTTAACATCGGCAACTTCCATCAGCTTGTCCATATCTCCATACACATACCCGAAGGACGTGCTGTCGCCGCTCCCAAATCCGTACACATCAAAGTCGAACATTTCACACATCTCGATAAACACCTGGCTCAATGCTTTCCCATCCATTGTCGGGCTGCCGAACATTGCGCCCATCTCCATGGCGATATACATTATATGCCCGTCGTTGAATGCAAAGATCGGTGGCGAGTTTTCTCCGCCGGTCGAGAGCAGAAAGTAAGATAAGCCATTGAGGTCCGGAGAATCAGACGATTCGCCGCCCATTGCAGCTATCTGGTTTTCATCCAGGACCATCAGTCCGCGGCTGGCAAGATAAGCAGCGGGCGTCATGCCCTCTGCCATCGCCATCGCGCACAGCATCAGTACCAATACCAACACGAATACATTTTTCATCCGGCACACCTCTATTCTTCATAATTGTCCATGTAAGTACGAAAGTCGGCCAGCCTATAATCATTTTCGTTCGAAAAAGCAGAGAGTTGACTGACGAACAAAGAGAGGCTGAACACGTGGAACGGTCTTTTTATGCCTCAGGATCACCCGCGGGATCGATCTACGGACAAAACGCGACGAAAAGACCGTTCCCGATGTCGCGATGCCCCGGCGCACAGCCGGCGGCGCATGGCGGGCTCAGTTCAAAAGGGATCGGCCAGAGGACGCCTGAAGCCGAGCGGTCTGCCTTACGCGTCGTCGCGGGAACCCATGAGATAGCTGAAGATCAGGAAGGCCGTCTTGAGGGCATCGTGGCGGATGCGCCCGTCTTCGATCGAGAAGATGCCGTCCTCGATGATGCGCGCGCCCAGCGCCTCGACGTTCTCGCGGTCCATCTCCACCAGCGTCTTTCCCTCGCTTTCAAGGTAGCGGGACACGATCTCCGGGTCGATGTCGGCGTTGTTGCTGATGACCACCTCCACCCGACGGTCCCCCAGGTAGCGGTTCAGGACCTTCAGATGGTCGCTGACGTTGTACCGGTCGGTCTCGCCCGGCTGCGTCACGAGGTTGGACACGTACATGATCGGCGCCTTCGATGCGCAGATGGCGTCCACGATGTCGTCCACGATCAGGTGCGGCAATATGCTGGTGTAAAGGCTGCCCGGGCTGAAGATGATGAGGTCGCTGTTCGCGATGCCCTGCTTCACCGCGTTGCTGATGTGTATGTCGTGATCGTAGGACAGGCTTGCGATGCTGCGGATGTTGCGGCTGACGCTCTCCTCGCCGTAGAAGGACCGCTTGCCGGTCCTGCTGCGTCCCACCAGATCCACGCGCTCCTCGGTCAGTGGCAGCACCTCGCCCTTGATGTTCAAAAGCCGGCTCATGTATCGCGTGGCCTCGGTCAGGTTGCCCTTCAGGTCGATGAGCGCCGTGAGCAGTATGTTGCGCACCGGATGGTTGTCCAGCGACGAGCCTTCGCGCCTGAAGCGGTAGCTGAGCAGGTCCAGCAGGTCGTCGTCCACGTTCGCCATGGCCAGCAGCACCTTGCCCACGTCGCCCACGGCGGGGATGTCGAACTCCTGCTTCAATACGCCGGTGGAGCTTCCGTTGTCCGACACGGTGATGACCGTGGTCACCTCCACCGGAAACTGCTTGAGCCCCGACAGCAAACAGGACAGCCCCGTCCCGCCGCCGAATACGATCAGTTTTTTCATGGATCCGATCTCCCTCGCTCTTCGGTCGTCACTGTAATGCCTTTCCGGGGCGCGCTCCGGTCAGTTCAGCTTCAGGTCGCCGTCCCTGACCCAGCCAAGCCGGCGCACGCCCATGTGGATGACGACGGACAGCACCGCGGGCAATATGAACGAGATCATCGCCAGCCCGAACCAGTCCATGCCCGTGATGGCCGCCTTCGTGCCGGCGGCGATGTCGTTGACCCAGCCGGTATAGACGCCGATCTGTCCCACCAGCCCGCAGGTGCCCATGCCGGAGGACACCGCGGCGCCGTTCATGCGCAGTCCGAACACGCAGGTGGCGATGGGGCCCGTGATGGCCGAGGCCAGCGTCGGCGCGATCCAGATCCTGGGATTCTTTACGATATTGCCCATCTGGAGCATCGACGTGCCGATGCCCTGGGACAGCAGGCCGCCCCAGCGGTTCTCGCGGAACGAGATCACCGCAAAGCCGATCATCTGGGCGCAGCAGCCCGCGACCGCCGCCCCGCCTGCCAGCCCCGTTAGCCCCAGCGCCGAGCATATGGCCGCCGAGGAGATGGGCAGCGTCAGCGCCATGCCCACCAGCACCGAGACCAGTATGCCCATCAGGAACGGCTGGAGCTCAGTCGCCCATTTGATGAGATCGCCGACCCGCGTCGCCGCCCGGCCCAGTGCCGGGGCGATGAGCCACGACAGGCAGATGCCGATGCCGATGGTCGTCAGCGGCGTCACCAGGATGTCCACCGGGGTCTCCTTGGAGACCGCCTTGCCGAATTCGGCGGAGACGATGGCCACGACGAGCACCGCCAGCGGGCCGCCCGCGCCGCCCAGCGCGTTGGAGGCAAAGCCCACCGATATCATCGAGAACAGCACGAGCGGCGGGCACTTCAGCGCGTAACCGATGGCCACCGCCATCGCCGGGCCGCTCATGGCCGACGCGATGCCGCCCACCGTGTAGGCCGTCTGCCCGACCGTCGCCACCGGCGCGGTCAGGAAGGGGATCCGGAACTGCGTGCCGATGGTGTTGATGATCGTGCCGATCAGCAGCGAGCAGAACAGGCCCTGCGCCATCGCGCCCAGTGCGTCGATGCCATAGCGGCGCAGCGATATCTCGATGTTCTTGCGCTTCAGAAACGCCTGAAACCCGCTCATAGCCATCCTCCCCTTCCGCATGCGGTCCCGCGGATCAATGGTTCCTGTAGTAATTGATGAGGCATCCGTCGGCGATGATCTGCCGCTCGGGCCCCGTGAGCGCACCGGTGGTGACCGCGAACGGCGTCACCGTGCCGTCGGGTTTCACCGCATACGCGCGGATCTCGCCGGCGTTTTCGAGCACGGCCCTGCGCAGGCCGGGGATGAACACGTGGTCGCCCAGCCCGAACACCCCGGGATCCTCGACGAGGAACGGCGTCATGCCCCAGTTGATGCAGTTGGAGCGATAGCGCTTCGTGGCATACTGCTTCGCGAAGTTCGCGCTGCCGCCCATCACGCGCTGGCACGAGGCCGCCTGTTCGCGGGCGGAGCCGTCGCCGGGCATGTTGGCGAGTATCGCCGATCCGATGTCGGTGTGGAGCGGGTCACAGGCGATGCCCGCCCGCGACAGCGCGGCGTACACGGCCAGGATCTCCTCCGGGAGGTCCTTCCCCGCGCGCCGGTCGCGCTCGATCTGGCGCACGGCCTTGCTGCGCGGGACGTATTTGGGATCGCGCCGCGAGAGCGCGAATTCGGACAGCCGCTCGGGATTGGATCGGTAGGCGGACGTCTCGCCGGAGGGGATGAGCTCGTCGGTGGTGGTCACCGGATCGGTGATGTAGCTGCAGATCCTGACCAGCAGGTCCTCCGTCAGTTCAGGCATGTCCGGCCAGTCCTTGATGTTCGGGCCGAAGCGCAGCTCGCACTCGGGCTCCGGCTTTCCCCAGCCGTTGTAGACGCGCTTTTCATAGATGCCGCCGTCGTAGCGGTCCTCGTAGTCCGTATAGTCGACATCCAGGTCGGTCGCCGCCGTCAGCCGGCCGCCGTTTCGGGCGGTGGCTGCGATCGAGCGCGCGTCCATCAGCGCGACCGCGCTCATCTGGCCTTCGCCGGGCTTGCTGCCTTCCCGGTTGGGGAAGTTCCGGGTGGTGTGCCGGATCGAGAGCTCGCCGTTGGCCGGGCAGTCGCCTGCGCCGAAGCACGGCCCGCAGAAGCACTCGCGCAGCAGGACGCCCGCCGCGATGAGGTCCGCGGCGCAGCCGTTGCGCACGAGCTCCGCCAGTGCCGGCATGGAGCCGGGATAGATGCTCAGCGAGAAGGCGCCGTTGCCGGTACTGCCGCCCCGGAGGATGTCCGCCGCGGCGCAGATGTTTTCGAGCGTGCCGCCGGAGCAGCCCGCGATCTCGCCCTGTTCGACCCATATCGCGCCGTCGCGCAGCTTGGAGACGATGTCCATGCGCGCGCCGCGGATCTGCTGGTTGGCCGCGTCCTCCACCGCATGGAGGATGTCCGCAGCGTTCTGCTGCAGTTCGTGGATGGTGAACGTGTTGGACGGGTGCATCGGCATGGCGATGGTGCATTCGACCGTCGAAAGATCCACGTACACGCAGCCGTCGTACCAGGCCACGTCCGCGGGCATGAGCTGCCGGTACGCCTCCGGCCGCCCGCGCAGCGCGAGGTACTGCCGCGTGCGGTCGTCCGTCACCCAGACGGAGGACCAGCAGGTGGTCTCCGTGGTCATGACATCCACGGCGTTGCGGTACTCCATGGACAGCCCGGATACACCGGGGCCGACGAACTCCATCACCTTGTTTTTGACATAGCCGTTTTTATAGACCGCGCCGACGATGGACAGCGCCACGTCGTGGGGGCCGACGCCTGGCTTCGGCGCGCCGGTCAGGTAGACGGCGATGACGCCGGGCCGCGCGAAGTCATAGGTGCGGCCAACCAGCTGCTTGGCCAGCTCGCCGCCGCCCTCGCCCACGGCCATCGTGCCGATCGCGCCGTAGCGCGTGTGACTGTCGGAGCCCAGGATCATGCGCCCGCAGCCCGCCATGGTCTCGCGGTTGTATGAGTGTATGTTCGCCAGGTTCGCGGGCACATAGATGCCGCCGTACTTGTGCGCGGCGGAGAGCGCGAACTTGTGGTCGTCCTCGTTGATGGTGCCGCCCACCGCGCAGAGGCTGTTGTGGCAGTTGGTGAGCACATAGGGCAGCGGGAACGCCGTCATGCCCGATGCGCGGGCCGTCTGTATGATGCCCACGTAGGTGATGTCGTGGGAGGTCATGGAATCGAACTTCAGCTGAAGCGCGTTCATATCTCCGGAGCGGTTGTGCGCGGCCAGGATGCCGTAGGCGATGGTCCCCGCCTCCGCCCCGGCTCGGCCGGGCGCCGAGCCCGTCTTCTGCGCCACCTCGGCCGCATCGGTGCAAATGTCCGTGCCGTTCACCAGGTAGATGCCTGTATCATAGAGCTTGATCATAGCGTTCTCTCCTTGCCGGATGCCTGTAGCGTGCGGCGCGCCTGCTGTTCATCGTGCGCCACACGCTAAGATGATAGCACAAACGCCCGCAAATGTAAATGCGCCGCCTTCCCGAAAAACGCGCCTCACGTTGAAATTAACAGGGACCTTCGACGCCCCGTCCCGTTCCCCGACCGATGAAAACGCCCGGGAGCTGCCGTCCGTACAGCTTCCGTGCGTCCGCGTCGGTCCGGCTGCCGCGTGCCGACTGCTTCATTTTTCGCCGTTCCCGCCCATAACGCCTTCGATGGCCTCGCAGAACGCCGGCATGTCCCGCTTCATGCGCACGAATCGCCCCTCCCGGTTCAGGAACACGTGTTCCGACCGGGCCGTACAGACGGTCTCGCCCCGCTGATCCTTCATGGTGTATTCGATCGCCATGATGACGCCGTTGAAGGACGCCACCGACAGGGCGATGGTGATCTCGTCGCCGAAGGTACAGGCATGCCGGTAATCGCACGCCAGCGACCTCACCGGCGACAGCACGCCCTCCGCCTCCATCCTCGCATAGGGGAAGCCCAGCTGATCCATAAAGTCGATGCGTGCCTCCTCCATCCAGTGGAGATAGTTGGCGTGATGGACCACGCCCATCATGTCGGTCTCGTAGTACTGCACCGAACGAACATAAGGCTTCATGAAGCATCCCTCCGATGATCTGTCCGGCCCGGGACGGCGGCCGGCGCACGGCCCCGTCTTCCAACGGCCATCTCCATCGCCAGTATAGCGCATCCGGCCCGATCGCGCAAGCGCGGACCGCGAAAGGGTCCGGTCCCCTGAGCGGCAGGACGCACATGCGCCGGCAGCCCGCCCCGCGACCGATAACCCGCCGGAAAAACGTTCCCGTCCCCGACTAATATGGCTCGTTTCCCTTGTATTTGCCGGAAAAGTCGGGTATACTGTCAGTGAGAGCAAAATGCCGCGCTGCGACCGCATGACGAGATCGGGAGAGTCTTTCCATGAAGCCATACGCCATTGAAGCCATGCAGCATAACGACGCCCTGAGGGATGTCGGCGAGCAGAAGGAGACGGTGTGGATCAACCCCCGCTTGCTTCCGTTCGAGGCGACCGATCCCCTGTGCCAGCTCATCGTGTCCGACCGGGACATCCGCAGCGCGTCGGACAGGCTGGCGCGGTTCGCCCCGTTCATCAGGAAGCGCTTCCCGGAGACCGCGGAGACGGATGGCGTCATCGAATCCCCGCTCAGGCCCATCCCCGCCATGCGGGCGCGTATGGAAGCGGCCTGCCGCGCCGACATCCCCGGGCGCCTGCTGCTGAAGATGGACAGCCACCTTGCCATCGCCGGCTCCGTGAAGGCGCGCGGCGGGATCTACGAGGTCCTCAAGCACGCGGAGACGCTGGCGATCGCCGCCGGGAAGCTGGCTCCCGGCGACGATTACGCAAAGCTGGCTTCCGACGAAATGAGGCGGTTCTTCGGAGGCTACACGGTGCAGGTCGGTTCGACGGGCAACCTCGGCCTGTCTATCGGCATCGCCGGCGCCGCACTGGGCTTCAGGGCCAGGGTGCACATGTCCGCGGACGCGAAGCAGTGGAAGAAGGACCTGCTGCGCAGCAAGGGCGTAGAGGTGGTGGAATACGCCGACGACTATTCTCACGCCGTATCGGAGGGTCGCAGGCTGTCTGACCTGGACCCGAACAGCTACTTCGTGGACGACGAAAACTCCGTCGACCTCTTTCTGGGCTACGCCGTCGCCGCTCTCCGCCTGCAGAAGCAGCTGGCGGAGCAGGACATCCCTGTGGACGCGTCGCACCCGCTCATCGTATACCTGCCCGCCGGGGTCGGCGGCGCGCCGGGCGGCATCGCCTACGGGCTGAAGCGCGTGTTCAAAGACGACGTCCACTGCTTTTTCACGGAACCGGTCAAATGCCCTTCGGTGCTGCTCGGATTTGCCACCGGCATGTACGAAAAGGCGAACGTCCACGACTTTGACATCAGCGGGATCACGGACGCGGACGGCCTGGCCTGCGCAAGTCCCTCCGGCTTCGTGACGCGGATCGACGCGAACCTCGTGTCCGGGGCGTTCACCGTGGCGGACGGGAGACTCTACGACTTCATGCGCATGCTGGCGGATGCCGAGGGCATCCGCATCGAGCCGTCGAGCTGCGCGGCGTTTATCGGCCCCTCCCGCCTCACGGCGCATGAAAGGGGCCGGGCATATCTGTCCGCTCATGGCCTGGATGCCGAGCGGCTCAGGAACTGCACCCAGATCTGCTGGGCGACGGGCGGAAGCCTGGTGCCCGAGCCCGTTTGGGACGTCTACATGAACACATTCAAGTGATCCGGTGCGGCTGAGGCTTCAAGCCGCCTCGGGAACGGATCCGCGAGCGATCCCGGCAAACAGAGAGGAGGACTCCCCATGTTGGAAAGACTGTTCAGGCTCAGAGAGAACGGCACGACGGCGCGCACGGAGATCGTGGCCGGTCTGACCACCTTCATGACCATGGCCTACATCATCGCGCTCAACCCCAATGTGCTGACGAACTACGGCGCCGGCGGCACCGAGCTGTGGAACGGCGTGTTCCTGGCCACCTGTATCGCCTCCTTCGTCGGCATGGCCTGCATGGCGTTCATTGCAAACAAGCCCTTCTGCCTCGGCCCCGGCATGGGCCTCAACAACTTCTTCGCCGTCGTGGTATCCAATCTGGTCGCCATCACCGGCATGAGCTACGTGGCGTCCTTCCAGGCCGCGATGGTCATCATCCTCGTGGAGGGCATCGTATTCATCCTGCTGTCCACGGTCAATCTGCGCGAGAAGATCGTCGAGTGCATCCCCCTCCCCGTGCGCATGGGCATCGCGCCGGCCATCGGCCTCATGCTCATGAACATCGGCCTCGGCTCCAACGTCTACATCGCCGACGAGAACTTCAACCAGTACTATGTCATGCGCGACTTCTTCGGCGCGCTGACCGCCGGTCACGCGCGCGACGTCATGGGCACCGCCTACCCCGTCATGGTGCTCTCCGTGATCACCATGTTCGCCGGCCTGTTCGCGATCATCATCATGAATCGGCGCAAGGTCAAGGGCGCCGTCATACTCGGCATGCTCTTTGCCTCCGTGATCTACTGGGTCGGCGACTTCGCGTTCCTCCACCGGGATCCCTTCGCCTCCCTCAGGACCGCGTCCTTCGTGCCCGCGTTCGGGGACATGTTCAGAACGACGCTCTTCAGGTTCAACTTTTCGGGCTTCCTGCAGATGGGCTGGTTCACCGCCGTCACGCTGATCCTCACCTTCTGTATGATCGACATGTTCGACACCATCGGCACGCTGGTCGGCACCGCCTCCCGAGCGGGCATGGTGGACAGGGAGGGGCGGATGCCTCAGATGAAGGAAGCCCTGCTGTCCGACGCGATCGGCACCCTCACCGGCGCTGTCACCGGAACGTCGACCGTCACCACCTTCGTGGAATCCGCGTCCGGCGTCGAGGCCGGCGGGCGCACCGGATTGACCGCGCTGACGTGCGGCGTCCTCTTCCTGGCCTGCATGTTCCTGGCCCCCATCGCGGCGATCATCCCGGCGGCGGCCACCTCCTCCGCCCTCATCTATGTCGGCATCATCATGATGAGCGGCCTGAAAAACGTCAGCTTCGACGACATCGGTGAGGCGGCGCCGGTCGCATTGATGCTCATCGCGATGCCCATCTCCGGCTCCATCGGCCATGCCATCGGCATCGGCCTCATCTGCTCGACCGGCATCAAGGTGTTCACCGGCAAGGCGAGGGAGGTCTCCGTCGTCACTTACGTGATCGCGCTCCTGTTCATCGTCAAGTTCTTCCTGGCCGTCTGAGCGGGATCCTGCGAGGATCACGCGCGCAATACGCTGCTTGAGGAGCATGACCATGGACCACATACATCACTATGCGTCGCCGCTGGGCGGCATCACGCTGGCAAGCGACGGCGAGGCGCTCGTCGGCCTGTGGTTCGACGGCCAGGGGCATTTCGGCAGCGTGCTGGATGCGGCCCATGATGCGCGGGCGCTTGCGATATTTGACGAGGCGGATCGCTGGCTGGACACCTATTTCAGCGGCCGGGCACCGGGTCCCGCGCCAAGGCTGAGCCTGCGCGGGACGCCCTTCCGCAGGCGCGTATGGGAGATCCTGCGCACCATCCCGTACGGGCACACCATGACCTACGGCCAGATCGCCGAAAGGATCGCCGCGCAAACGGGAGCCGGGCGCGTGTCCGCGCGCGCCGTCGGCGGTGCGGTCGGGCGCAACCCGATCTCCCTCATCGTCCCCTGCCACCGCGTCGTCGGCGCAGACGGCAGCCTGACCGGCTACGCGGGCGGCATCGACAGAAAGGCGCGCCTGCTGCAGCTGGAGCAGGCGGATGGCGGCGGGATCCGCCTTCCCCGGAACGGGCCCGCGCGATAGACGCCTTCTCGCGTCTGAAGAACTCATGGAAACGATGCTCCCATGAGGTATCCGAATGCGGGGGTGCCTTCCGATGTATAACGCCGATGGCAGGGTGGGCCCTGCTGAAAGGAACCTCGAAACTGGAGTTAATATGGGTGTTGGATCCTGTCAGGGTCGATTCAGGGGGCATCCACGATATGATGGAATGAGAAAAGCCCGAAAACACTGCTGTTTTCAGGCTTTTTCTTTGGCGGAGAAGGAGGGATTTGAACCCTCGCGGCAGTTATCCCACCCTACTCCCTTAGCAGGGGAGCCCCTTCGGCCTCTTGGGTACTTCTCCAGACTGTTCAATTGGCGGAGAGAGAGGGATTCGAACCCCCGGTGCCTTTCGGCATCACTGGTTTTCAAGACCAGCGCCTTAAACCACTCGGCCATCTCTCCTGAACCAAACCAGCGAATGTAATTATATCAGATAAAGCAGGTCCTGTCAACTGTTTTATCGTCAAATTGTCCCATGGCGCCGTTTTTCGGCGCATATAAGGACCGAAACCGACGGCGGGACGCCCCTCAGCCGCCGAAGGCGCCTTCCATCGCCTCCGGTGTGAAAGGCGCGGGCGGCGCGTCCGGCGGCGCGTCGTCGCACAGCGCGAGCCCGTACCAGTTCAGGTCGTGCCACTTTCCCAGCTTCCAGGCGCAGCGCCGGAACCTGCCCTGCAGCGTGTAGCCCCTGTGTTCGTGGAACCGGCAGCTGCGTTCGTTCGACGCCGAGACCAGCGCGTACAGCCAGCGATAGCCCAGCTGCGCCATGACGCGCTCCAGGCAGCTGTACAGCGCATGTCCCGCGCCGGTGTGCTGCGCCTGTGGCGCCAGATAGATCGTGACGTCCGCGCACCACTGATAGCCCGCGCGGCTGAGCGCCACATTCGCGTAGGCATAGCCCTGCACCCTGCCGTCCTGCTCCCACACGAGCCAGGGATATCGGGCGGTGACGGCATCGAACCGCGCTTCGAAGGCGGGCAGGGACGGCACGTCATATTCAAAGCTCACCGCTGTCCGTTCGACGAACGGCGCGTATATTGCGAGCATGGCCGGTACATCCTCTTTCATCGCGATCCTGATCATGTTTGCCCACCTTTTGTCCGGTTTTGCGGTATTCTATCATTTTTATATCGTAAAATCAACCATGTTTTGTCTCATTTTCTTGACAATCCCCGCGGATGGCGTTAAAATGATTTCGTGCCGGTCTGTATCGACGCTGTCACGGCGTCCGCAAATGCCGATGCGAGGGAGTATTGCGATGAAAAGGTTTCTGATCCTGTTGCTGTGTTTGGTCATCGCGGCGGCCTGTCCGGTCTGCCGGGCGGAGGACGATGCGTTCTCTTTTTTCGGTCCGTCCGACGACAGCCGTTTCAACACCGTGGATGGCAGCCGGGAAGCCATTGAGATCACCATCGACGGCCGCAGCACGCAGCTGGCCTTCGACGGCTCGCAGGAGTATTCCTCGATCATCGACGGCACGGTGCAGGCATCGTTCTTCGCCTATTCGGACAATTCCGAGTATTTGTTTGAGCTGTACATGATCTTCCCGGATACCGTGAGATCCGGCAGCGTGCTCACGCCGGAACAGTCTCTGAAGGATGACCCGGATTGCTCCGTCGTGTTGATCCTGAACGCCATGGACAAGGAGCAGTACTTTTTCGCCGGGCAGTCCGAGGGACGCATCTATCCCGACGGCTCCACCTACAGCATGAACTTTGAGTCCGTGACCTCGTCCGAGCTGTCCCGCACCTACACCGGCACACTCACCGCCACATTGGCGGCCATGGATCAGGACACGGGCGATCCGCTGGTGCCCTTTGCCATCCAGGATGCCCCCTTCACGTTCACCATCTCCCTTGAAGAGAACGACGAGGACGGGAATCCCTTCGAGGAGTTCCCCCACGATGAACACGGCTACAACGGACCCACCGTTCCCATGGCTCCGACCGCGACGCCCAGGGCTTACAAGGTCTGACCGCGTCCCCGGAACAGGTTTTTAACAGGATCGCCCTTAAAATGGTTCTCTTCTCTGTTGACAAAAACACTCAAACCATGTAATATAGTATTGAAAACTAGATTACATGGTTTTCTTAAAACGAATCGTCGCGGTCTGCGGCGTTCGGCGAGAGGGAGTGGCCAACATGAAGCGGACACCATTGAAGGAGCGCGTTCTCCCGGACTATACGCGGGGCGAAGAGGTCGCCAACATGGTGACCCACATCGTGGGCGGCGCGCTGGGCATTCTGGCCTGTGTGCTCTGCCCCATCATCGGCGCAAGGCATCACGACGCCTATGCGGTCGTATCGGGCTCGATCTACGCCTTTTCCCTGCTCGTGCTGTACGCGATCTCAAGCGTCTACCACGGCCTTTCCCCGAACCTCATGGGCAAAAAGGTCATGCAGGTCATCGATCACTGTACGATCTATCTCCTCATCGCGGGCAGCTACACGCCCTTCACGCTGTGTACGATACGCCGCTTCTCTCCCGGCTGGGGCTGGGCGCTTTTTGGCGTTGTCTGGGCCCTTGCGGCGCTGGGTGCGTCGCTGACGGCCGTCGATCTGAAAAAATACAGTCGGTTCTCCATGCTTTGCTATATCCTGATGGGCTGGTGCATACTCGTCCGGATCGATCTGGTCTACCGGCTGCTGGGACCCGGCGGTTTTACGCTGCTGCTGACGGGCGGCATCGCCTACACGGCGGGCGCCGTGCTGTATGGGCTGGGTAAAAAGAAGCGCTACATGCACGCCGCCTTCCACGTATCCACCCTGATCGGCAGCCTGCTGCAGTTCCTGTGCGTCATATTCTATGTATTGTGAGGCAATCGTCCATGAGTTACTCCATCATCACCGACACCTCGGCCAACCTGCCCAGCCCGCTGCTGAAGGCGGACGACGTGCTGGTCCTCCCCTTCCACTACAGCTACGACGGCAAGGAGCATGCCTGCCTTGACACCGAAGCCATTGACGGCAAGCTGTACTACGATGCCATGCGCGGCGGTGCCGGCGTCACGACATCGCAGATCAACCCTCAGGCCTACATCGACTGCTTCGAGCCCCTGCTGCACAGCGGCCAGGACATACTGTTCATCGGCATGTCGTCCGGCATCAGCGGCTCCTTCCAGTCGGCCATGACGGCGATGGCCCAGCTGAAGGAAGACTATCCGGACCGCGAATTCCGCATGGTGGACACGCTTGGCGCGTCCCTTGGCGAGGGCATACTGGTGCTCAAAGCCGTCGAGATGCGCAAAGCGGGGATGAGCCTCTCCGATGTCGCCAGAGAGCTGCTCGCACTGCGCCATCGCATGTGCCAGATCTTCATGGTGGACGACCTGATGTTCCTCAAAAAGACCGGGCGCGTCTCCGGCGCCGTCGCGCTGGTCGGCACGATGCTGCAGATCAAGCCGCTGCTCAAGGGCAACGAGCGCGGCCAGATCGTCACCTACGCCAAGGCCCGCGGCCGCAGAAAGGCCATCGAGGCGCTGGCGAGGCGCTATGACGAACAGGTGGTGGACGCGGGCAGCCAGATCGTCGGGATCGCCCACGCCGATTGTGAAGCGGATGCCCAGTTCCTTGCCGGGCTGTTGCGCCGCAATCATCCGCCCAGGCAGATCATGACCGTGATGTACGAGCCCGTCACCGGCGCTCACGTCGGTCCCGGCACCCTGGCGCTGTTCTTTCTCGCCGATGAGACGACGCGATTCAAATGACCTCGCGGCATCCCGGCACAAAAAACGCAGGGGGCGATCGTCGAATGCCTGTCCGAGCGCGCAGCGGCACAGAGCCGTGCAGACAGGCCGCCCCCTGCGGGCGCCGGCATACCGGCGCCTGCCAACCTTTCTTCCCTTTCCTTCAAACATCCGGGCGCGTATCACCGCGCCCACTTTTTATACCGAGATCGATCCGGATCGGGATCGGTATTATGCCGTCTGCCGCCCGATCGCCCTTCTGATCGGGAAGCTGAGCAGCGTCGCCGCGGCGATCTTCACGGCATCCCCTGGCAGGAACGGCAGCACGCATATGCCGAGCGCTCCGCTCAGAGGATCGTGCGTCTGCAGCATGAACCAGGCGGTCCCGATCGCGTACAGCACCGCCGTCCCGACGACCATGCAGGCAGGCAGCTTCCAGGCGTCGCGCCCATCCGTCCGGCCAAGACCTGTGATCAGCGCACACGGCAGATAGCCCACCAGATAGCCGCCGGTCACTCCGGCCAGCTTTTGCACGCCCGCCGAGAACCCGGAAAAGACCGGTACGCCGACCATGCCGATGAGCAGATACACCAGCACCGCCAGCGTGCCGCGCTTCCAGCCCAGCACCGCCCCGGCCATGTACACCGCAAAGCTTGCCAGCGACAGCGGGATCGGGCCCAGTGGGACCGTCAGCGGCCCCGCGATGCAGATGAGCGCCGCCATCACGGCGACGAGCGCCATATCCTTCGTCTTCGAATTCATCTTTCCTGTCTCACCTTCAGACTGATCTCTCCCGCGCCGACCCGCGAGATGCCCTCCGCCGTTCGAATGACCAGGCGGCCGCGGGCATCGATGTCCATCACATGCGCTTCAAACCGCTCGTTGCCGCGCAGCACGAGCACATCCCTCCCGATCACGTTCGAGCGCGCGCGGTTCTCTGCCATGAACGCGCCGACCGCCAGATCGGGATACAGCGCTTCCAGTTGGTTCGAGATCTCCGCGATCAGCCGGCTTCGGGAAACAGGTGCGTGACATTCGTTTTCGAGCGAGGTGGCGATCGACTCGAGCTCGTCCGGAAAGCGCATCCTGCCGACGTTGATGCCTATCCCCAGCACCACATGATCCAGCTGACCGCTTTCAAAATCCATGCTCGCTTCGCACAGTATGCCGCAGGCCTTGCGCCCGTTGACGTACAGATCGTTGACCCATTTGATCTTCACCTCTAGATCCGCCAGCGCCTCGATCGCGCGCGCCACCGCTACGGCGGCCATCGACGTGATCATCACGGCCTGTTCCGCCGGCAGCTTCGGCCGGAGCACATAGGTGATGTAGACGCCCGAGTGCTCCGGCGAAAAGAACTGCCGGCCGAAGCGGCCCCGCCCTTCCGTCTGCGAATCGGCGCATACCAGAAAGCCGTGCGGCGCGCCCTGCGCCGCCAGCAGCTTTGCCCGGGTGTTGGTCGAATCCAGAAGCGCGTGCACCTCCAGCTGCCGTCCGATGCAGGTCGTGGCCGTGTAACGAAGGATCTCCGGCTCCGATATCATGTTCGGCGCGCTCGCCAGCCGGTAACCCAGGTTGGTCACCGCATCGATCACATAACCCTCTTCGCGCAGTTGACCGACGGCTTTCCATACCGCGTTCCGGGTCAGGCCGAGTTTTCTGGCCAAACGTTCGCCGGATACAGCGCCGTCTGACGCCATCAGGGCGCCGAGCACATCGTTCTTTGTAGACATAAAATGACCTCCGCATGCTTCGCGATCAGCGTAACATGCGAAGGTCCGTGTTGTCAACCCGTATGTGTAAACCGGGTGACAATAAATGATCCCCGGGGCATCTGCACCCTTGCGCGGCCGGGCGCGCAGCGATCAGCCGTCCCGCCTGCCTGCGGGCACGAAGTCCCTGCGCCTAGAGAACACGCAGCCGCAGTAATCCTGCCGGTAGAGGCCGTACAGTTCGGAGAGCGCGCAGGATCGCCGGTAGCCGTCCTTCTTTTTGAAGTCGGCGGGCAGCCAGGGCACGCCAGCCTGCCGGCCCTGCTCGAAGCCGATCAGATTGAGCCGTTGGGCGTCCTTGAGCGGGCTGATGGTCAGCGTCGTGGTGTAATAGTCATCCCCCCGCGCAGCCGCCAGCCGTGCCGCCATGCCGAGCCGCAGCCGGAAGCAGCGCGTGCAGCGCTCGCCGCCCTCCGGATCCGCCTCATGTCCGCGGCAGATCTCGTAGAAAGCCTCAGGCTCATATGCGCCCGGTATGAACTCGATCCCGCCTTCGCGGGGCAGCGCACCGATGAGCCGGCGCTGTTCGGCCGCGCGGCGCTCGAATTCCTCCCGCGTGTCGATATTGGGATTGTAGTAGTACACGGCGATGTCGAAAAAGTGCGTCAGCCGCTCGAGTACGGCGCTGGAGCATGGCGCACAGCAGCTGTGCAGCAGAAGGCGCGGCCGGGCTCCGGATGCTTCGATCCCGGCCAGCTCGCGCTCCATCTCAATCTGATAGTTGACCTTCATCCTCGCCCTCTTCGCTGCTCATCAGCGCCGGGTTGTCCTGTCCGCGCTCGGGTATGATGATCTGCACGGCATTGTGCAGGTTCTCCAGCAGCACCTTTCCCGTCTCCGGCTCACGCTCGCCGTCCAGCGTCCATTCGACGGGCGTCCCACAGGTGATGCGCAGCCTCGATGCCGAAAAGAAGTAGATCATCTCGTTGGGGATCTCCATCGTGGTCAGCCCGTACAGCACGCGGCTGAGCTGCGCGGGCGTGCCAGGCCGCTTCACCAGCGTCACCTCGAACCGGCCGTCGTTGAGCGCCACCAGCTGTGCGTCAAGTTTCAGGATGCCGCCGACAGAGGTCGAATTGGTGATGGAGCAGAATATGAATTCATCCTCAAGATCGTACTCATCCGTCTCCACATACAGATGGATCGGCTTGATGTTGGCCAGGTCCCGCGCCCCCTCGAGGATGTATGCCACATGGCCCAGCACGTTCTTCGCCATCTGTGGCGTGGAATAGGACGCCTTTGCGAACGCGCCGCAGGTGGCGGTGTACACGAAGTGACGGCCGTTGAACACGCCGATATCGAGCGCGTGCGGCGTGCCCTCCATGATGTCCCGGGCTGCCTGCACCACATCGCTCGTAAGGCCGATGCTGGAGGCGTAGTCGTTGGTCGTGCCGCAGGGGATGTAACCCAGCGGACAGTTGAGTCCCGCAGACAGCATGCCTGCGATGGTCTCGTTGAGCGTGCCGTCACCGCCCGCGCAGACGATCAGGTTCGGCTTTCCCGCCCCGCCCGTGGCCAGGTATCGCGTGGCGTCGCCGCTGGCGCCGGTGATATAGGTCTCGCACCGGTATCCGTGGTCAATAAAAAGCCGGAGTATCTCCGGCAGATATCGGTTGACCCGCCGCATCCCCGCGCGCGGGTTCAGGATCATCAAGAGCTTTTTCATAGGCCTCCGGTCACTTCAAAAACATCTATGGATACAGAAGATACATCCTGAAATCCAGTCCGTCGCACGATACCTGGTGGTAGCGCACGCCCCTGTGCTCACCGCGCACGGCGCCGTACAGCCCGGCCCCGTGCAAATGCCCGTATACGCAATCCTGGACGCCATAGGCCTCCAGGATATCCGAGAAACCGGGCTGCTCTGCGGTCAGCGGCGGAAAGTGCATCATAACGGTGATGGGCGCGTTCGCATCCCGGCTGCGGGCACTTTTGAGCGACATCTCCAGCCGCATCCGCTCCCTTTGGTAGATGCGCAGGTCGTCGTCATCCGCGGCATCCGGCGCTGGGATGGACCAGCCGCGCGTGCCGGCATACAGGCGGCCGTCGATCAGTATACTGTCGTTCTGAAGGGCATACATCCCGTCGCCCAGCATCCTTCGGACGCGGCCGATGGCCGTCCACCAATAGTCATGGTTGCCCCGAAGCAGCAGCTTCGTGCCGGGCAGCGCCGCGATGCTCGCCAAGTCCTCCGCGGCCTCCTCCAGGCGCATGGCCCATGAAAGATCGCCGGGCAGCAGCACCAGGTCCTCCGGGCGCACGCGGGCCGTCCAGTCGGCGCGGATGCGGTCAAAATGGCCCCGCCAATGCTCGCCGAAGACATCCATCGGCTTGACGCGGGCAGGCAGATGCAGGTCGGAAATCGCAAAGACGGCCAAGGTCAGTCTTCCTCTTCTTCCTCGTCTTCGTCTTCCTCGTCCTCTTCTTCCTCTTCGTCCTCGAAGTCCGCGTCATCGTCGAACACTTCGTCGTCCAGCCCGCCGCCGATGTCCAGCTCGATCTCGTCCATCGTGGACACCGAATCGATCTCGATATTGGCCGGCTCATGGACGATGGTGTCGTCATTGTCCATGTTCTCTGCGCGGCGCGCCTGTTCCTTCAGGCAAAAGGCACAGAGCTCCTGGCCCGGCACGACAGGGTTCTCGCCGCATTCGGAGCAGAGCTCGATCATTTCAAACTGCTCGGTCTCCCCTCGCACCTCACGCCGGCATACAGAACACATCTTGTCCGTATCGTTCATGTAATTCAGCTCGCAGCGAGGGCATTTCACAAGACCCATCCTCATTCCTCCCAAATCAAGTGACCCGTGCGCCGCCCATTTCGGCCGAGCCCGACCGCACGGCGCATCGCATGATTGTATTATACACAAAACCCGCAAAAGTACAAGCCTTTTTTGTCATTCTTACACTTTTCTCGTGGCCTGCCCCGCCTGCGCTCCCGATCCGGCCCCGGCTACAGGTAAAATGAAAATAAAATCAGAAATGCCTATTGACATTTTCAGGGGTCTCAGGTATAATATCACTTGTCGGTCAGGCGTCGGTAGCCTGAGGAACGATGCCGAATTGTGTAAAGGTAGCACGAATGACTCTGACTCATTTAGTCTAGGTTCGAATCCTAGTTCGGCAGCCAGATAAGCCTCCATGGTCAAGCGGTTAAGACGTCGCCCTCTCACGGCGAAAACTGGGGTTCGAGTCCCCATGGAGGTGCCAAAAAAGTCGCGCAAGCGGCTTTTTTCTTATATTCGATGATCCGGTCGACCGCAGCGGTGAAAGCCGGTGCCTTCGCACGCTCCGGACAGGACCGCCTGACAGGGTCAGACCCCGGCATTTTGCGGGCCGCTCCGCACGCGGCCGTTATTTACATAGGGAGATGAGCGCACATGAAGATCATGGACCTTCCGACCCCCATCCTGATCGCCGACGCCGACGTGATGGCAGGAAACATGGACCGCATGGCCGGTATCCTTCAGGGCAAGCCCATTCGGCTCAGGCCGCACTACAAGTCGCACAAGTGCGCTGCCATTGCACACATGCAGATCGCATCCGGCGCGATCGGCATGACATGTGCAAAACTGTCAGAGGCGGAGGATCTGGTATACAGCGGGATCGACGACGTGCTGATCGCCAATCAGGTCGTGGAACCGGAGAAGATCATCCGGCTCGCGCTTCTGGCCAGGCTTTGCCGTCTGACGGTCTGCGTCGACGATGCTGGCAACGCGGAGGCGCTGTCGCGGGCGGCGGTCAGCGTCGGGAGCACGATCCACTGTCTGGTCGAATACGACATCGGCATGAAGCGCTGCGGCGTGAGGTCGGTCGAAGCGTATCTGAAGGTGGCACAGGCCATCGTGCATCTGCCGAATCTCGAATACGACGGCATCCAGGCCTATGCGGGCTACGCCTCCCACATGGTCTCGACGGCGGAGCGCATCGATTCGACCCATGCCAACGAGCGCAGGGTCGCCGAACTGGCGGCCTGTCTGCGCGAAAACGGCAT
Source organism: Clostridia bacterium (assembly GCA_017430945.1). The sequence goes on along the minus strand of JAFRMB010000147.1, from coordinate 12,789 downwards.
CGCGGTCTCCACCATCTCCGGCGGCAGCACGGGGACCTGTGCCATCAAGGCGGCGGGCGGCATCTACACCGAGCTTCAGGCCGGCAGCTATCTGTTCATGGATTCGACCTACGACCGGCTCGACGTGCCGTTCAGGCCTTCGCTTTGGGTCCTTTCTACCGTCGTGAGTCGGAGCGACGACGCCGTCATCCTGGATGTCGGCGTAAAGGGCATCGGCGCGGATCAGGACGATCCGGTCATCATAGATGCATCGGGTCAGCGGATCTCTGGAAGGATCGAGCTCAACGAGGAACACCTGAAGCTCTACGACAGCGGCTGGAGCACCGCCATTGGGGAAAAGGCGTTCGTGATGCCGGGGCACTGCTGTTCCACCGTCAACCTGTACGACCGGATCTATCTGTACCACGCAGATGTCGTCGTCGACCGCGTCTCCGTCACCGCGAGAGGTAAGTCGCAGTGACGCACGCGCGGGACCGCGTCAAACACATCCCCATCAAAACTGCCGCGCAGGTTCCCCTGCGCGGCAGCTTTTTGCATGTGGTTCAGTCGTAATAATGCGGCCTGACGTCATCCGGGATGAGGCACTTGTATCTGGTCCCGGCCAGGCGGCGATCCAGTTCGGCGCGGGCCTTGTCCAGAAGCGCGGGCTCCTCAAGCAGGCGAACGGCCGCCAGTGCCATGACCTTGCCCGCGTGGAGCATGCCCTTCATGGCGATCGATGACCGGCCCTGGGCGACCCACTGCCAGCTGTGGCAGCCCGCGCCGTAGCTGTAGCAGTTCGCGTTGACCGTAGCCGTCGGCGTGACCCAGCTGACGTCTCCCACGTCCGTCGAGCCCATCTCGCAGATCTCGGTATGGACGGTCCCGACGTAGCGGTCGCAGAGCGCGCTCGTGCGCACGTTGTCGATCAGCGCGGCGCGGTCCGACGCTGCTGCGGGAAGATCGGACAACTGCCCTTCAATCGGGAACGTATCCTTGAAGCGCTGGGCGTACGCACGCTCCTCCGCGGTGTACTCCGGCACACCGATCTGCCGGAACACGTCGTCGATCACCGCCTCCAGCGTCTCGCTGGGCACGGTGTTGCTCAGTCCCTCGTCAAACACGATCTCCAGCCGCGTGTCCGTCATCAGTGCGGCGCCCTGGGCGATCTTCCTGACGCGCTCATACAGCGCCTCGCACTTCGGGTTGGTGCTCGAGCGGATCAGATATCGCGACTCGGCATAGGCCTGTACCACATTCGGCGAAGCGCCGCCCGGATCCGTGATGGCGTAATGCACCCTGTCGGTGTCCTCCATGTGCTCCCGCAGGTAGTTGACGCCCACGTTCATGAGCTCCACCGCGTCCAGCGCGCTGCGGCCCAGATGCGGCGCACTGGCGGCGTGGGAGGCCACGCCGTAGAACCTGAAATAGCATTGTATGCAGCTCTGGCTGGATCCGCGGCACACCATGTGGAAGTTGGAGGGATGCCAGGTCAGCGCCGCGTCGCAGTCATCAAAGATCCCGTCGCGCGCCATATAGGCCTTGCCCGAACCGCTCTCCTCCGCCGGGCAGCCGTAGATCCGAATCGTGCCGCCGATGCCCTTTTCTATCATGATGTCCCGAAGCATCAGGCCGGCGGCGATGGCGCCGACCCCCAGCAGGTGGTGGCCGCAGCCGTGGCCCATCTTCATGCCCGGCTCGGGGCGCTGCTCTGCGCAGTCGGCCTGCTGTGCGAGCCCGTACAGCGCGTCGAATTCCCCCAGCAGGGCGATGACCGGCCTGCCGCTGCCCCACGTCGCCACATACCCGGTGACCGTGCTGGCCACGTCTTCCGATACGTCGAAGCCCTGTTTGCGAAGGTAGGCCACCTGGGATCCGCTGCACTCGAACTCGCGAAAGCCCGGTTCGGGATGCGCCCATGCGAACGCCGCCAGCGCTTCCAGATCGGCCGCATACTTTTCAAGCATATCCATGTCCTCCATTCAAACAGCTGTCCCGGTCAATCGCCCATGACCATGTGACAGGCCACGTGCCTGCCGTCCACCTCCCGCATATCCGGCATCGCCTCGGCACAGACCGGAACGGCGCGCGGGCAGCGCATCCTGAAGGGACAGCCGGGCGGCGGATTGACCGGAGAGGGCAGCTCGCCCTCCAGCATCACGCGCTGACGGGCCTTGCCGACCACGGGGTCCGGGATCGGTATCGCACTGAGCAGCGCCTGCGTGTAGGGATGCATCGGCTTGAAGTAAACGTCGTTGCTGCTCCCCATCTCGACCAAATGGCCCATGTACATGACGCCGATGCGGTCGGATATGTGCTTGACCATGCCGATGTCGTGCGCGATGAACAGGTACGCAATGCCCATGTCCCGCTGGATGCCCTCCAGCAGGTTGACGATCTGCGCCTGTATGGACACATCCAGCGCGGAGATCGGCTCATCGCATATGATGAACCGCGGCTCGGTCGCCAGCGTGCGCGCGATGGAGATGCGCTGGCGCTGGCCGCCAGAGAATTCGTGCGGATAGCGCCGGATGTGGTCGGGCTTCAGCCCGACGATGCGCAGCAGCTCGACCACCCTCGCGTTTCGCGCATCGGCCCCGGCGCCGATGCCGTGGATATCCATCGGCTCCCGGATGATCTCGCCCACCGTCATGCGCGGGTTCAGCGAAGCGTAGGGGTCCTGGAAGATCATCTGCACGTTTCGCCTGAAGCGCTTCAGCGCCTCGCCCCGCAGCGTGGTGACGTCCTGTCCGTCGACCTCGATCCTGCCGGACGTTGGCTTGTTGATCCCCACGATGGTGCGCCCCAGCGACGACTTGCCGCAGCCGGATTCCCCCACCAGGCCGAACGTCTCGCCGGGATAGATGTCCATCGACACGTCGTCCACGGCTTTGACGATCTGCTTCTTTTCGAACAGGCCGCGCGTGACGTCGAACCATGTCCTGAGGTTCCGGATCGATACATAGGGCTGCTCAGCCATGCGCGACACCTCCCCTTTTGCGCCGGTCAAGTTCGTTGAGCCAGCAGGCACTGGTATGCGTTTCGGAGAGGGCTTCCGGCGCGGGTATGCGCAGCTTGCATATTTTCATCGCCTGTTCACAGCGATCCACGAAAGGACAGCCCAGCGGCGGCTTCAACAGGTCCGGCGGAGAACCGGGGATCGGCCGGAGCGGCTTGTCCTCTTCCTCCGGATTGTTGATGCACCCGAGCAGACCGCGGGTATAGGGGTGATTGGGCTGATAGAAGATCTCCCTGTCGGTGCCGGACTCCACCAGCTTACCGCCGTACATGATGTTGATCCTGTCGCACAGGCTCGCCACAACGCCCAGGTCGTGCGTGATCATGATCGCCGACGCCCCCGCCGACCGGCACAGGTCGCGCAGGAGCTCCAGGATCTGAGCCTGTATGGTCACGTCCAGCGCCGTCGTCGGCTCGTCGGCGATGATGAGCCTCGGGCTGTTCGCCAGGGCGATGGCGATGATGATGCGCTGGCGCATACCGCCCGAGAATTCGTGCGGATACTGCCTGATGCGCTTCTCCGGCGAAGGTATCCCGACCGCGCGCATGAGCTCAAGCGCACGCGCCTTGGCCTGTGCGCGGGTCATGTCCGTGTGGTTCAGCAGCGGCTCGACCAGCTGTCGCTCGATGTTCAGCACCGGGTTCAGGAACGTCATCGGATCCTGGAAGATCATCGATATATCCTTGCCGCGCAGCTGCCGCATCGCGCCCTGATACGCCTTGTCCGAAGCGAACGCGCCGCGTCCGATATCCCTGCCGCCGAACAGCACGCTGCCGGAAGTGACGCGTCCGTTGGCTGCCAGCAGGCCCATGATGGCATACATGGTCACCGACTTCCCGGAACCCGACTCGCCCACGATGCCCAGGATCTCGCCGGCGCGCACGTCAAAGCTGACATCGCGCACCGCCTGCACGACGCCCTGGTCGGTCTTGAAATCCACCGTCAGGTGCTGGACTTCCAATAATCTGTCCGTCGCCATGCCGCTCACCTCTTTCTCGGATCCAGCGCCTCGCTGAGCCCATCGCCGATGAAGTGAAGGCTGAGCATGGTCAGGCATATCGCCGCCACCGGCCACACCATCTGCATGGGATAGGACATGATGAGCGACCGCGCGTCGTTCGCCATCGTGCCCCAGGACGCCATGGGTATGCTGATGCCTATGCCCACGAACGCCAGGAACGCCTCCGTGAATATCGCCTCCGGCACCATCAGCGTGGTGTTCACGATGATGGGCCCCATGCAGTTGATGATCAGGTGCTTGAACAGGATCCGCGGCTTGCTGGCGCCTATGACGTAGGCGGCCTGCGCGAATTCCCGCTCCTTCAGCGACAGCACCTGCGCGCGCACCTGGCGCGCCATGCCTACCCAGCTCGATACGCAGATCGCCAGCAGCACCGAGAATATGTTCGCGCCGAAGATCAACATGATCAGTATGACATACAGCAGCGTCGGTACGGAATACAGGATGTCCACGACGCGCATGAGGATGAGGTCCGCGCGGCCGCCGATGAACCCGCACAGCCCGCCGTAAGCGACCCCGATGACCAGGTTCAGCAGCGCCGCGGCGAAGCCCACGGACAGCGAAATGCGCGCGCCATACATGCATCGCACCAGTATGTCGCGCCCGAATTTATCGGTGCCGAAGGGATGCGCCCAGCTGGAGGGCGCGTTGCGCAGCGTCATGTCCTGGCCGTCATAGGTGTATGGCGAAAGCGCCGGCACCAGGACGGCTGCCAGGATCATCACGGCGATGAACGCCAGCCCGATCAGCGCGAGCCTGTTCCGCCTGAAACGGATCCACGCATCCTGGAGGTAGGTCCTGGAGGCCAGGGCGACGAATTCGCTGTCCTTTTCCGCGTCGTCCAGGCGCTCGAACAGCGCGTCGGGGATCTCCTCCGGCGGCATCGCCTGCAGCGGCCCGGGATCCTTTGCGTATTCCCTGAACAGATCTTCCATACTCTCCCCCCAGCCTATTTGAGCCGGATCCGCGGATCCAGCATCGCGGTGATCAGATCGGTGATGATGTTGGCGATGATGATGAACGCACCGTAGAATATGGTCAACGCCATGATGAGCGTATAATCGCGGTTGGACACGCTGTTGACGAACTCGGCGCCGATGCCCGGCACGGAGAAGAGCGTCTCCACGACGAATGAACCCGTCAACAGCGTGGCGATGAGCGGACCCGCATAGGTGATGACCGGCACCAGCGCGTTCTTCAGCGCATGCCTCAGTATGACCATGCTCTCGGGCGTGCCTTTGCTGCGCGCGAGGACCATATAATCCTGCTTCATCACCTCCAGCAGGTTCGTACGGACCAGGCGGGAGATCATGGCGATGGGCGCCAGGGCGAGCGCGGTGGCCGGCATGATATAGTGCCGCCACGAGGACAGCCCGACGATGGGCAGGCAGTGCAGGAGCACGCCGAACAACAGCATCATGAGCAGGGACAACAGGAAGCTGGGCACGCTGACGCCGATGGTCGCGATGAAGGCCGCCGCCCCGGACACCCAGCCGTGCCTAGAGAAGGCGGCGATCGTGCCCAGCGCGATGCCCACGACCATGGCGATGACGAACGCCACGAACCCCAGCGAAGCCGTCGCCGGCATGCCGGCCTTGATGATGTCGACCACCGCCTTGCCCTTCCGGTTCAGGGACGTGCCGAAGTCGCCCGTCAGCGCGTTCCCCAGGTAGGTGACGAACTGGGCGCCGATCGGCTTGTCCAGCCCATATTTCTCGATGAGCTTCTCCTTGACGGCCGCCGGCAGCTTGCTGGTCTCCCCGGCGAACGGCGAGCCCGGGATGATGTGCATGAGGAAAAAGGTTATGGTCGCCAGCGCGAACAGCGTCAGCACGCCGATCGCCAGGCGCATGGCCACATACTTTGCCATGTGATCACCTCTCTGCGGTCACGGCACCGCCGTCAGTGGTATCTGCCGCAAGATACTTCCCGAACCACCCCAATATCTCTTCCAGCCGGCGGATGCGATGGCGCGGCTTGCCGGAGCGGGACAGCGAATGGTTTTCTCCCTCGAACAGGCACATGCGGGTCGGCACGCCGAAGTACTTCATGGCGGTGAACATCTCCAGGCCCTGATCCAGCGTGCAGTTGTAGTCGCACATCGAGTGGATGAAGAGTATGGGCGTCTTCGCGTCTGCCGCGTACTTCAGCGGGGACTGGCGCCACATTGCCTCCATGTCCGTCCACGGATCGGCGCCCATCTCGTTTTTATCGAAGCCGATGCCGATCTCGCTGGTGCCGAAATCCGACACCCAGTTGGATATGGAGCGCTGCGAGGCGATGGCTGCGAAGCGGTCCGTATGCCCTTCGATCCAGTTGCACATGAAGCCGCCGTAAGAGCCCCCGCAGGCCGCGAGCCTTCGGCTGTCCAGCTGCGGCACCTGATCCAGCACGTGATCGGTGAACGCCATCAGGTCCTCATAGTCGACGGTGCCGTATTTGCCGCGCAGGTCCGCGAAGGCCTCTCCGTAGCCCTCGCTGCCCCTCGGATTGCAGAAGAACACCAGGTAGCCCGCCGCGCAGAGCGCCTGCATCTCGTGGTGCAGCGCGGCGCCGTAGGTGCAGCGCGGCCCGCCGTGGATCTCCAGGACGCCGGGATAGCGCTTGTCCGGATCGAAGTCTGCCGGCCTCAGCAGCCAGCCGTCGATCCTGTCGCCCGCCGGATTCGTGAACGGCATGTACTCCGCCTTCGCCGTGCGGTGCACGCGCAGGAATGCGCCGTTGTGATCCGATATCTGCGCCCATTCGCCGTCCTTGAGCGCGTACAGCTCGCCAAGGCCGTCCCTCGGATGCCCTACGATCGCGATGTCGTCTCCGTGGGCGGTCAGCCAGATCGCGTTGCCGTCGAAGGGCGCAAGTCGCGCGACCTCGCCCTGCGGCGTCAGGCGGCAGACCTCCGAGCAGCTCCCGCGCTGGGCGATGAAAAAGACGCTCTCTCCCACCGCGACCGCCTCAGACCCGCCGCCGAAGGCGCAGTCCAGAACGCCGACCGACCCCACGTGATATTGCATCTGCGCGAGCAGGCGCAGATCGCCGGTCTCAGGATCATAGCGATACCAGTCCTTCAGCTGCTCGAGCCCCCAGGGTCCCATCGTCGTCATCGGCAGCATCACGGCGCGCTCGGTCAAGAGCGCCGCGCCGACCGAGTATCGGTCGGGCCCGATCAGGTCGCGCGTGTCGCCGCTCTTCAGATCGCAAAGCCGGGCCCGCCCGAAGGCGCTTCGCACGTCGCGATACAGCGCGCCCGTGTAGACCAGCCGCTCGCCCCTGACGTCAAAGCTCTCGACATCGAAGAACGGCTCTGTCAGCTTCTCACACTTTCCGCTCTTTGCATCGAACAGAAACAGCGCCCGCCTGTGCCGGGAAACGAATCCCTTGCCGTTTGACCAGAACGGCGCCTCCTCAAGCACGTGATAGTCCTTGAGATCGCCGCGCAGCGTCTCGTCCATGTCTCCCGCCGGCGCATTCAGGTCGACATCCGCCAGGGCGATATACCGCCCCTCGCCGATGCATCGGATCTCAAGCGCCTTGAGCGGCAGCTCAAAGGCCCTTGAAGCTTCGCCGCCGGTGACATCCAGCCGGTAGAACACGGTCTTCTCCGCGCCCTTCTCCGGCTTGTCGGCTTCCGCGCGTTCGGCCGCGAAGAGCAGCGTGTGCCCGTCCTCCCACGTATAGCCGGATTCGTTGCCCGAAAAGGTCATCTGCCGGGATGCGCCCGTCGAACGGTCGATGAGATGGATGCACGACCGATACCGGTTCTCCCTGTCGTCCGCCTGCGACGCGATGCACGCGATGTACCGACCGTCCGGGCTGTACCCGGGGGCGGAGATGAAGTGGATGTCCAACAGCGAATCGATGTCGATCGGCTTCATGTTTTTCTCCTCAAAACGGTAATACGGGGAGCACTGTTGGGCGCTCCCCGAGGATTCAAATGGTATGACGATCGATCAGTCGGCGAAGACCACCTGGCTGAAGTTCGGCGTATCGCCCAGCATGCGCTGACCGGAGATGCCGCTCTGCAGCAGGACGGGATCGGCGTAGTTGAACAGCGGGATCACATAGACGTTCTCCTCGCAGAAGTAGTCCTCGATCCTGTGGAGCTCGGTGTAGTACTCGGCGGGATCCAGGAGCTTCGCCGCCTCGAGCAGCATGTCGTCGTAGTTCTCGTCGTCCACTGCCGCCACGACCTGGATGGAGCGGGTCCACAGATCCAGGAACTGCTTGGCGTCGTCAGAGGCGGTGTAGCCATAGCGGGAGATCTCGAAATCGCCCTGATCCAGCTGATCGTAGAACACGCCGGACTCGACGGCCGCGAACTCCACGTTCACACCGATGGCCTGCCAGAAGGACTGCAGCATGGTGGCGACGTCGCCGTGCATGCCGTTGTTGGAGTACTTGTACACGATGGACAGGGGATTCGATTCGTCGTAGCCCGCCTCGGCCAGCAGCGCCTTCGCCTGCTCGGGATCGTAGGTCAGGGTGTAGCCGTCGGCGTCGCCCTCTTCGCGGAAATCGCCGCTCACGCCGCTGACGCCGTTGGGCACGTAGCCGTAGAGCGGCGGATAGATCATGGCGCCGCCCAGCACGTCCACCAGCGCCTCGCGGTCGATGGCCAGCGCCAGCGCGCGGCGGACGTTGACGTTCTTGGCCCATTCCGGACCGGTGCTGCCGGAGTTGATGGCCAGGAAGTAGTTGGACGACCTGGGCATGATCCACAGGTTATCGGTGCCGATGTAGGACGCCGCGGTGTCGGTATCCACGCCGATCGCGATGTCGATCTCCTGCGTCTGGAACGCCAGGGTCTGCGCGGCCGGGTCGACCATGACGATGAGATCCAGCTGATCCACCGTCACCTCGTCGGCATACCTGTAGGAAGCGCTCTTCTGGAGCACGGCGCCTTCGTTTTCGCTGATCTCGGCCAGCGTATAGGCGCCGCTGGACGGATAGCCCACGTCAAACGCCCACAGCGACTCGTGCTGTGGCGCGAAGTCCGCGCGCACCGGCAGCCACACGTTGCTGCACATCAGCTTGGTCAGATAGGGCAGGGGCGTGATGAGCCGCAGCTCGAGCGTATAGTCATCCAGCGCCTTGATGCCGACCGCGCTGGCGTCTTCCGTCGTGCAGTCGAAGCTCTCGCCCGCCTCGAGCGCCTTCTCGCTGTATTCCTTCGCGCCCTCGATGAAGTTGATCATGTCGTTGATGGCCCAGGCGTTGTCCGCGCCGTAGGACAGCGCGCGCAGATAGGAGTAAACGAAGTCATTGGCGGTGACGGAAACGCCGTCGGACCAGACCGCGTCTTCCACCATCTTGAACGTGTAGATGAGGCCGTCGTCGGACACCGTGTAGCTCTCGCAGAGCTCGTTGACCGGCTTGTTCGACTCGTCCTTCCGGAACATGCCGCTGTACATGTGCGTGATCGCGTAGTTGTTGACCGTCTCGGTGTTCAGCGCCGGGTCCAGCGTCGTGAACTGCGCGTTGATGGCCACCTTCAGCTCCACGGGCTCAGCCGCTTCGGCCATCGCCTGGAAGCCGCCGATCGCGAGCATCAGGCAAAGGATCGTTGCCAGGATCTTCTTCATGGTCTCTACCTCCATTCTTCTGCCCCATCGGGCATAGACGCACTCCGTATATTTATACATCGGGGGCGATGTATATACTATACATGTTTGCCGCCGGTTTGTCCACTGCATTGTGTAAAGCGAACGTAAATTCGGCCGTTTGCGCCGCCGGTCACCGGTTCTGAATGCATAATCCAATGTATATTCGTATGAAATATACGCTTTGCCCGGGTGGCCCCGAGCGCATCACGGCCGGTCGGGCTCGCGCCTGACCGGCCGTTGGGATCACTTCTTCTTGTTGGTCACGCGGTCCACGCCCTGCTGGAAGTTCACCGAGGTGTCGCCCAGCAGATCCTTGCCGAACTCGTAGTCGTTGCCCGGCAGGACAGCGTTCAGGATGATGCCCACCAGTGCGCCGACGGCCAGGCCGGACAGGCTGACGGGGCCGAGCACGATCGCGCCCGCGCTGGAGAAGTTGATGCCCAGGCTGAGGCCCATGATCAGTGCGGCGATGATGATGTTGCGGCTCTTGGTGAAGTCGACCTGGTTCTCGACCACGTTGCGCACGCCGACGGCGGAGATCATGCCGTACAGGATGAGCGACACGCCGCCGATGGTCGCGGCGGGCATGGCGGAGACGATCGCGGCGAACTTCGGGCAGAAGGAGAACAGGATCGCCAGCACCGCGGCGATGCGGATAACGGCGGGGTCGTAGACCTTGGTCAGCGCCAGCACGCCGGTGTTCTCGCCGTAGGTGGTGTTGGCCGGAGCGCCGAACAGCGCCGCCAGAGCCGTCGCCATGCCGTCGCCCAGAAGGGTGCGGTGCAGGCCGGGATCGCTGACGAAGTTCTCGCCGACGGTAGAGGAGATCGCGCAGACGTCGCCGATGTGCTCGATCATGGTGGCGATGGCGATGCTCACCATGATCACGATGGCGCTCACCAGCTTGCCACCGTCACAGCTGCCGAACAGCGAGAACACCGTGTTGTTCCACTGGATCGGGAAGCCGACCCACTTGGCGGAGGCCACGCCCGAGAAATCCACCTGGCCGAAGATCGCGGCGATCACATAGGATCCCACGACGCCCAGCAGGATCGGGATGATCTTGATCATGCCCTTGCCCCAGATGTTGCACACCACCACGATGGCGATGGCCACGATGGCGATCCACCAGTTGGCCTCGCAGTTGTTGATGGCGGAGTTGGCCAGACACAGGCCGATGCAGATGATGACCGGGCCGGTCACGATCGGCGGGAAGAAGCGCATGACGCGCTGCGCGCCGAAGGACTTGAACAGCGCGGAGAGCACGGCGTACATGACGCCCGCACAAGCCACGCCGACGCCCGCGTAGGGGATCCAGTTCAGCGCCTCGGTGTTGTTGAACAGCGCCGCCACGCTGGCGTAGCCGCCCAGGAACGCGAACGAGGAACCCAGGAAAGCAGGTACCCTGCCCTTGGTGAGGAAGTGGAACAACAGCGTGCCCAGGCCGGCAAACAACAGCGTGGTCGCGACCGGCAGTCCGGTCAGTACCGGCACGAGGACCGTCGCGCCGAACATGGCGAACATGTGCTGAAAGCCCAGAAGCAGCATCTTGGGCGTGCCCAGCTGCCTCGCATCGCGGATACCCTGTTCAGACATAAGAATCCATCCACCTTTCATTGGTTCAATGAAGTGTCCGGACGGTCGGTACCGTCCTTATATGATCTCGGCTCCCTTTTTCGGGAAACCGTTATCAAGCTCTCGCATGCGACTCACAGATCGCAGAGCCACACGCCGGTCTCGCCGTCGATCTCGTCGAGCGCCACGCGCACGAATTCGCTGACGGCGGTGGGCACGTTCTTGCCCACGAAGTCCGCGCGGATCGGCAGCTCCCGGTGTCCCCGGTCGATGAGCACCGCGAGCTGGATGCGCCTGGCGCGGCCGATGTCCATCAGCGCGTCCAGCGCTGCCCTGGCCGTGCGGCCGGTGTAGAGCACATCGTCCACCAGCACCACCGTGCGGCCGCGGATATCGAAGGGTATGTCGGTCCGGCTCAGCTTCGGCTCGTCGCTCTTGTGCGTCAGATCGTCGCGGTAGAAGGTGATGTCCAGCGTGCCCACCGGCACCCGAACGCCCTCGAAGCGCTCGATCAGCCCCTGCAGCATCCGGGCGATGGGCTCGCCGCGGCGTCGGATGCCCACCAGCTGCACATCCTCGACGCCCTTGTTCCGCTCGATGATCTCATGAGCGATGCGCGTGATGCTCCTGCGAAGCTGCGCTTCGTCCATCAGCTGATTCTTCTTTTCCAAGGCCACACACCCCGCATCACGAAAAATGCCCCCGCGCGAGCGCGAGGGCATACAAGCCGCATATTGCCGTCGAAGCGCCTTGCCGACCTCACGGGATCGCGATTAAAGGTTCCTGACTGCATCGTATTATAGACTTTTCTGTGGCGGTTTCATAGGCGCATTTGGTTAAATCCGAATGGATTTACGGGTCATGCCGCCGGTGAAGGGGCGCACCGGCGGATCGGCGGCCCGCGCGGACCGCAGTCGGACATCCGCCGCAGTCATCTTCTCCTGTTCCGTGAAAGGCAGATCGCGGGACCTGCGAGCCCCTTTATTCCCAAACCTTAACATTCAACCCTTTTCAAATCTGTCGGTTTATCGTATAATAATAGAGATGAATTATATTCGCGCATCATGCGCGGAAGAGTATGGGAGGATGACATCATGGCAATCATCGATAAGATCAAGGCAAAGGCGAAATCCGACGTCAAGCACATCGTGCTGCCCGAGGGCGAGGAGATCCGCAACGTGCAGGCGGCGGTCATGATCCGCGATCAGGGTCTGGCGAAGCTGACCCTGCTGGGCGACCCCGCAAAGGTGAAGGAAGTGGCCGCCGGCGCCGATCTGACCGGCATCGACATCATCGATCCCGCGACCAGCGACAAGGCGCCTGCCTACGCCGCCGCCCTGTATGAGATCCGCAAGGCCAAGGGCATGACCGAGGAGGAGGCCGCGAAGAAGGTCGCCGACCCGATGTACTACGGCATCATGATGGTCAAGCTCGGCGACGCGGACGGCCTGGTCTCCGGCGCGATCCACTCCACCGGCGACATGCTGCGCCCCGCGCTGCAGGTCATCAAGTCCAAGCCCGGCATGAAGACCGTGTCCTCCTGCTTCCTGATGGAGTGCCCGAACAAGGCTTACGGCAATGACGGCGTGATGATC
>JAFRMB010000146.1 GCA_017430945.1 Clostridia bacterium | reverse complement strand
CCCTTGGACAGGAAGGGCACGGTGCGGGAAGAGCGGGGGTTCACCTCGATGATGTACACGTTCACATCGCGGTCCACGATGAACTGGATGTTGTAGATCCCGACGATGCCGATGCCCAGTCCCAGTTTTTTGGCGTACTGCAGTATGATGCCCTTGACCCTGTCGGATATCGAGAAGGGGGGATAGACGGATATGGAGTCGCCGGAGTGGATGCCCGTGCGCTCCACCAGCTCCATGATGCCCGGCACGAACACGTACCGCCCGTCGCAGATGGCGTCCACCTCGACCTCTTTGCCCTGGATGTAGTGGTCGACCAGCACGGGTTTGTCGGCGTCGATCTCTACGGCCTCCCGCAGATAGCGGCGCAGCTGCTCTTCATTGCCCACGATCTGCATGGCGCGCCCGCCCAGCACGAAGCTGGGGCGCACGAGGACCGGGTAGCCGATGGCTTCGGCGGCGCGCACGCCCTCTTCGACGTTGGTCACGGCGCGGCCCTGCGGCTGGGGGATGTCGAGCGCTTCGAGCACCTTTTCGAAGCTGTCGCGGTTCTCCGCGCGCTCGATGGCGGCGCAGTCGGTGCCGATCAGCTTGACGCCCCGTTCCATGAGCGGCTGTGCCAGGTTGATGGCGGTCTGCCCGCCCAGCGAGGTGATGACGCCGAGGGGCTGCTCGTAGTCGATGACGTTCATGACGTCCTCCGGCGTCAGAGGCTCGAAGTACAGCTTGTCGGAGACCTTGTAGTCGGTGGAGACGGTCTCGGGATTGTTGTTGATGATGATGGCCTCGTAGCCGTTTCGGCGGATGGTCTGCACCGCGTGTACGGTGGAATAGTCGAATTCCACGCCCTGGCCGATGCGGATCGGGCCGGCGCCCAGCACCACGATCTTGGGCCTGTCCGTGTGTATGCTCGCGTTGGGCAGGTTATAGGAGGAATACAGATAGGGGATGTACGCGCCGGTGTGCAGCGTGTCCACCATCGGGAAGGCGGGCACGATGCCGTTCGCCTTGCGCAGACGGCACACCTCGAGCTCGCCCATATGCCACAGCTCCGCGATGGTCCGGTCGGCGAAGCCCATCTTCTTGGCGGCGAGAAGGGTGCGGATATCGCCGGGCCTTTCCGCGAGGATGCGCTCCATGTCGACGATGCGCGCGAGGCTCTCCAGGAACAGCGGGGTGATCATGGTGATCTCGTGCAGCTTGTCCAGCGGCGCGCCGCGGCGGATGAGCTCCGTCACGGCAAAGATGCCGTCGGCGCGGAAATCCTTGATGTAGCGCCACAGGGCGTCCTCGTCCATGGCGGCGAACTTCGGCATCGACAGGTGGTGCGCGCCGCTTTCCAGTGAGCGCACCGACTTGAGCATGCACTCCTCCAGCGAAGCGCCGATGCCCATCACCTCGCCGGTGGCCTTCATCTGTGTGCCCAGGAAGTTGGGCGCGCTGGCGAACTTGTCGAACGGGAAGCGCGGGAATTTGGCCACGACATAGTCCAGGCTCGGCTCGATGGCCGCGGTGCCGCCGGCGACCGGGATATCCTCCAGCGCCATGCCGAGCGCGATCTTCGCCGTGACGGACGCGATGGGATAGCCGGAGGCCTTGCTGGCCAGCGCCGACGAACGGCTGACGCGGGGATTGACCTCGATGAGATAGTATTCGCTGGTCTCGGGGTGCAGCGCGAACTGTACGTTGCAGCCGCCCTCGATCTTCAGCTCGCGTATGATCCGGATGGCGGAATCGTTCAGCATCTTGAGATCGTGGTCGTTCAGCGACAGGATCGGCGCGACGACGATGGAATCGCCGGTATGCACGCCCACCGGATCGACGTTTTCCATGCCGCAGATGGTGATGGCGTGGTCGTTGGAGTCGCGCATGACCTCGAATTCGATCTCCTTGAAGCCGCGCACCGACTTCTCCACCAGCACCTGATGCACGGGTGAGAGCCGGAAGCCGTTCGTGCCGACTTCGATCAACTCCTCTTCATCGTATGCGAATCCGCCGCCGGTGCCGCCCAGGGTGAACGCCGGGCGCAGCACCACGGGGTAGCCGATCTCGCGGGCGGCGGCCTTCGCTTCTTCCAGATCGTAGGTGATCTTCGAGGGGATCACCGGTTCGCCGATGGACTGGCACATCTCCTTGAACAGCTCCCGGTCTTCCGCGCGCTCGATCGACGAAAACGGCGTGCCCAGAAGCTCCACCCGGCATTCGCGCAGCACGCCTTTTTTTTCAAGTTGCATGGCCAGGTTCAGGCCGGTCTGGCCGCCGATGCCGGGCACGATGGCGTCCGGCCGTTCGTAGCGCAGGATCTTGGCGATGTATTCCAGCGTCAGCGGCTCCATGTAGACCTTGTCCGCGATGCTGGTGTCGGTCATGATGGTGGCAGGATTCGAGTTGCAGAGGATGACTTCATAGCCCTCTTCCTTCAGCGCCAGGCAAGCCTGTGTGCCGGCGTAATCGAATTCCGCAGCCTGTCCGATGACGATGGGGCCTGAGCCGATGATGAGTACCTTTTTGATATCCGTGCGCTTTGCCATGTCGATCTACCTCCGGATCCGGTTTTGAGCGTTTGCGGTCTGCAGGTGTGGTTCATTCGGGGAAGTCTGCCCCGTATGCGGTCCTGCCGTCACATACGGTCAGAAGGCACCGGCCCTGGATGGGCCAGCCCTCGAAGGGCGTGGCGCGGCCTTTTGACAGGAACGAGGCGGGGTCGACGGTGCCCGAGCGGTTCATGTCCCAAAGGGTGTATTCCACGCCGAAGGGGATGCCGAAACGGCGGCGCGGCGCGGCAGCCATCAGCTCGACGATCCGGCTGAGGGTGAGCACGCCCTCCCTGACGAGACAGGTGTACAGGAGCGGAAAGGCGGTCTCGATGCCCACGATGCCGAACGCACTGTCCCGAAGTCCCCCGGCCTTTTCAGCGGCGCTGTGGGGTGCGTGGTCGGTGGCGATCATGTCGATGGTGCCGTCGATGACGCCCTCGATGAGCGCGGCGCGATCGCCGCGGCCGCGCAGCGGCGGGTTCATCTTGAAACGGCCGTCCTCCTTCAGGTCGCTCTCGTCCAGAAGCAGGTAGTGGGGCGCGGTCTCGCAGGTGACGTCCACGCCGGAGCGCTTGGCGTCCCGGATCAGCTCGACGCTCTCCCGGCAGGAGATGTGGCAGACGTGATAGGCGCAGCCGGTCTCATCCGCCAGCCGCAGGTCGCGCTCGATCTGGCGCCACTCGCTTTCCGAGCAGATGCCCCTGTGGCCGTGCGCGGCCGCGTAAACGCCGTCGTGCACACAGCCGCCGCGCAGCAGGGCGTTGACCTCGCAGTGGGCGGCGATGGGTTTGCCGAGCGCCCTGGCGCGCAGCATGGCCTCACGCATCACGCTGTCGGACTGCACGCCCCTGCCGTCGTCGGAGAAAGCGCACACGAAGGGGGCCATGGCCTCCATGTCGGAGAGGGCTTCGCCCTTTTCGCCCACGGTGATCGCACCGTAGGGGATGACGCGGATGGCGGCGTCGCGCTCGATGATGTCGAGCTGTGCCTTCAGGTGCTCCGGGCTGTCGGGCACGGGATCCAGGTTCGGCATGGTGCACACGGCGGTATACCCGCCCCGGGCAGCCGCGCGCGATCCGGTCGCGATGGTCTCTTTGTAAGAAAAACCCGGCTCCCTGAAGTGCACGTGCACATCACAGAAACCGGGGAAAAGAAGATATTCGGCTGCGCTGTCTGCGAACGCTGCCCGGGAACGGATCGATGCGATCGCCTGCTCGGCGACCTTTGAAAAGCCTGGGATCATGTCGGCGCCAAAGCACCTGATCTCGTCCGCTGCCTGCATCGCACGGCCTCCTTCACGGCGTCCGGCGGCAAGAAAAAAACCTGCCGCGGGCGGCAAGTCGTCTGACATGGGCGCAGCGCGGGCGCTGCGGGGCTATGACCGTCTTGCCGACCTCACTGGATCGCTTAAAGATCATTTTCCGCATTATAGCATGCAGGCCGGAGCGTGTCAATGAAGGGACGGGGAAGGGGAGATTAAGTTTGATGGCGCGGGCCGCGGCGCGGCGGCGATGCTCAGGATTGCTCAGAGATATGGAAATGTCATGGAATACCGTCCGAGATCGCATCGGTCGTCAGAACGGGAGCGCCGATCCCCGGCGCTCCCGTTCACTTTGACCGTCTGCAGTTTCCGGAGGATGCATCCCGATCCGGACGGCGTTCATGCGAACGCGCGTTTTCCGCCATGCCGCGAGGCCGCGGATCCGGCGTCATACCACGGCGCGCGCTGGGGAAACGCCGGGCCCCGCGAGGCCGACGGCCCGTCACCTGAGGTCTCCGTAGATCTCGCGGTAGCGCGTGGGCGTGCACCCCCTGACCTCGCGGAACACGCGGTTGAAGGTCGCGATGCTGCCGAAGCCGGCGGACAGGGCGATGTCGCGGATGGAGCGTCGGGTGTGTATGAGCAGATCCTCCGCCATGGCGATGCGGCGCTGGCGCAGGTATTCGGAGAACGAGACGCCCATCTGCTGTTTGAACATCCGCGAGAAGTAGAACTTGGAGAAGCCCGTGAAATCGCTGACCTCGTCCAGAGTGATGCTGTGGTTGGCGTTCTGATCGATGAACAGACGGGCGCTGTTCAGGATGGCGGGATCCATGCGCCGGCTCTCGGACTCGGCGGGCGGCTGCCGGCTGCCCAGCGTGCGGCCGAGCTCGACGTACATCTGCAGAAGCATCGAATAGCACATGGCGTTCCACAGGAAATCGCGCTGGTTGTAGCAGTCCACGCACCGCAGCAGCAGCTCACGCACGTCGTGCTGCAGCTGCGTGCCGCCGGTCAGATAGAGCGGCGCGTGCAGGACGTCTGAGATCTGCGGCATATCCCGAAGGGAAAAAAGGCTGTCCGGTTCGAAGAGCAAGAGCCAGCGCTCGCTGCCCGACGCCATCGTCAGTGCATGGATGGAGTTGGGCGGTACGATCAGCACCTCGTCCGACTGCACGCGGTAGATGCCGTCAGAGAGGGTGTAGATCACCTCGCCCTTCAGGGGCACGATGATCTCCACTGCCGAGTGGCAGTGGCTGTTGTACGTCCACGGCGTATCGGAATACCAGACGCGCACGGAGGCGTTTTCGACGTAGGTGACGAACTCCTGCTGGCTCTGCATGATGCGGAAGCCGTCGGGAAAGCGCGAGCGCGCGCCGTTGTGCTTTTCCATATCGATCTCCTGCCTGTGGGGTCAGCGCGCGGCGTCCAGGGCTGCGCGCATCCTGGACATGATGACGGCGTCGGTGTCGCCCGGATGGGCCTCGTAGAGCTTCTGGCCGTCCATGAACACGCTGGGGACGTAGTAATAGTCCATCCCGCGGGTGCGTTCCGGCTGTCTGGATTCTTCGACCCACTCCACCGGCACGGCGGCGTAGGCGGGGTCTTCGGCGCGCAGCGCCTCGAGCGCCCGGCGGGCGCTGTGGCAGTAGGGGCAGTTTTCCAGGTGGAAGATCGTGAGCTTCTTCATGTTCGGGCCCTCCCTTGCATCGATCGTATGACGCGTGCGTAGATGACATAAGAAACGATCACGTTGACGGAATCGGCGATGGCCTGCGTCCATACGATGCCCATGACGCCCATCAGTGCGTTCATGAGCAGCAGGATCGGTATGTTGAGCCCCAGCTGCCGGATCACTGCCAGCAGGAACGACTCCCGCCCGTGACCGATGGACTGCATGAAGTGGACCATGTGGAAGCTCAGGAACATGAACGGCGTGGCGAAGCAGCGGGCGCGCAGGAACCCGGTGCCGTAGCGCACGGTCTCGGCATCGGAGATGAAGGCGCGCACCAGGTCCGCGGCAAACGTCCGGTAGAGCACCACGCTGATCACCGAGAACACCACGCCCGCCAGGCGCGCCGCGTTGAAAAAGGCGCGCATGCGCGCGTGGTCGCCTGCGGCATAGTTGTATGCCACCAGCGGGATCATGCCCAGGCAGATGCCGATCCCGATGTTCAGCGGCAGGCGCTCCACCTTCAGCACGATGCCGATGGCCGCCAGCTGTATGTCGCCGTGGGAGGCCGCGAGACGGTTGATGGTGATGTTAGTCAGGTCGAACAGGAACAGGCTGAGCGCCGCGGGCACGCCGACAGAGAATATGGCGCCCATGGAGTCGCGCCTGACGCGTTCGATCCGGCGGGGGATGGTCAGCACGGTGTCGTTGCGCACGCGGCGGTACGTCCACATAAAGTAGCACAGCGCGATGACGTTCGAGAGCATGGTGGCCAGCCCGGCGCCCATCACCTGCATGCCGTCGGGCAGTATGACGAACATGAACAGCGGATCGAGCGCGATGTTCAGAAGCCCGCCCAGGCTGAGGCCGAGGCTCGCTTCCTTTGAGTAGCCCGAATTCCTGAGCATCGTGCTCATGCAGTTGGACAGCACCGTCGCCACGCCGCCGATGACCACGACGAACGTCAGATACTGCCTGGCGTAGCCGATGGTGTTGTCGCTGGCGCCCAGCAGCCGAAGCAGCGGATCCATGAACAGGAGACACAGCAGCGAGAACGACAGGGCCGCGCCGGCCGCCATCGTCAGGCTCACAGAGGCGACCCTGCGCGCCTCTTCCCGGTCCTTTGCGCCCAGCAGGCGCACCATCAGGCTGCCGCCGCCCACGCCGAACAGGTTGGCCAGGGACATGGTCATCAGGAACACCGTCAGCACCAGCGAGGACGCCGCGACCTTATAGGGATCGTTCGTGCGGCCGATGAACCAGGTGTCCGCCATGTTGTAGATCAGCACGATCAACTGGCTCACGATGGTCGGCACTGCCATCCGGGTCAGCGCTGCGGGCACAGGCATGGCTTCGAACAGATCGCGCTTGCTGCCCGTCTTTGCCATCGACGACCATCCTTTCGGTTTGGGAATGTGGCGGGGAGGCGTCAGACGACGATCGCGTCCATGACCTCTGCCACGTCGCCCCGTATGACGAGCGTGGCGCGCTCATCGGCGGGGGTGGGTTCTGCGTTGATGACCACCAGCGCACGGCCGTGGAAATAGCCGAGGAAGGAGGCGGCAGGTTCGACCGAAAGGGACGTGCCTGCGACGATCAGCGTGTCACAGCCGGAGATCTCCCGGCAGGCGCCCATGCAGGTATACTTGTCCGGCGCCTCGCCGTAGAGCACCACCCAGGGCTTGATCACGCCGCCCGGCTGTCCGCACCGGCCGCAGCGCGTACAGCGGGGGATGCCCTGCGTTGCCAGCATGTGCGACATCGGGTAGGAGGCACCGCAGTCCATGCAGTAGTTCTCGCGGACGCTGCCGTGGATCTCGTACACCCGGCGGTTGCCGGCATCCCGGTGCAGGCCGTCGATGTTCTGAGTGACGATGCCCCGCAGCTTATCCGCCTGCTCCAGCTGCCAGAGCTTTCGATGCGCGGCGTTGGGCCTGGCATCGGGATGGAGCATATAGCGCCGATAGAAGGCGAAGAAGCGTTCGGGATCGAGATAAAAGAACGACTGGCTGAGGATCATCTCCGGCGTCAGGCCGTCGAATTCCCCGCCGTCGAAGTCCTGTCTGTACAACCCGTCCGCCGAGCGAAAGTCCGGGATGCCGCTTGCGGTGGACACACCGGCGCCGCCAAAGAACACGATGCGCCTGGCGCGGTCGACGATCCTCTGAAGCTCCGGCATACCGATGACCTCCCGCGCTGACGTACGGCGGCCCGGCCTGCGCCTGGCCGCCGCTGCCTGTATTATACCTGATACCGCGCCGCGAGGCAAGTGCGCGCACAGGCCGGTGGCGGCGCCGACCCACCTTCAGTGAAAACTCAGCGAGGAAAAATTCTCCAGGTGGTCCCCGACATAGCCGACCACGACCCTGCCGGTCGGCGGATCATAGGCGTAGTAGAGACGCTGGTAGGCCGCCCCGGTCCTGCGGGAAGAACGGGGGAACTTGACGTGGGGCTCGACAGAGATCTCCCGCCCCTCATAGACGTCCCTGCGCTGCTCCATGAATCCGGCGATCTTCCGCGTCTGTGAGCCTTCGCTGGGCGCCATTTCCCAGCCGGTGGCGGCCTTGAAGCGGTCCTCCACGTCCCGCACGGAATCGCGGTACAGATCCACCAGCGCCGTGGCGGTATGATACAGACACTCCCAGAGCATCGCCGGATTGATATCGCAGTCGGCCGCCGTCCGCATGCCGCGCTCCGTAAAGCCCAGCCGGTCGGCGAAGATCAGGCGGAAGTATTCCACCACATCCCGATTGGTCCTGGGCATGGCCTGTATGCGCTGCACGCGCTCGACCGCGCTGCGCATCGCGTCGAATTCCGAAAAGCTCCGCTGCATCGACGCGTTGCTCGACTTCAGCCGGTCGATCTCCGCTCTGGCGTCGTTCAGCGCGGCCTCGAGCGCTTCGGCGCTCTGCAGGCCGAAGGCCTCGCCCCTTCTGTACTCCTCGATCATCTGCGCCCGCAGCCGATCTTTCTCCTCGGCCAGCTCGGCGCTCAGAGCGCGTTCCCGCTCCAGCTGGTCCAGCAGCAGCTGCTGCTCGCTGCCCTTATCGTGGTGGATCGAGGCGCGCAGCTCCGCCAGCTCCATGCCCCGCTGCTGTTGACGGGCGCCCTCTGTGAACAGCACGCCGCCGAAGTCAAAGGGCTTGTGCCGGGTGCAGCACTGGAGCGCTTCGCGAAGTTCGCCCGTCACGCGCGCGTACCAAGCGGTATCCATGCCGGGCCGGTATGCCAGGACGCGCGCATTGCCGCCGAAGATCCGCGGTTCGACGACCAGTATGTCGCCCGGCTTCAGGCTCTGACGGTTGAACCTGGCGCAGAGTTCGCCGAAGGCGCGCGGTGAGACGACGAACGCCTGAGCGTGGCCGTAGATGTGCTTTGAAAACTCGGTGACGTCATAGGGCAGCTCATACCCGGGAGACTCCGGGACGGGCGGCGCGATCCCGGGGCGCGCGCCGGGGGCGGGCGACAGCGGTGCCTTCATGAGGTCACCCATCATGCGATCGAACGCTTCGGGGGTGATCCGGATCCGTTCGCGCTCTGCGTGCGTGAACACGACCAGAGGCAGCCGGTTGGCGCGGTCGTCGGCGAGGCGCTTCAGCATGGCGACGTCGCGGCGGTTTTCGATGTCGGTGGATCTTCTGAAGGGCAGCGGCGAAGCCTGGGAGAGCGACAGACCCTCGGTCTCGAACAGCAGCCGTATGAACTGCGGGCGAAAGGCCTTTCCCTGCTCGGGCAGTGCGGCGTCCCGGTCCACCACGTCGATGCGCACGCCGAATTCGACCGCATCCGCGTCTGCGGTGCGCAGGCCGACGTGGGTGACGAAGGCGCGGGCGGCGATGGACGGGTCCGGCTCGCGCACCGTGAGCGCCCAGATCCCCGCCTCGGGCAGCGCGATGATCTCACAGTAAGACAGCTTGACGCTGTGCAGCGCGTCCGGACCGGCGTCCATGAAGGAGGTCTGCGGCGGACAGCATATGTCCTCCGGCACTTCGCCGTTCGCCTGTTTGATGCGATCGCACAGCCAGTTTTGCACCGTCAGCGCCGCGTAGCGCAGACACGCGTCCGCCGGATGGCCCGTAAAGCCGAGCCGCGCATAGAACTGATAGGCGGGATACTCCCGCGAGACCGCAAGGGGGAGCGGTGCAAAGCGATCGTCACTCATGTTCCTCATCCTCACAGGGGCGCCGTCGGGCGCCTTCTGACGGCCGATACGCTGCCCGAACGGTCAGGTCTGGATCTCGAGCATCTGCTCGAGCAGACCGTCGTCCTCGAAGACCATAAAGCTGCGGATGGCCAGGCGCACCGGCTGGCCCGCCCGCCTGGAGCCGTGATCATAGCCGCTCGCGATGACGCGCACCAGCGCGGATCCGACCCGGACGCGGCAGTCATCCACATCGCCGAGGTAGTAGTGGGTCTCCAGCACGCCCTGGAGCTCCCCGTCATCGCTGAAGACGATGTTCTCCGGGCGTACGGCCACATCCACCTTGCCGGTCCTGTCGCCGCCATAGGCGATGGACTGCCCGTCCATGGCGGGGAACGCGATGCGTCCGCCGCCGGCCGTCCCCTTGAAGAAGTCGACCTTGCCCAGGAAGTCCGCGACGAACTGGTTCGCGGGCGCGTTGTAGATCTCCTCGGGGCTCCCGCTCTGCTGCACGACCCCGCCGTTGATGAGGAAGATGCGGTCGCTCATCGCCATGGCCTCGGTCTGGTCGTGGGTGACGTATACCACGGTGATGCCCAGCTTCCGCTGGATCTCTTTGATCTCAAAGCGCATCGATTCGCGCAGCTTGGCGTCCAGATTGGACAGCGGCTCGTCCAGCAGCAGCAGCTTGGGCTCGGCCACCAGCGCGCGCGCCAGCGCCACGCGCTGCTGCTGTCCGCCGGAGAGCTGGTTGGGGAAGCGCCGGGCGTACTGGCTCAGATGGGTGATCTCCAGCACCCTGGCCACGCGCGCCTCGATCTCCGGCTTTGCCAGCTTCTGGATGGTCAGGGGATAGGCTACGTTGTCGAACACGTTCATATGCGGCCAGACGGCGTAGCTCTGGAACACCATGCCGATGCTCCGCTTCTCGGGCGGCACGAAGGCCCTGTTGCCGGAGACCAGCTGATCGTCGAACAGGATCTCGCCGGAGGTTGGCCGTTCAAAGCCGGCGATCATGCGCAGCATCGTGGTCTTGCCACAGCCGGACGGGCCGAGCAACGTGATGAATTCGCCGTCATGAAAGGTCGCGTCGAACGCCTGGAGCACCACCTTTTCGCCGAAGGCCTTGGTGACGTTTTTGATCGTAATGGTCGACATGTGCGTGGCCCCTTTCAAATGGAGAATTCGCCCTTGGTCAGCCGGTTGAGGAGCAGGTTCAGCAGCACCACGATCAACAGTATGCCGAACGCCATGGCGCAGCTCATGGGCTGACTGGTGAAGGTCCAGGTCTCGTAGAGCTGGAAGCCGATGGTCTTGGTGGTGCTCGAATACAGCAGTGTGGTCATCGAGAGCTCATAGAAGCTGGGGATGAATATCAAAAACCATCCCGCGGCGATGGAGGGGAATATCAGCGGCACGGTGACACGTCGCATGGTCCTTAGCCAGCTCGCGCCGGACACCTGGCTGCACTCCTCGAGCGACACGTGGATTTGGCTCATGGCGGAAACGACCGTGCGCATGCCCATCATCAGGTATTTGATCAGATAGGCGATGATCAGGATCGTGGCCGTGCCGTAGATATTCACGCCGAAGTTGCCGCGCATGGTCATGATGAGCCCCAGCGCGATGACGACCGAGGGCGTTCCGGAGCCCAGTGTGATGAGGAAGTTGGGGATGCTGCGGCCGCGGGTGCGCGTGCGCTGCAGAAGGTAGCTCATCACACAGGCGATCACGAGTCCCACCGTGGCGGTGACGGACGCGAAGATCAGCGAGTTCTTGAGGCAGGACAGCGTCTCCGCGCGGGCGAACACCGTCGTCCAGTTCGCGAGCGTGAAGTTGCCTGCCGCCAGCAGCCCCTTGCCGATGTCGGTCTTGAAGGACGTGGTCAGTATGGTGGTGAAGGGCAGCAGCACCACGATGACGGCAAACAGCGACACCAGGACCGTCAGCGGGACGCGCGCGCCGCGCAGCTCCACGATGGCGGGCGACACCGATTTGCCCGAAACGGTGATGTACTGTCGCTTGGCGAGCACCACGTCTGATATGAACAGGATCACCAGCGCTACGGCCATCAGGAAGACGGACAGCACCGTGGCGTCGTCCATGCCCTGCTGGCCCAGCGAGACGAACTCGACGATGCGGGTGGTCACCGTGTTCACATTGCCGGGCGTGCCGATGATGGAAGGTATGCCGTAGCAGCTGGCGGCGCTGACGAAGACCAGCAGCGCGCCGGCGATCAGCGAGGGCATCATCATGGGCAGCGTGATCGTGAATACGGTCCTCAGAGGCGTAGCGCCGGAGATGCGGCTGGCCTCCTCCAGCGAGGGATCCATCTTCTCCATGGCACGGCTGATGGTGATGAAGGCGTAGGGATAATAGAAGGTGGTCAGCACCCAGATGAGGCCGGGCACGGTGTACACGTTCAGTGGCCCGGGCGCGTTGCCCAGGTGGAACAGGGCCCGCAGCCACTGGTTGACCACGCCCGCGTTCGGGTTCATCAGCCGAAGCCAGGCCATCGCGCCGACGTAGGGCGGCACCATGTACGTCATGACGAACAGCGTTCGGAAGAACCGCCTGCCATAGAGGTCGGTGCGGCCCACCAGCCACGCCAGCGGGAAGGCGATGGCCGTGCCCAGCAGCATCGTGGCCGCGGAAGCGATGAGCGTGTTCTTCAGCGCCACCAGGTTCAATGGGTAGCTGTAAAGGCGTTTGAACGTGGAGAGGGACAGCTGTCCCTCGGGGAACAGCCCCTTGATGGTCATGTAGATCACGGGCAGCAGCTGGAACACCAGCATGAAGTCGATGATCAGCAGGATCACCAGCCACTTGACATCGAAGGACCAGCGCCCTTCCGAGCGCATCAGAAGTGCCAGAAGCACGGCGTTCAGCATCAGCAGCGCGCCGATCAGCATGGCTGTGCGGCTGTGGCTCACGATGATCTGCCAGAAGCCGTTCACCTCGCCCCGGGCGATCATGCGGAATGCGGTGAGCTGCTGCTCCTTGCCGCGCACGCTCTTCTTGAGCAGATTTGCGTGCTCCGTCACGGCGGCATCCGTCGATCCGATGGATACGAACAGCGCCTGGATCAGCGCGGCCCGACGTTCCCCGCCGGTCAGACCGCCCGCCAGCTTCTCCAGTGCGGCCGGGAGAGCGGCGTCATCATCCGGCAGGGCGAGCAGCAGCGCCCGGCGGGAGCTGTCGTCCAGAGCGGCGATCGCCTTGCGGTCGCCCGCGCCGACCTTTGGCCCCGATGTCAGGAACGTGGCGTACAGCAGCTTCCACGATACCGCCTCGCCGCCATCGGCGGACAGCGCCATGGCCTCTGCGCCGGCGCCGTGCCTGAGGCCCTCCCAGGTGTCTGACAGGACCGCCTGCGCGGCGGCCGTCAGTGCCCGGCGGTCGTCATCCGACAGCTTTTCGAGCTCGGGCCCGAGGCGCCTGTTCCAGGCGTCGGCCGCGTCTGCCGACAGGGCGTGGATCGCCTGGTAGGCGGCTTCTGAGCTGAACCCGGACGCGGCGTAGGCAGACTGGCCCCTGTGGCCCATAAAGACCAGGGCGGCGCCGAACGCGAAAACCAGCGCCAGGATCAGCGCGATCGTCTTCTTCACAGCGGGCTTCCTCCTATGCGGGCGATGAACGTCCCCGGCGCCGAAGATCCCGGCGCCGGGGAAAACGGGCCATGGGTCACTGGGTGACCTTCATCGTCCAGAGGTTGTTGATGGATTCGCGGTTCCTGTAGGCGTTCTCCCAGTCGACGCCCAGGTCCTTGGCGATCAGGCTGTCGGTGTCCACGGAGTGGGCGGGGCAGTCGCTCATGTCGGCCAGCACGGAATGCATGTAGCCCTCCATGATGAGCTTCTGCGCGTCCTCGGTCAGCAGCCACTGGGCGACGGCCTCGGCGGCTTCGGTGTTGACGTTCTTTGAATACTCCTCGGCCACGATCATCACCGTGGAGGGGATCAGCACCACGCCGTCATCGGGGTAGATGACCTCGACGTTGCTGACGTCGTTTCCGTTGGCTTCCTCATCGGCGATGTACTTGAGGATGGACTCCTCCAGGATCATGATGGCCGCGCACTCGCCGCTCTGCAGCTTGGCGATGGCGGTGGAGCCGGATTCGCGCATGACCTTGTTCTCGCCCAGCTTGTCCAGATATTCCTCGCCGTAGGTCCCCAGCAGCGAGCATACCGCCGCGTAGGCCGTGCCGCTCGTCATGGGGTCGCTCATGGAGATGTAGCCCTTCAGCGTCGGGTCATAGGCGAAGTCCTTGAAGGAATGGGGCACGTTCACGCCGCGCGAGGCCCATTCGTCCGCCATCTCGGGATTGCAGGCCAATACCATGTTGCACACGCGCACCGGGTACCAATAGCCGTCCGGATCATAGGGGAAGCGCAGCAGGCTGTCGGCGTTCTCCACCTCGAAGGCATGCAGATAGCCGTAGTCCTTGAGCTCCAGCGAGAAGGCGGGCTCGGCCACCATGAACATATCGCACTCCAGCGGCTGATCGTGGCCGTCGCCCATTTCGCCGTAGATCTTGGTGATGAGCTTGCTGGTGCCGGCATAGAAGAAGAAGCTGCCGTCGATGCCGGGGGTCAGGTTCGGGAATTCCTTCTGGATGGCCTCGTTCATCATGTCGATGACGAAGGGATACATGGAGGTATAGATCACCAGTTCGCCCTCCACGTCTTCGTTGACGGCCAGGGCAGGGGCGCACAGAGACAGCGCCAGGATGAGCGCAAGCATCAGGATCAGAGCTTTTTTCATGGGTTTTCCTCCTCATCGTCGCGTCGTGGGTCTGCGGGGATCGGGGTCAGGGTCCTGCATGCATCCGCCAAAGCGGCGGAGGATGATCCCCACATCGGATTATACCACAGTCAGGTGTCCGAGGCAACCATAAAGGCGGTCCTTTGGGCCGGAAGGGTGCCGTGCGATCGGCCCGGCCCGGCTATGTGGGCGAAAAAAGCACCCCGCCGGTCCGATCCGGACGGGGTGCTGTCGATCGTCTGTGCCCGGGGCATGCGTCGGGCGGCGATATGGCTCAGGGCACGAGGATCTCGCTGGGCAGCTCCTCTACCGTCTTGTCCGCCTCCATGAGCACCGTGATCTGCTTCATGCCGACGATCTTCCACTGTCCGCCGGCCTTGGCCAGCGTGATATCGTAGCGTCCGCCCTGCCACCTGGGGATGCGGCTGGAGACCTCGCTGCGCCGGCTGGCGATGACGTTGCCGCTGATGGAGGGCACGCGTTCCACCACGGTACAGTTGGCGAAGTTGTCCCACGGCCACGCCCACAGCTTTTCGATCTTCAGATCGTATTCGAAGCCGGTGATGTTGTAGTCCACATAGGCGCTGTGGCCGTTCAGCGCGCCGTCCAGCGCGGGATCGGCCAGCAGGAAATCGGCGTGGAAGTACTTGTTCAGCTCCTCTGCCTGCTGGCGGGTGAGTATGACGTCCACGCGCTTCTCCAGGCCGTCGGAGAGCACGACATAGATGTTCGATATGTTCATGGCCATGTAAAAGCCGCACACCAGCATGCCGAGCAGCACGCAGATCAGGATCAGCCTGCCGGCGATGAACCAGATCAGTCTTCGAAAATAAAGCACGTTTTCTATCTCCCGTTTGATGGAATTTGGGAAGGCTATTCGCCGCTCTCCTCCAGGATCTCCTTGAGCTGCTGGATCATCTGCTCGTCGGTCAGCCGGAACTTGAACACCACGCGGCGGGATGCGTCCATGTCCTCGTTGCCGTAGGCGTCCCGCTTCAGATCGCTCCAGGAGCGCCCGTTGGCCGTGGCCAGCTTGCGCAGCTGTGCCTTTTGAGCGGAGGTGATGCCGCGGTAATCGTCCGACAGCACATAGGAAGCCACGGCGAGCGCGCGCTGCTGAGACAGCTTGAGGTTGGTGATGTAGTCGCCCTGGGAATCCGTGTGGCCTTCGATGATGATCTCCGCCAGGTTGTCCACGTAGTCCGGGGAGAACAGCACGTTCAGATAGACGGGCAGGAAGCGGTCGATGAACTGCCTGCCCCGGTCGGAGAGGTCCGCCTTGTTGACCTCGAACAGCACGTTCGATTCCAGCGCGATAGAGCCGTTGGCGGGATCCACCTCGGCGGATATCCTGGCACTGTGCAGGGCGGAGCTCAGGGCCGTGATGATGCGGGTCTTCAGGCCGACGAGCTGTTCGAGCTGCCGCTGCTGATCCTCCATGGTCTTCTGTTGCTCGTCCAGCAGCGCCTGCTGGGCGCTCATGGTGTTTTGCTGCGCCTCCAGCTTGACCTGCTGTTCGTCCAGGGTCTTCTGCTGGGCGTCCATCGTCTGCTTTTGTGCGGACAGCGTCTGCCGCTGGCGGTCGATCTGGGACTGCTGCGATTCGAGCTGCCGGCCGAGCGTATCCAGCGCCGTCTGCTGGCTGGCGATCTCCGTCTCCTTGTCGGAGAGCAGCTGCTGCGCCGAGGCCAGCTCCGCCTGTTGTGTGGTCAGCACGGTCTGTGCGGCCTCCAGGTCCTTCTGGGCTGCGTCCAGACTGACCTGCTGCAGCTGCATCTTCGCCTCGGCTTCGTCGAGCTTCGCGCTCTTTTCGTCCAGGGCCGCGTTCGCCTGATCCAGGTTGGCCTGCTGCTGGGCGATCTCGCGCATGTTGGTCTCATACATATCGAAATACTGATACATGATGTAGAACATGATCAGTACGAATATCAACAGGAGCGAGCTCATCAGATCGGAGAAGCTCAGCCAGTTGACGCCGTCTGCGTGGCCGCGGCGGCGTGCCTGTGTGCGGTTCGTGCGTATGCGCAATGGCCATCCCTCCTTTGCGGGAATACCTGAGCGGGGCTAACGGCTGCCGTAGAGCCGGTCCACGGTCTCATTCAAGCCGCGCTGCGCCTGCTCGAGGGCGTCGGTCACCGCGTCCATCTGGTCCAGGAAGCGGTTGTTGGCATCGGTGACCGCCTCCGGCATCTGCTCCAGGGCGCCGGTGATGCTCGCGGAGAGATAGTCCACCCGCTGGGTGAACTGATTGACGTAATCCCTGTAGGCATCCAGCGTCGTATTGAGCTCGGCGCTCACGGCGTTGGCGGCGTCCTGGTGCACCTGGGCGAGCTTTTCGCCGGCGATCCGCAGGTCGGTCGCCGCGGCCCGCATCGCGTCGGACGCGCCGCTGCTCTCCTCGGTGAGGCGCTCGGCAAAGCGGGCAAGGGATGCGTTCATATCCTTGTTGGCCTGGGAGAGCTCCGCCTGCACGGCGCTCACGGTCTTGAGATAGCTGCTCTCCTGGTGGGACACCAGTTCCATCTTCTCCACGGCGGATTCGATGCGCATGAAGGCCTCTTCGCCCTGCTGGCGCGCGTCGTTGAGACGCCGGGTGTAATCGGACATGCCGCTGAGCATGCGCTGGATCACGTCTTCCATATCGCGCAGATCGTCGAACACGGTGTTCAGGCCGTTCATGCTGCTGCGGACCGCGGCGCAGCTGTCCTGCTGCAGGCGGGAGGTCTCGGCCAGCACGTCGCCGAACCGCTTGAGCTCGCCGCGCAGGGAATCGTTCATGCGCTCGATAAAGTGCGCCAGTACGTTGTCGATGAGTCGGGCCTGTTCGCGGGAGATGCCGTTGACAAAGCCCTTCATGGTCTCGTTCAGCGGTTCGACGGACTTTGAGATGGCGCCTGTGATGGTCTCGGTGAACTTGCCGTTCAGATCCTTGGTCATGGTCTTGATGAGCGCCGTCTGCTCTTGCTGGTATATGGCGATCTGCGTCATCGGGTCCACGCTCAGAACGCCCGCATGGCGGCTCATGGCGCTGTAGAACTGGGTGAGCGTGTGCTGGGTCGAGCCGTACACCGCGCGGGTGACCAGCGTGAACAGCACCGAGCCGATCACGCCGAAGATCGACGTCATAAAGGCGTAGCGCATGCCGGGGATCAGCGTGACGATGGAGCTCTGGACCGAGTCGGCGTCGGCCATGCTGAAGCCGGAGAGGCCCTTGGCCAGACCGATCAGCGTTCCCAGAAAGCCCAGTGACGTCAAAAGCCCCGGGAGCGCTTCGGCGAAGGATATGCGGCCGGGCCCGTAGATCACGGTCTCCTCGTTGATATAATCCTCCACGTTGCTGGCGTTGTGGTAGCGCCCGTCGGCGAAGAACAGGTTGTTCAGATATTCGCTCCAGTGGGCGAACAGCGCGCCTTTGCCCAGAAAGGCATCCTCCTGCCAGGCGTATTTTTTGTCGCCGGAGGAGCGGATCGAGCGGATCGCGCGCCTGAGCACGCCACGGGTGTGCATGACCGGCAAGACACACCGCACCAGCCCCA
Organism: Clostridia bacterium; assembly: GCA_017430945.1. The sequence goes on along the minus strand of JAFRMB010000146.1, from coordinate 3,262 downwards.
TCGCGAACAACACCACGATGGCGACGTAGACCACCAGGTTCGATATGCCGCTGAGCGAGCCGGAGAACAGCGACTTCACATATTGCAAGAACTGCATGGGCACCTCCGATTGCATGGATGCTTTGTGCAGGCTGCCACCCACCGCGTGCGTGGCAGGACATCATCTCCAAATGGGCATACCTCACCCATATGGATATACACATATAGTATAGCATCATATCCGGCGTGAAATGCGCTTAATTCGTGACATATTCGTGACTTATGCAAAGCGCGGCCGACCGCCGCGTCCGGCGCACTGCGGCGAAAAAGACATCGGGGGCCGCCTCGGATCTGAGGCAGCCCCCGACAGGGTCTTTCTTTCGGTCAGCCGCGGATCTCCTTGAACAGATCGGTGGCCGCCTTGGACTTTTCGGCGATGCCGTCGAAGTCGCCGGCGTTGACCATGTCCTTGGTCACCATCCAGCTGCCGCCGACCGCGACGATCTTGGGGTTTTTGTAGTATTCGGCGGCGTTGTTCTGGTTGATGCCGCCGGTGGGCAGGAACTTGATCTGCGGGAACGGGCCGCACAGCGCCTTGATGGTCTTGAGGCCGCCGTAGGTCTCCGCCGGGAAGAACTTGAAGACCTTGACGCCCAGCTTGAGGCCAATCAGGATCTCGCTGGGGGTGACCACGCCGGGGGTCATGGCGACGCCCAGGCGATTGGCCTCGGCGATCACCTCGGGATCGCAGCCGGGAGAAACGATGAACTTCGCGCCGGCTTCGACGGCATCGTGCAGCTGCTCGAGGCTGACGACGGTGCCCGCGCCGACGATCATCTCGGGGACTTCGGCGGCGACCTTGGCGATGGACGCCTTGGCGGCTGCGGTTCGGAAGGTGATCTCCATGGCGTTGATGCCGCCCTTCAAGAGCGCCTTCGCAGTGGGAATGGCCTGCTCCGCATCGTCCAATACGACTACGGGCACGACGCCGCAAGCGGCAACCTGTTCAACAGTAAGCATGATGGGTGTCCTCCTTATGTGTTTTTTTGGTCTATCGCACAAAGCGATGGGTGTCATTTTTCCGCAAAGCCGAAATAGCGCTTGGCGTTGCCGTAGCTGATGTCGCGGACGATCCGCTCCAGGGTATCCCGGTCATCGGGGAACATGCCCGCCTCGACCCACTCGCCGATCACGCGGCACAGGATGCGGCGGAAGTATTCGTGGCGGGGATAGCTCAGGAAGCTGCGGCTGTCGGTGAGCATGCCGATGAAGCCGGCGAGGTAGCCGCGCGCGGCCAGCGACTTGAGCTGGTCCACCATGCCGTCGAAGTGATCGTCGAACCACCAGGCGGAGCCATGCTGGATGCGGCCCACGGCTTCATCGTTCTGGAAGCAGCCCAGGATGGAGTCGATGGCGGCGTTGTCGTTGGTGTTCAGCGAATAGAGGATGGTCCTGGGCAGCGCGCCCAGCTCCTCGAGCGAGCCCAGGAACGCGGCGGTCTGCGCCGACGGCGCGGCGTTGTCCACGCAGTCGAAGCCGGTGTCCGGTCCCAGCTTGCGGAACATCGGGCCGTTGTTGTCGCGGCGGCAGCCGTAGTGCAGCTGCATCACCCAGCCGCGCCGGACGTACTCGCCGGCCACGAAGGTCATGAAGCTGAACTTGAAGATGTTCTCCTGCCCGGGATCGGGGAGCCTGCCGTTCAAACGGGCCGCGAAGATGGCCTCCACCTCGGCTTCGGGGGCGGGTGCGTACATCACGTAGTTCAGCGCGTGGTCGCTCAGGCGGCAGTCGTGGGCGTGGAAATAGTCCATGCGGACCCTCAGGGCTTCCTTCAGCGCGGCGAAGCTGTCGATCTTCACGCCGGAGACGGCCTCCAGCTGCTTCAGATACCCGAGGTACGTGGGCTTTTCCAGGTTCATCGCCTTGTCGGGCCGCCAGGCGGGGAGCACGGCAGTCCTGAACGTGGGGTCTGCCGCCAGCTTTTCGTGCCACTCGAGGGTATCGATGGGATCGTCGGTGGTGCAGATGGTCTCCACGCCGGACATATCGATGAGCCCGCGCACGCTGTAGCCCGCGCTGTGCAGCTTTTCGTTGGCCAGCTGCCAGACTTCTTCGGCGGTATCCCTGTTGAGGATGCCCTCATAGCCGAAGAAGCGGCGGAGCTCCAGGTGGCTCCAGTGGTACAGCGGATTGCCGATGGCCCTGCCCAGCACCTCGGCCCATTTGAGGAACTTGGTGTGGTCGTCCGCGTCGCCGGTGATATACTTCTCGGGCACGCCGGCGGAGCGCATCAGGCGCCACTTGTAGTGGTCTCCGCCCAGCCAGACCTGGGTGATGCTGTCGTAGCGGCGATCCTCCCAGATCTCACGGGGATCGATATGGCAGTGATAGTCGATGATCGGGCACGTTTCGGCTGCTTCGTGATACAGACGACGTGCCGTGTCGGTGTTCAGCAGGAAGTCCTTATCGAGGAACATGTTTGGCCTCCTTGCACTTGGGTGTTGAGAAGATGCGGGAGGAAGCGGTCCTCCCGGGATCCCGGAGCCGCGTAAGCCCCGGCATCGCCCGCGCGGCGGGGGAACGGGTCCCCCGCCGCGGAGCAGCGTCACCGCTTCACGCGGGCGCCGCTGCCCTTCATGATGGCTTCCACTTCGCCGACGCTCGCCATGGAGGTATCGCCGGGGGTGGTCATCGCAAGTGCGCCGTGGGCCGCGCCGTAGTTGACGGCCTTCTCAGGATCGCCGGTGGTCATGAGACCGTAGATCAGGCCGGAGGCGAAGCTGTCGCCGCCGCCCACGCGGTCCATGATCTCCAGCCCGTCGTAGGCATTGGACATGTGCACGACGCCGTCCGCCCAGCAGATCGCCTTCCAGTCGTTGACGGTGGCGGTCTTGACGGTGCGCAGCGTGGTGGCGATGGCCTTGAAGTTCGGATACTCTTTGGCCGCCTGCTCGATCATCTTGTAGTAGCCGTCCAGATTCAGAGACTTCAGATCCTCGTCGTTGCCCTCGACCTTCAGGCCCAGACAGGCGGTGAAGTCCTCTTCGTTGCCGATCATGACGTCGACGTACTTCGCGACCTCGCGGTTCACCTCGCGGGCCTTGTCCAGACCGCCGATGGCGCTCCACATGGAGGGGCGGTAGTTCAGGTCGTAGGAGATGATGGTGCCGTACTTCTTGGCGGTCCTGCAGGCCTCGATGATGGTCTCGCAGCTCTGGTCGGACAGCGCGGCGTAGATGCCGCCGGTGTGCAGCCACCTGACGCCCAGCTCGCCGAACACGTG
>JAFRMB010000145.1 GCA_017430945.1 Clostridia bacterium | reverse complement strand
TACGGTATGATATCGCACGAACCTGTCGTAGGGACACCATAAATGGTGTCCGTGGTCGGCCGGGCGACGGCGGGCGATGAGGACATCGCCCCTACATAATGACGGTGGTTACGCGGACGCCAAGATATGGCGTCCGAACGGTATGATATCGCACGAACCTGTCGTAGGGACACCATAAATGGTGTCCGTGAACGGCCGGGCGACCACGGGCGATGAGGGTTGCCGATACATAATGGCGGCGATGACGGCGGGCGATGAGGGCATCGCCCCTACATAATGACGGTGGTTACGCGGGCGCCATGAATGGCGCCCCTACGGGGAGACGGTGGTTACGCGGGCGCCATGAATGGCACCCCTACGGGGAGACGGTGGTTACGCGGACGCCGGAACGGTCCGTGCCGCGCCTTTTCAAACCTCTGACAGGCGGTCCATGATGCGGGCGTACACCTCGAGATAATAGGCCAACTCAGCGCTCGTCAGGTCATAGTCGCTCAGCTCCTCCAGGCCTTCCAATGTTTCCGCGTACTCCGCCATGAACTCGGCGTAGCGAAGCAAGTCGGGATCTTTCATGAATTCGATGTAGCGATCGAAGAAGGCCTCGTATTCGTCCATCGCCTGTTTGAAGGTCTTGTGGACCTTCACCTTCTTTTTGCCGACCTTGACCGTGACCTCGGGGCCGGTGAAGCTTTTGGACGTTTCGTCCGGAACATCCGGCTCATCCTCATCGAGGTCCAGCGCGCCCAGCAGGTTGGCGTAGGCGCCGATCAGGTCGGCAGCGTCGCTCAGGCTGTCGGCCTGTGCGGGCATGGCTGCCGTGATCAATGCGAGGCACAGCAGCGTGCACAGCGCGGTCATAAGCTTGTTCATCCTTTTCCTCCTCACGATAGGTGTCGTCGTACGGTCGCTTCGCAATGCGGGATACCGGTCGGACCGGTCTTCGGAGATCCGATGCTGACGGCCCCGCCGAGCCAATGGAAGGCAGCGGATCCGATCTCCCGGCGGCCAGTGGGCATATTCTACCACAACGGGCGGCGGGCGTTGTCTGAGATGTCCGACAGGAACATCGCGGTTTTGGGGTATCGCTTTGGCGGCCGCGGGCGCATTCCGCCCTGCCGCTTCGTCGGATCAGCCCATGGTCAGATCCTCTGACAGCGAAGCGCAGGCCGACAGGGCATTTGTCAGGCGCGGCGTCCTGAAAAAGAAAGATCCGCCCGAAGGCGGATGGTCGGAAAGATGGTCATTACCTGGCAGCATTCACAGCGCGCCCTTGATGGCGCCGAGCAGGTCGTCGAATTCCTCGAAGGCCGGCAGGTCCGGGTTGTCCTTCTTGATCTGCTCGGTGGAGCGGAACAGGAAGCCGGCCTTGCTGGCGCGGATCATGCCGAGGTCGTTGTAGCTATCGCCGCAGGCGATGGTGTCGAAGCCCACGGACTGGAGCGCCTTGACCGTGGACAGCTTGGACTGCGCGATGCGGATCTTATAGTCCGCGATCATGCCGTCCGGGGCCACCTCCAGCGCGTTGCACAAAAGCGTCGGCCAGCCGAGCTTCTCCATCAGGGGACGGGCGAACTGCGTGAACGTGTCCGACAGTATGATCGCCTGGGTGGTCTCGCGCAGCGCGTCCAGGAATTCCCGGGCGCCGGGCAGCGGATCGATCGTGGCGATGGTGGCCTGGATATCCCGAAGGCCCAGTCCGCGCTCGCGCAGGATGCCCAGCCGCCACTTCATCAGTTTGTCGTAGTCCGGCTCATCGCGGGTGGTGCGGCGCAGCTCGGGAATACCGCTGGCCTCGGAAAATGCGATCCAGATCTCGGGCACCAGCACGCCCTCCAGATCCAGACATACGATGTTCAGATCGCTCATGGAAAAGCCCCGCTTTCATTTGTGGATGATGACAGTTTATCACAGCCATGTGAAGTTTTCAAGGTGGGCGGCGTTGAATGAGAGGCGCGCGGGCCATCGGGCAAAAGAGGATGGGGGGCCGATGAAAGGGCGAATGCAGGGGCCGTGCCCCTGCATTCGTGCGGATACGTCTGTTCCGGAAGGCGACATGTCACTTCCGGATGTACAGTATGCCCAGCGTGCTTTCGCCGCAGTGGCTGGAGATGGTGCTGCCGGCGCACGACTCGATGATCTCGCCGAAGTAGTCGTATCCCCGCAGCTGATCGGCCAGCGCCTGGACCACCTGCGGCTCCACGGCCGTGTGGGTGAGGAATATGCGCTTGGGCCGGACGGTATCCAGATCGTGCATGCGGTCATCCACGTACTGCTTGAGGCAGCGGGTGAACTGACCGCGGTATTTGCGGCCGACGACCATTTTGCCGTCCACGACCTCGATGCAGGGCTTGAGTTTCAGCACGTTCGCGCCGAGCATGGCGACGGTGGAGCAGCGCCCGCCATTATGCAGGTAGTCCAGCCGGTCGATGACGAAGGAAGCGTCCACCTTCCCGGTGAGCGACGTCACATGGTCGACCACGGCTTTGGGGTCGTCGCAGCCGGCCTCGAGCATGTCCACCGCTTCGCATATCAGAAGCCCGATGCCCGTGGAGAGGTTGCGGGAATCGATGCAGTATACCGGCAGATCGCCGGCAGCCTGGACGGCGTTGGCGTAACACGATGAGAATTCGGAGCTGATGGCGAAGTAGAGGATCGCGTCGCAGTCCTTCAGGCCGTCTCTGAAGGCGCGGCGGAAGGTCTCCATGTTGATCGCAGAGGTCTTCGGGAGATCGCTGCCCGCGGCCACGGCGCGAAAGATGTCGTCGGGCTTGATGTCGACGCCGTCCACGTAATCTCTGCCATTCAGGTTGACCTGCAGCGGAAGGATCGTGATGCCGTGTCGTGCGATGTAATCGGCGTTCAGGTCACAGGTGCTGTCTGCGTATATTTTGATCTTCATTCGATTACCCCCATGGTCCAGTGCAGAGATCGCGTCGGGAAATTGTGAGCAGCACCGGATCCGGTGCACGCACAATACTCCCTATAACACATTATAATGGATATATATCCGTCCGTCAATCCCGGATTTTTGGGTCCTGTGGACGCGACGGGCGGGGCGCGAGACGCTGCAGCGTGTCTATGTCGATGGGAAAGTCGAAACAGGTGTGGGGATAAGGCTCGTCTGCCAGCCGGAAGTGCCACCACTCGGAGCCCAGAGGCAGGAAGCCGCGCGAGACCATGGCGTCGCGGAGATACGCGCGGGCGTCGCGCTGCGCGGGCGTCAGATCGCCCGCATAGTCCGCGTGCGAGCGGTCGCCGAAATAGTCGAAGGGCCCGCCCATGTCCAGCTCCCGCCCGGTGGCCATGTCGACCAGCGTCAGATCGACGGTGGAGCCGCGGCTGTGGCCGGAGCGCGGGCCGATGTAGTCGTTGTCGATCAGCGTGGATTTGTCGAGCTCGGGATAGAACCAGGCCTTCATGCGCGTATCTTCGGGATCCCTCAGCCAGCGCAGGAAATGGTCTGTGGCGCGCTGGGGCCGGTAAGCGTCGAACACCTTGATGAGGAGGCCCCGGCGCCGGAATGCGGCAGCCGCGTCCCGCAGGGCCTCTGCGGCTTGGCGGGTCATGAGCGCCACGGGCAGCGCATAGCCGTCGATGACGGTGCCGACGAAGTTGAAGGCCGTGGCGTAGCGCATTTCCTGGATGGCGTCCGGGATGTGGTCCGAGAGCCGGACGAAGCCGGAGGGATCGTGGATGTCGATCACGTCAGATGGATCATGCATGTTGTCACGCTTTCTTCAGGGCCCTGAGCAGCGCCGCCGTGTCGCGGACGGCGCGCCGGCCTTCCGGGATCGGCATCAGCGGGTATTCGTGATTCAGCCCTTTGCCGACGTGGAGGTCCACCGGTACGCCCGCGGTCGTCAGGGCGTCATTCAGCAGCAGCAGGTCGGGGTAGAGGAGCTCGCGCGTGCCGGTGTACAGCGTCACCGGCGGCAGGCCCTTCATCTCTCCGAACAGCGGGCTCACGCGGGGATCGTGCAGATCCAGCCCGTCGGCCCAATACCGTCCGTGTACCTTGACGAGATCGAAATGCAGCACGGGTTCCACGCTCAGGTATTTCGCGATGTCCGGGTTGTCCATGGAGAGGTCGACCCAGGGGGAAAACAGTATGAGCCGGGCGGGCAGCGGCACGCCGGAGGAAACGAAGTGCTGGGCGAGCCCCAGCGCCAGCCCGCCGCCGGCGCTGTCGCCCATGAGCGCGAAGGGCCTGCCGGGGCGCGCGGAGACACACGCCTCGTAGACTGCCGTCATCTCTGGGTAAGCCCGTTCGCAGTTGCCGAAGGGGGATACGTGATAGACCGGAGCTATGATCTCACAATCCGCGTCCCTGGCCAGTCGGTTCAGGAGCCGCCAGTGGTATGCATTGAAGTTGTTGATGAATGCGCCGCCGTGCAGGTAAAACACGGTGAGGGCGGCGTCCGGCCTGCTGTTCATGACAAAGCAGTCGGTCCCTCCGATCTGCTGCTGCCCGATCGCGACATCGAACGGCGTCTTCTGGGGCAGGACGTAGGTGCGCTCTCCGTCTTTGCGCAAGGCTTCCAGGCGCGCGACCTCCTCTTCGGCAGTCCGGTCGTTCGCGAAGCGTCGGAAGAGGATGCGCTCATATACGCTGGCGAGAAGGGAGCGGCCCCACACCGCGCGGGACAACCCTGCGGCGGCGCCCGTGAGCACCAGCGCGGCGCAGACGAGGATCAGAAGGACGCGCAGCAGTTTTCGCTTCATGTCGATCGCTTCCTTTTTTGATGGCTTTTCACGATTATAGCGGACATGCGTAAAATGAGCAAGCATTCGGAGATGTGAACAGTTTGCAAATCATGATCCGGCGCGGCTTGACAGCGCCGGGCAGAGGCTATATAATACATTTGCAATAATATTGAAATACATGAGATCCGCCGATGTGCGCTCTCGGGAGGTGACATGGCGTGAACACCCAGAATGCGGCTTCTTCAACTTCAAATCTTCAGCGACCGAGCAAACAGCGCCCCCTGTCGCTTCGGGGCCTCGTTTCCATACTGCTCCTGGTGCTGCTGCCCCCTTTGGGGCTTCTGTTCATGTGGCGAAACGGCGTGTTCCGCACCCGCGGCCGCATGCTGCTGACCACGCTGGCCACGCTTGAGATGATGGCCATCGCCGTGCTGATCACCCCGCGCGCACAGTTGTCCACGCAAATGCCGCTGCCGGCGGCCCCCGTGAGCGTCACCGCAGCCCCTGAGGAGGAGAACCTGAGCGCACTGTACAACATCGAGGAGCTGATCTACGCCAGGCGGCTCGAGGAGGTCAAAGCGCAGGGCGGCGACGAGACGGATCTGATGACCGAGGCTGAAAAGCTGGAGAAGCAGACCGTGGACCGCGAGAAGATCCTGAATACCATCGTGTATGCGGTGTATAATCATGCGGTGCGCTACCATGCGCAGATGGTGTGCGGCACACAGTCCAACGGCCGCGCGCTGACGGTACAGGAGGCCATGATGGAGGCGCTGAGCCCCTGCCCGGACTGCAACCCGCCGGTGTGGACAGACTGACAATTCGATGACGTTTTCCCGCGTCGAAACCGCTGCCTGACGGGCGATTGTGACGGTGACGCGAAAAACTTCCAAGTAAAGTCATATTTATAACCTTGATTTGCAGATGGAACCATTCTATCATTAAGATAGTATGGTTCCATTACTGTGCCATAATCGCAGCATCCCGTCGATGCGCTGTTTTCGATGCGCGCAGACGATCAGTGAATCAATCAATGAACGGAGGCCAAGCTATGTTTTGCTCCAAATGCGGCAAGACCCTGATGATGACGGATCAGCAGTGTCCGCATTGCGGCAATCCCGTAGGAGAGAGCCGCTTTGAGGGCACGCCCTATACCTCGGCACAGCCCAGGATACTGCCGGACTCGCCCGTCAAGCAGGCTGCGGCAGCCTACACCCGGACCACCTACACCACGATCCCCGAGGAAAAGCAGCAGGCGGGCGCCGTGGATTCCCGAACGACCTATCGCCCGGTCTATGAAGGCGCTTCCGCACCGGAGGAGATCCGCCGCGACATGCGCGCGCAGGTGAACGGCGAAGAAGAGCAGCCGGCACCGGCGGAGACGGTCGCCAAAGAAAACCTGCCCAACGAGGTCATGGATACGCTCAATGCCGTGGATGAAGAGCTGAAGATGGAGGATGTGGACACTTCCGATCTGCACACCCGGCCCATCGAATCCATGGGGCGCGCCGGCATCAGCGCCGGTGTGAACGACTACATACAAAAGCTGGAGGCCAACCAGAGCCGCAGGTCCGCCCGCAGGCGCCGCAACTATGAAGAGGCCGCCGCCGAGGGCGAATACGCCACCCCGGCGGATCAGCCCGTCTACGACGATATACAGGCCGCAGGTCCGGACAGCGAGCAGAGCGAGGTGTTCGACGACATCGACGACGAGACCTTCGAAGAGATGCGCTACGGACGCACGCTCGGCCTGAAGGATATCCTGAAGGTGGCGCTGATCATGGTGCTGGCCGCCGCACTGATCGTGGGCGGCGTCATGTGGTTCCGGCACATCCGCGGCAGCCAGTCCTCCGCAAAGATCGAGGGCGTCAGCGAGTCCCTGTACGAGGACGGCATCGCATTGGTGAAGTCGCATGTGGAGCAGAACTACATCAACGAGATGGCGAGCATGTTCGCACGGGACGGCGCCATAGCCTTCGCGCAGCGCGCGTCTGAGGATTCTGCGGCCATCGACGCGCTGCTCCCGGAGGAGCAGGCCGTGAACGATTCGCTGTTCGTATCCACGCTGCAGACCATACAGTCCAACATCGGCAACGCCATCTATATGGACGCGCAGGCGGCCACGAGCGGCGCGGCAGACGGCGCGACGGAGTCGGCCGTCCGGTGGGGGATCGTCAACAGCTCGATCGAGCAGCTGGAGAGCGCCACGACCGCGGCCGAACTCACGGCCATCCTGAACGGCGAGCAGGTGAGCGTGGCGGCAGAGCCCACACCGTCTCCGACGCCCGAGGCGACGAATTACAACACCCTGCAGAAGGGCGACAAGAGCGACGAAGTGCTGGACATGCAGAATCGGCTGTATATGCTGGGCTTCCTGCTGTCCGACCGCGACGGCGATTTCGGCAACAAGACCCAGACCGCCGTGAAGCTGTTCCAGTCCGCCGCCGGACTTGAAGTCACCGGCATCGCGGACGCCGCTACCCAGGCCGCGCTGTATGCGGACGACGCGCCGCGCACCGAATACGCGCAGAGCACGCCCGAACCGGTGGCCACGCCGGAGCCCGCGACCGACGACCAGGATTACGCCGGCGAGGACGCGGCCGAACAGGACACGGCCGGCGGGGCGGATGACGGCCTCGGCGACGAAGAAGACACAGAGGAAGACCTCGGCGATCCGGTGATCTGATCGCGCGATCACAATGCGACAGGCATCAGTCAGCAGCGCTGATTGATGCCTGTTGTGCCAATTGAATGGAGGTCCGTCATGAGAACACCCATCGTTGCGCTGATCTATGATTTCGACAAGACGCTCTCTCCCCGGGACATGGAGGAATATTCCTTCATGCCGGGCATCGGCGTGGAGCCAAGCGACTTCTGGGGCCTGTGCGGCGAGTTCTCCCGGCAGCACCAGATGGACGGCATACTGACCTACATGTACCTCATGCAGAAGATGGCCAGGGGGCGGCTCGAGCTGACCCGGGAGGCGATGCAGAAGCTGGGGGAGGCCGTGGAGTTCTTTCCCGGCGTCACCACCTGGTTCGACCGCATCAATGAGATCGGCAGGCAGAACGGCGTGGCGGTGGAGCACTACATCATCTCCTCCGGCCTGACCGAGATCATCCGCGGATCGGCGATCGGCGACAAGTTCAAGGCCATATTCGCCGCGTCCTTCTGCTACGACGAATCCGACCATCCGGTGTGGGCAGCCAGCGCGGTGAACTACACCAGCAAGACCCAGTATCTCTTCCGCATCAACAAGGGGATCCTGGACGTGACCAACGACCGGGACCTGAACGCCTTCACCCCCGCGTATATGCGCCGCGTGCCCTTCTCCAACATGATCTATGTCGGCGACGGCCTGACCGACGTTCCGTGCATGAAGATGACCAAACAGAAGGGCGGCTATTCGATCGCCGTCCACGCGCCGGGGCAAACGGAGCTTGCGGACGACATGCTGCTGCAGGGCCGCGCCGACTTCTCCGTGGAGGCCGATTACTCTGAGGACAGCGAGATCGAGCAGGTGGTCACCATGCTGATGCGCCGGATCCGCGCCTCCCACGAGCTGACGCTTCGCCACGCCGAACAGGTGCAGCGCGCCAACCGGCGCCGCGGCAACAACGTCCCGCTGGACATCCCCATGCGGGGCGGCATGGACGACGAGGACGAAGTCGAGTGAGCGCGGGGCGCCTCCCGGGCGCGGGCAGGGGCCGGCTGCGTTTTGACCCTTATTTTGACCCTAAACAGCACCCTTGGGGGCAGGAGGACGGTATGAGATGAGGCTTCAGATCGCATTGGACATCGCAGACACGGCCCGGGTGCTCGGGATCGCGGACGGGGTCCACGACGTGATCGACATCGTCGAGGTGGGCACGCCGGTCATCCTGAAGGAGGGCCTCGCCCCAGTGCGGGCGCTGAAGGCCCGGTATCCGGACCTGACGGTGCTGGCGGACACCAAGATCATGGATGCGGGCGCGCTGGAGGCGTCAGACGCCTGCGAGGCGGGGGCGGACATCCTGACGGTGCTGGCCGTGTCGGACGACGCCACGATCCGCGAAGCCGTCGACGCGGCACATGCCCGCAGCTGCGAGGTGATGGCCGACCTGATGTGCGTGCGGGACATCCCGGCCAGATCCCGACAGCTCGTGGCGCTGGGCGTGGACTATGTGTGCGTGCACACCGGTACCGACATGCAGCGGCAGGGCCGCACCCCGCTGAAGGACCTGGAGGAGCTCGTGAGCGCCATCGATCCCGGCAGGGCCTGTGTGGCGGGAGGCGTCAGCCTGGCTTCCGTCGAACGGTATGCGGCGCTCCGGCCGGGCATCGTCATCGCCGGCAGCGCCCTGTACCATGCTGCAGACATCCGCGCGGCGGTCGTCGCGATGAAGGAGGCGCTCGGATCATGAGCATCGTGGATACCCTGGCAAGGATCACGGATGAGCTCCGCGAAGTCTCCGCGGGGCTGGATGAGGCGCAGCTCAGGACGCTGAAGCGCGCCATCGTGGAGGCGGACCGCGTTTTCGTGGCGGGCACGGGGCGATCCCTTCTAATGATCCGGGGGCTCGCCATGCGGCTCATGCAGATGGGCTTTACCGCGTATGTCGTGGGTGAGACCACCACCCCGGCCATCGGACCGGGGGACCTGCTGGTCATCGCATCCGGCAGCGGCGAGACGGCCACGATGGTGGTCTGCGCGGAAAAATGCAAGAGATTCGGCGCGCGGCTCGCGCTGATCACGATCCACCCGGACGCGCCGATCGGCAGGCTCGCCGATCTCGTGGTCCAGGTGCATACCTCGAGCTCCAAGGGCGGCGCCACGGCGGCAAAGTCCTTCCAGCCCGGCGGCAATGCCTTTGAGCAGAGCGTGCTGCTGATCGGCGACGCCGTGATGATGGACATCGCGGATACGGCCGACGTCGATGCCCAGAACGCTGCGCTGATGGGACGCCATGCGAACCTCGAGTAGCGATGTGACAGGTGCCTCCCCGCAGGGGGCACCTGTCACAATAAAATAAACATATGTTCGATTTACAAATCCAACGGCGCTTGCTATAATGGATGTGCAAATGAAAGTGCGCCGGGCGGCGCAATGCGAATAAATGACGAATGACGACGGGGGATGAAACGATGGCGGCTGAAAAGAAGGCTGAGAAGAAGCCCGCGGTGCGGCAGCTTGGCGAGGACCGCAAGAAGGCGCTGGAGATCGCGCTTGGCAAGATCGAGAAGGACTTCGGCAAGGGCTCGGTGATGAAGCTGGGCAAGGCCACCGAGAACATGCAGGTGGAGGTCATCCCGACGGGCAGCCTGCAGCTGGACTTTGCACTGGGCGTGGGCGGCCTGCCCAAGGGCCGCATCGTGGAGATCTACGGGCCTGAATCCTCGGGCAAGACCACCGTGGCGCTGCACTGCATCGCGCAGGCGCAGAAGGCGGGCGGCACGGCCGCATTCATCGACGCGGAGCACGCGCTGGACCCCATCTACGCTTCCAAACTGGGCGTGGACATCGACGAGCTGTACGTCTCCCAGCCGGACAACGGCGAACAGGCGCTGGACATCTGCGAACAGCTGGTGCGCTCCGGCGCCATCGACATCGTGGTCGTCGACTCGGTGGCGGCGCTGGTGCCCAAGGCGGAGATCGAGGGCGATATGGGCGACAGCCATGTGGGCCTGCAGGCCCGGCTCATGTCGCAGGCGCTGCGCAAGCTGACCGGCGTCATCTCCAAGACCAACGCCGTGGTGATCTTCATCAACCAGCTGCGCGAGAAGGTGGGCGTCATGTACGGCAACCCCGAGACCACCACCGGCGGCAAGGCGCTGAAGTTCTACGCCTCCGTGCGCATCGACATCCGCAAGTCCGAGGCCATCAAGGAGGGCAAGGAGATCATCGGCAACCGCACGAAGATCAAGATCGTGAAGAACAAGGTCGCGCCGCCCTTCCGCACCTGCGTGGTGGATATGCTGTATGGCGAAGGCATCTCGCGCGAGGGCGAGCTGCTGGACATGGCCGTCGAACAGGACATCGTGAAGAAGTCCGGATCGTTCTACTCCTACAAGGGCGAGCGCATCGGTCAGGGCCGGGACAATGCCCGCATGTACTTCAAAAACAACCCGGAAGCCTATGACGAAGTCGAGGCGAAGATCCGCGAGGCCTTTGCCGGCGGAGGCATCGAGGCGCCGCTGGACGTCGGGCCGCAGATGGCGGTCGACGACGAGGACGCCGCCGAGGATGACGACGAGTTCGAGCTGGATATGTGACCTGTGACCACTGCCGCCGGGGCCGAGAGGCCCCGGCGGTTTTTCCGCTATTGACGAAAGCGGTAAAACGTGCGATACTGTTGACTGGAGTCTGATGCGTCCATCGAAGTGTGGATATGACAAGGGGGAGAGGACCTTGACGAGGCGCCGCCGGATCATGTGTCTGTTGATATGCGCTCTGTGCCTGCTCCTGCCGGCCGGATGCCAGAACCAGGACCGCACGGGCGGGGAAGCGATCGTGGTCGGTTTTTCACAGCTGGGGTCGGAGAGCTCCTGGCGCATCGGGAATACCGCCAGCATGGAAAAGGCGGCCAAGGCGCACGGCTTCGGCCTGATGCTGGAGAACGCCAATCAAAAGCAGGAGAAGCAGATCGCCGCCATCCGGTCCTTTATCTCCTATCGCGTGGACGTCATCGTGTTTTCGCCCATCGTGGTCTCGGGCTGGACGAACGTGCTCACGGAGGCGCGCAACGCGGGCATCCCGGTGATCCTCATGGACCGCACGATCGACGCGGAGGAGGACGGGCTCTATACCGCCTACATCGGCGCGGACTTCCTGGCGGAGGGCGTGCGGGCAGGAGAGTACCTCATCAGGAAGGCCGACGCCATGGGCGCGAAGCATCTCAACGTGGTGGAGATCACCGGCACCGTGGATTCCACGCCGACGCTGGACCGGCAGGCCGGCTTCATGCAGGCCATCGCCGGAGACGAGCGTTTCACGATCCTGGAGAGCATCTCGGGCGACTTCCTGCGCTCCAAGGGCGAGGAGTGTATGCGGGATCTGCTGGACCGGTACGGACCGGACGGCATCGACGTGATATTCTCCCACAACGACGGCATGATGCTGGGCGCGCTGGACGTGCTGGAGGCGGCGGGCGTCGAACCCGGGAAGGACATCATACTGATCTCGGTGGACGGTGAACAGGCGGCGATCGACGCACTGCGGGAGGGCAAACTCAACTGCGTCGTGGAGTGCACGCCCGACCTGGGCGAGACGGTGATGTCGCTGGTGGAGGCGCTGTCCGAAGGCCGCAGCATCCCCAAGCAGACGCACCCGGAGGAGACCGTATTCACTGATTTTGACGATCTGACCGACCTTCCGCCGAGGGGGTACTGATGAAGAGGGGCGACAAGCGGCGCACGAGTATCATCGGCCAGCTGGGCCTGACGACGCGGAGCATGCGCTCGTGCTGTTGCTGCCGGTGCTGGTCAGTCTGACGATGATGTTTCTGACGGCATCGCGCTATCAGCGCGCGCTGGAACGCATGGAGACCGCAGCAGGCCTCAAGCCGATGGTGGGCACGACGCTGCCGGAGCAGCTGTTCTCGGTGGCGGCGGGCCGGATGCGCTATGAACAGAGCGGCGTGGACGATCTGCTGCTGTCGGTCGACCGCACGCTGGACCGGCTGCTGGAGGAGTCGCCCGGCTCGGGGAACCTGGAGCTGACGGTGGCGAGGCGGACCATGGATACGCTGTCCGGCTACGTGGACCAGGTGCGCGAGGGCATGGCGGCGGGCATGCCCATCAGCGAGGTGGAAAAGATCGTCGATGAGGTCCGCGACGTGGGCGATCTGATCACCGACATGCTGGACGATTTCATATCGGTCGAGATCGACGGCACCGCCCGAACGAGCGCGCGCATCCAGCGCCTGGTGTGGTTCGCCGCGCTGGCCGAAGCGCTGCTGCTCTTGCTGGCGCTGGTGCGGGCGGGCACGTCCTCCATGCGGCTGGCGGACATCATCCGCCAGGCCATCGAGCAGCTGGAGGGCAGCGTGCGCAGGCTCACCGGCGGCGACCTGCAGGCCCGCGTGCCGGACATGGGCCTGGAGGAGCTGGGCGAGCTCGCGCGCCAGATCAACGTCATGGCCAACCGCCTGGAGACGCTGATCGAGCGCAGCCGCCTGGAGCAGGAGAACCTGGCAAAGTCAGAGCTGCGCCTGCTTCAGGCACAGATCAATCCCCACTTCCTGTACAACACGCTGGACACCATCATCTGGCAGGCCGAGTCCGGACAGAGCGAGGAGGTCATCCACCTGACACGGTCGCTCAGCGACTTCTTCCGCATCTCCCTGTCGTCCGGCGCGGACTGGATCACGGTCGATCAGGAGCTTCGCCATCTGGCAGGCTATCTGAGCATCCAGAAGACCCGCTACCGCGACATACTGAACTATGCGATCGACATCCCCGGCGACATGGCGGACGGCTACATCGTCAAGCTGTTGATCCAGCCGCTGGTCGAGAACGCGCTGTATCACGGCATCAAGTCGAAGCGCGGCGGCGGCTTCATACGCGTCAGCGCGGTCCGCGAGGGCGACCGGGTGCGGTTCAGCGTGGAGGACACCGGCAAGGGCATGACGGAGGAAGCGCTGGAGCGCGTGCGCGCCGCGATGGGCGCGGACGTGTCGTCGGTGGCCAGCATCGCGCCGCCGGAGGGGGGCGGCTTCGGACTGCGCAACGTCGACATGCGCATCAGGCTGTACTATCACCAGGACGAGGGCCTGCGCATCGACAGCGGCGCCGACGGGACCTGCGTGAGCTTCAGGGTCCCCCTGAGATCCAGGGAGGAGATCACAAATGATGAAGGTATTTCTGGTTGACGACGAGATCGCGATCCGCGAGACCATCCGCAACACCTTTCCATGGGAGGACCGGGGGTTCCAGCTGGTGGGCGAGGCCCCGGACGGGGAGATGGCGCTGCCGATGATCCGCGATCTGAACCCGGACATACTGCTGACCGACATCCGCATGCCGTTCATGGACGGCATGCAGCTGTGCGGGGAGCTGAAGCGGCTGATGCCGTGGGTCGGCATCATCATACTCTCCGGATACGACGATTTCTCCTATGCGCAGCAGGCCATATCGCTGGGCGTAAGAGAGTATCTGCTCAAGCCCGTCACGGCGAGGGAGCTCGGTGAGGCGCTGGATCGCGTGTCTGCCAGGATCGCGGAGGAGCGGGATCAGCGGGAGCGCGCTGCGAGCCTGCGGCGGCGCCTCGCATCGGGCAGTCAGTTCCTGAAGGAGAAGCTGCTGGCTTCCCTCTTCACCGACGAGGGCGACCGCTATGAGGACGAGACGCTGCTCAAGCAGATGCGGGACATGGGCGTCAATCTGACGGCCAACTGCTACGCGGTCATCGACATCGCCTTCCCGCTGGAGGGCGAGGCGCGCGCGAGCGCACGGGAGGCGCTGTCAGACCTGGCGGAGGCCAGCGGCGGCAGCGTGTTCACCTGCGGCATGGCCAAGGGGGCGCGCGCACTGGTGCTGGGGGACAACGAGCGGGACGCCGAGGAGCGGGCCTACTCCTTCGCCAGCTCCGCCGTGCAGCTGCCGCAGCTCGAAAACTGCGACGGACTGCTCCTGTCCATCGGAGAGACGGTCAGTGACTACTTCGATATCCGCCGATCCATGCAGTCCGCCCGCTTTGTGCGCCAAACGGCGGCCGGGCAGCGCGAGGAACGCAGGATCATCGGCGTCGGCGAGCTGAACGACCATCCCGCGGCCGTGGACGATCTTGAGCTCAGCCCGCTCTACGAGCGGCTGCAGTACGCATCGGTCGACGAGGTGGACCCCATACTGGCGGAGTACATGGGCACCCTGGGCGCCAGCGCCGAAGGCATGGAGCTCGCCATGGGCTATCTGCGGATCGCCGCGGTGATCACCGCGAAGCGCATCGTGCACGACGCCGGATCGGAGCCCCAGGAAGCGCTGGATCAGGCGCTCGTGACGGAAGCCCTGCGCGCGGAGGGCGAAGCGGGGCTCGAGGCGGTCAGGGCGCTGCTCCGATCGGCCATACAAAGCCGGGATCTCAGCGGCCGCGTCACCGGGGAGACGCCCGTCGGCCGCGCGCGCATCTATCTGAGCCGGCACTTCGCCGATCCCAATCTGATGCTTCAGGACGTGGCGGGGGCCGTGGGCATGTCGCAGAGCCACTTTTCCACCGTGTTCGCGCAGGAGATGGGCATCACCTTCACGCAGTATCTGACGGCGCTTCGCATCGGAAAGGCGAAGGAGCTGCTGGCGGCCACGGCCATGCGTTCCTCGGAGATCGCCTTCGCGGTCGGCTACAACGACGCGCACTATTTCAGCTATCTCTTCAAAAAGCACACGGGTATGACGCCCAGTGAGTACCGAAAATCAAATAAAAATCAACCGGAGCCCAATGATTTTTAATTTTTCGGGCATTTCGCGGGTTAAAAAATCAAAGGATTTTCAACCATCGTCCAAAGCGATTGTATTTACGAAAAGGTTTTCCGGCGCTATAATGTAGCCACAAAGGCAGAGATGCCGAAAATAAGAATGGAGGCTTTTCCCATGAAGAAGATTCTCGTGTTGGCTCTTGCGCTGATCATGGTGCTGAGCGCTGTCACCGCCCTGGCTGACGGTATCAAGGTTGGCATCATCAACCTGGATCCCTCCGAGTCCGGCTATCGTCAGGCGAACGTCAAGGATCTGAACGACACCTTCACCGCCGAGAACGGCTATGACGCCACCTTCGTCACCGCCCCCACCGCCGACAAGCAGCTGGAGGCTGCCAACGGCTTCATCACCGAGGGCGTGCAGTACATCCTGGTCTCCGCCGCTGAGGCGACCGGCTGGGACGAGGTCCTGGAGTCCGCTCAGGAAGCCGGCGTCAAGGTCTTCCTGTTCGACCGCATGATCGACTGCGATCCGAGCCTCTACACCGCGGCTGTTGTTTCTGACATGCGTCAGGAAGGCGAGACCGCCGTTGCGTGGCTGGAGAGCCTGGGCCTCGAGGAGTACAACATCCTGCACATCCAGGGCCAGCTGGGCAGCGCCGCGCAGATCGGCCGCTCCGATCCTCTGACCGAGAAGTGCGAAGCCGAAGCGAACTGGACCATCGTGCGCGAAGGCACCGGCGGCGACAGCTGGGATCCCAACGAGGCCCGCAAGATCGCCGAGGCCGCGATCAACGCCGGCGAGAAGTTCAACATCGTGTACGCCGAGAACGACGGCATGGCTGACGGCGTCGTGGCCGCTCTGGATGCTGCCGGCATCACCCACGGTGTGGACGGCGACGTCATCGTGATGGGCTTCGACTGCAACAAGTGGGCGCTTGAGAAGCTGCTGGCCGGCGAGTGGAACTACGACGGACAGTGCAGCCCCTTCCAGGCCAAGGTCATCGACGGCATGATCAAGACGCTCGAGGAGGGCGGCGAGATCGAAGGCCTGAACGATCTCAACCAGATCATCTCTGAGGAGAAGGGCTTCGACGCGGCGACCATCACCCAGGAGGACATCGACAACTACGGCCTGTGATCCGTAGAGTCGTTCAGAACGAGCGATAAGGGCGCGGTATGAACGGACAGCATTGCGCGCGTTCATACCGCGCTCTCTTTCAGGAGACCGATACTGATCTCGATCCGGATCTTGAGCTCAGTATAAGGAAGAAGATCGGGGAGGAGCTGTCCCAGATGCAAAGCGATGCAGTATTGACGATGCGCGGGATCTGCAAACAGTTTCCGGGCACAAAGGCGCTCGACAACGTGGATTTCACGCTGCGCAGAGGCGAGATCCACGCCCTGATGGGGGAGAACGGCGCCGGAAAATCCACGCTGATCAAGGTGCTGACCGGCGTGTATGAGAAGGATGCCGGCAGCATTTGGGTGGACGGCAGCGACGGCGAGGCGCACATCCATTCCCCGCAGGACGCCCAGAACGCGGGCATCAGCACGGTGTACCAGGAGATCACCCTGTGCCCGAACCTGACGGTCGCGGAGAACATGTTCATCGGCAGGACGAGCGGCAGCGTGGTGAACTGGAAGGCGTACGAGACGCGGGCGACGGAGATCCTGGACAACCTGGGCATCCCGGCCCGGGCCAGGCAGGAATTGTCCTCGTGCTCGCTGGCCGTCCAGCAGATGGTGGCGATCGGGCGCGCGGTGGACATGCAGTGCAAGGTGCTGATCCTGGACGAGCCGACGTCCTCGCTGGATGAAAAAGAGGTCGAGATGCTGTTCGGATTGATGCGCGACCTGAAGGCCAGGGGCGTGGGCATCATATTCGTCACCCACTTCCTGGAGCAGGTGTACGAGGTCTGCGACAGGATCACCGTGCTGCGCAACGGCGAGCTCGTGGGCGAGTACGCCATCGAGGACCTGCCGCAGGTCGAACTCGTCGCCAGGATGATGGGCAAGGACCTGAACGATCTGGCGGATCTTGAGCAGATCGGCCAGAAGGGCGCGGGCAGCGATGAGGTCGTCTACATGGCGGAGGGGCTGTCCAGCTCGGAGAGCCGCCCCTTCGATTTCAACATCCGCAGGGGAGAAGTGAACGGCTTTACCGGGCTGCTCGGTTCCGGCCGCAGCGAGAGCGTGCGCGCCATCTTCGGCGCCGACCGCGTGACCGGCGGCAAGGTGAAGGTCAAGGGGAAGGATGTGAAGATCTCCAATCCCCACGAGGCCATGAAGAACGGCATCGGCTATCTGCCGGAGGACCGCAAGCGCGACGGCATCATCGCGGATCTGTCCGTCAGGGAGAACATCATACTGGCGCTGCAGGTCATGCGGGGCTTCTTCCATCCCATGAGCAAGGCCCAGATGCGTTCGTTCGCGGACGAATACATCAAGGCGCTGCAGATCAAGACCGCCTCGCAGGACACGCCGATCAAGTCACTGTCGGGCGGCAATCAGCAAAAGGTCATACTGGCGCGCTGGCTGCTCACGCACCCGGATTACCTGATCCTGGACGAGCCGACGCGCGGCATAGACGTCGGCACGAAGCTTGAGATCCAGAAGCTGGTGCTGAAGCTGGCGGAAGAGAACATGAGCGTCACATTCATTTCGTCGGAGATCGAAGAGATGCTGCGTACCTGCTCGCGCCTGATCGTCATGCGCGACCGCAAGATCGTGGGCGAGCTGACGGGGGATCAACTGACGCAGGGCTACGTCATGAAGACGATCGCGGGAGGTGAACAGTGATATGCGCGATACGAAATGGCTGTCCTGGATCAGCCAGCTGCTGATCCCACTGGTGGCATTGGGCCTGTTGATCCTGTTCAACCTGTTCCGGGATCCCGGCTTCTTCAGCGTGGGCATCGCCGTCAACAACAGCGGCAACCACGTGCTGACCGGCAACCTCATCAGCATCATCGACAGCGCCAGCGAGCTGGCGATCATATCGATGGGTATGACGATGGTGACGGCGGCCTGCGGCGGACAGGATATCTCCGTCGGCGCGGTCGGCGCCATCGCCGGCGCGGCGTTCGTCAAGGTGCTGCAGGGCGGCGCCGGCATCACCGGGGGCACGGTCGTTCTGGGCATGCTGGCGTGCTGCCTGGTCGCGATCCTGTTCAAGCTGTTCAACGGCACGCTGGTCGCCGTGTTCCGCATACAGCCGATGATCGCCACGCTGATCCTGTATTCATGCGGCCGATCGATCGCCTACTGGATCAACGGCGATGCCACGCCGCAGCTTCAGAGCCCCATCCTCAGTTCCATCGGCATGACGATCCCGGGCATACCGGTGCCGACGCCGATCTTCGCGGTGCTGCTGGTGGGCCTGCTGCTCGGCCTGGTGTTCCGATTCACCAACATCACGCTCTACACGCAGTCCGTCGGCATCAACCAGGGCGCGGCCCGGCTCAACGGCATCAACCCAACGCTCATCAAGCTGCTCAGCTTCGTGTTGCTGGGCGTTTGCGTGTCGGTCGCCAGCGTGATCGGCGTGTGCCGGCTCGGACAGCTGAACCACAAGACGCTGCTGGTGGACATCGAGATGGACGCGATCCTCGCGGTGGCCATCGGCGGCAACAACCTGGGCGGCGGCAAGTTCAAGCTGAGCGGCAGCCTGCTGGGTGCCTATATCATCCAGATGCTCACGACCACGCTATACGCCATGAAGGTGGCACCGGTGAACGTGAAGGCGTACAAGGCCATCGTGATCATCGTCATCGTGGTGGCCGGCTCTCCGGTCGTGAAGAACAAGCTCGCGGCGCTGTGGGCAAGGCTTCGCGCGGGTGGATCCCGTTCGACCGCTCAAAGGGAGGTGGGCTGAGTGAAAGACGCGAATAACTCTTCCCGCCTTCGCCGCAGGGAATCGCTGACGGACGCACAGCTGCTCATGACCATCAGCATCTGCATCTTCTTCGCGATGTATTTCGCCGCGATGATCTTTATGGGCGGCGGCTTCAGAAAGGTGCAGCAGGTGTTCGACCTGCTCAACGACAACGCGGCGCTGATCATCATCTCCTGCAGCCTGACCATCGTCATGATCGGCGGCGGCATCAACATCAGCGTGGGCGGCGTGATCGGGCTGACGGTCATGGCCTGCGCGCTGTTCCTGAACGGCAACGGCATCGAAAACGATCTGCTCAGCATCGCGCTGACCATGCTGCTCGCGCTGGGTATCGGCCTGGCCTTCGGCCTGCTGGAGGGCTTTTTGGTCAGCTATCTGGAGATCCAGCCGTTCATCGTCACGCTGGCGGGCATGTTCCTGGCCAGGGGCCTTACGACGATGCTCTCCGTCAACCCGGTGAAGGTGACCCACGAGGGCTTCCAGGCGCTGGTGAAGACGAAGATCAAGATCCCGTGGCTGGGCTACGTGGCCCAGAACGGCAACCTGATCCCCGCGAAGCTCGAGATCGGCGCGGTCATCGCGCTGTGCGTGGTGATCCTCGTGTATCTCATGCTGCGGTACATGCGATTCGGACGGAACATCTACGCACTGGGCGGCAACCGGCAGAGCGCGTTGATGCTGGGCATCAACGTCAAGAGCACCTGCTTCTGGAGCTATGTGCTCAGCGGTCTGCTGGCCGGACTGGCCGGACTGGTGTTCATCATGCACAAGCCCGCCGGCAACGCCAGCGTGGCCATGCGCAGCGAGATGGACGCCATCGCCGCGTCGATCATCGGCGGCACGCTGCTGACCGGCGGCGTGGGCAATGTCATCGGCACGCTGTTCGGCGTCATGATCCTGGCGACCATCCAGAAGATCATCGCGCTCAGCCCGCTGAACGCCTCCTGGTGGCAGGAGATGGCCAGCGGCGCGATGCTCGGCTTTTTCATCATCCTGCAGAGCGTGGTGCTGTCGAACCGCAAAAAGAAGGCCAGGCGTTGACGCTCGGCATGCAAGCGCCCCGGCGGACGTGTGTCCGCCGGGGCCCGTTTCGTTCAAAAGGTCCGTTTCCGATGCGCGGGATGAAAGCGGAGATCCTGCCCTGTTTGCCGTGCCTGATACCGCCGGGCAGGGATGCGGCCGTCGTGATGACGACGATGTTTGCCGCCGCGCCGACGCGATCCATGATCGCCGGGCCGAGATCGCTGTACATCGGCATGTCGACCGGGAAGGAGAGACTCAGGCCTCTCTCGTTTTCCATGAAACGGGACACGGCGCCCGCGTACTCCGGATCGGCCGCGATGGGCATCCGGCCGGGCAGACCCCGATCGTTCCAAACGACGCCATGTATCGCGCATACCGGCCGCCTGCGGCGGGCCCATGCATGTGCGGCGGCCATCAAAGGAAATACTGATTTGCAAGATGAGAATCTCCCATATGCCGGTTAACCGAACGATAACTTTATTCCTGTTGTAGTTTGGCTCCCCAGCGCTTATAGTATTAGATGAGTTCTGATACCCATCGGTGCGGCGCCTTCTGCCCTGCGGCGCGGATGCGCTCGCGGCGGGCCCCGCGCGCCGATGCGGATGAAAACAAGAGGAGGTACACTATGAAGAGACTGCTTTCCCTGGTGGCAGCGATGATGCTCGTGGTGTCCATGCTGGCCCCCGCCGCCGTGGCCGAGGCCAAGGACAACTGGCTGCACATCTTTTACACCGACAATCCCGAGACGCTGGATGTCCAGAAGACCACGGACAGCTACACCATCCCGCTGAACTGCTTCGACCGCTTGGTGGAGACCGACACCGTGGACGGCGAGGCGCAGATCGTGCCCGGCCTTGCCGATTCCTGGGAGATCTCCGAGGACGGCCTGACCTACACCTTCCACCTGCATGAGGGCGTCACCTTCCAGAACGGCGATCCCTTCACGGCGGACGACGTGGTCTACACCGTCACCCGCATGATGGACCCCAACGACACGAAGAAGAACACCGACATCTTCGACGTGATCGTGGGCGCCAACGCCTATCGCGAGGGCACGGCCGACGCCATCGAGGGCGTCGTGGCCGTCGACGATCTCACCGTGCAGTTCACGCTGGAGAACGCCTACGCGCCGTTCCTGTCCTGCCTGGCCACGCCCGGCGGCTCCATCTACAACCGCGAGTCCACCGAGGGCGTCGATGATTTCGGCGAGAACCCGGCGGTGTGCTTCGGCACCGGCCCCTTCGAGGTGACCGAGTGGGAGCTGGGCAGCAAGGTGACGCTGGTGTCCAACCCCAACTACTTCAAGGGCGCGCCTCAGATCGACGGCATCGTGATGCACATCGTGTCCGACGCGGACACCCAGCGCATGATGTTCGAGCAGGGCGAGGTCGACGTGTTCAACTTCGATTACGCGGAAAGCCAGCTGCAGTGGTTCCTGGACAACGGCTATGAGGATCAGATCGTGTCCGGCAGCCGCGCAGGCACCTACTACTTCATGTTCAACACCGACATCGAGCCGCTGAATGACGCCAACGTGCGCAAGGCGCTGCAGATGGCCGTGGACCGCCAGGCGATCCTGGACGCGCTGTACAGCGGCGAGGGCAAGGTGCTGTCCTGCTTCATCCCCGAGGGCGTGCTGAGCCACGATCCCGACGCCCCCGAGATCCCCTACGATCCCGAGCAGGCCAAGGCGCTGCTGGCGGAGGCCGGCTATGCAGACGGCTTCAACATGGAGATCGCCGTGATGGCCGACTCCACCACGTCCCAGCAGGTCTCCTCGATCCTGGCCAGCTACTGGCAGGCCATCGGCGTGAACGCCGAGGTCAAGCAGTACGACGAGGCGACCTACTATGACATCCGCCGCGACGGCAAGCTGCCCAGCTACTACAACAGCTGGTCCGCCGACTTCAACGACCCCGACAACTTCCTGTACACCTTCTTCTCCAGGAAGAACACCGTGGGCCGCTCCGTCAACTACGACAACGAGGAGATCCTGCAGCTGCTGGACGATGCCCGCGTCATGGTGGACTTCGACGAGCGCATGGCCGCCTATCAGAAGATCGACAACGCCGTGGTGCACGACGATGCCATCACCCTGCCGCTCTACCAGCGCAACCATCTGTTCTGCCTGAACCCCCGCGTGCACGGCTTCAAGGTGGCATGGAACGGCTGGAGCGATATGAGCTTCTACACCATCTCCCTGGGCGACTGATCGGACCCGTTGCCTGCTGGGCCGCAGGGCCCGCAGGCCGTGGGTATAAGTGACCTTTGTAGGGGCGCTGACGCGGCGCCCGCCCCGTGCGAGATCGTCGCATGGTCGCGCGGGCGGCGGATCGCGCCCCTACTGCGCATTTGCGCATCCGTCGGGTCATGTCAAGCGGGAAACGGCTAGCTGTTTCCCGTTTGAGATCATCCGATGACGGGATCTATGACGCTTTGCCGGAGGTTTTCATGGGAAAGTACATCACCAAGCGCATCCTCATCACCATACCGGTGCTGTTGGGCATCATACTGCTGATCTTTTTCATGCTGAATGTGGTGCCGGGCGACCCGATCACGGTGATGATGAAGGAACATCTGAAGGAGGACGCGATCGAGGGCCTGCGCAAGAGCATGCACCTGGACGATCCCTTCTTCGTGCGCTATTTCCGCTACGTGTGGGACGCGCTGCACGGCAATCTCGGCACCAGCTGGAAGCTGCACCGCGGCGTGAGCGGGCTCATCGCCACGGCGTTCCCCTACACGCTGAAGCTGGCCATCGCCTCCGCGCTGTTCTCCTGGATCATGGGCATCCCGGTGGGCATCATCTCGGCGGTGAAGAAGAACACGCTGATCGACCATCTCAGCATGGGCCTGTCGCTGTTCGGCGTGTCGATGCCGGTGTTCTGGGTGGCGCTCATCCTTCAGAACACGTTCAAGAGCGTGCTGCCGGTGTCCGGCGCCACAGACTGGCGCTGCTACATACTGCCCACGGTGGTGCTGGGCTGGTCCTCGGCGGGCCGCATCGCGCGCCTGACCCGGTCCAACCTGCTGGAGGTCATGCGAAACGACTATATCCGCACGGCGCGGTCCAAGGGCCTGGCGCCGCTGGCCGTGATCTCAAAGCACGCGCTGAAGAACGCGCTCATCCCGGTCATCACCGTGATGGCGATACAGATCGCGTCCCTGCTCTCCGGTGCGGTGATCACCGAGTCCGTGTTCGCGATCCCGGGCGTGGGCAGCCTGGCCGTCAGCGCCATCAACAACCGCGACATGCCGCTCTTGCAGGGCACCGTGATATTCACGGCGGTGCTGATCATCGCGGGCAATCTGGTGGCCGACCTGTTGTATTCCGTGATCGACCCGCGCATCCGCGTGGAATGAGGAGGCGGGCATGAAAAAGACTGTGAAAGACGCGTATACCGCCGACCTCTCGGCGCGGATCATGGAAGCCGAGGCGGAGATCCAGCCGGACGAGGGCCTGCTGCACAGCATCCGCAATATGTTCCGCACGAACCGCGCCGCGCTGCTGGGGCTCATACTGATCGTGCTGATCGCGCTGCTGGCGGTGTTTGCGCCGCTGGTCGCGCGCTACGACCCAAACAAGATCGACCTCATCAGCCTGCGCAAAGCGCCGGGGGCCGAGCACTGGTTCGGCACCGACGACCTTGGGCGCGACGTGTTCGCCCGCGTGGTCTACGGCAGCCGCACCTCGCTGATGATCGGGTTCATCCCCACCATACTCTCCATGCTGCTGGGCACGGCGCTGGGGCTGATGGCCGGCTTCCTGGGGAAGCGGGTCGATGCGGTCATCATGCGCGTGGCCGATGTGGTGCTGGCTTTCCCGTCGCTGCTGCTGGCGATGGTCGTCATGTACACGCTGGGCAGCAGCATACTCAACATGTTCATCGCGCTGTCGATCATCAACTGGGCCGGCACCGCCCGCGTGGTGCGCGCGCAGACGCTGTCGCTGAAGGAGAAGGAGTTCGTCGAGGCGGCGCGCTCCATGGGCGTCTCGCGCTTCAAGATCGTGTTCCGCCACATCCTGCCGAACTGCCTGCCCAACCTGATCGTGCTGTTCACGCTGGACATCCCCGGCGCCATCATGTGGGAGAGCTCGATGAGCTTCCTGGGCGTCGGCGATCCCAACACCGCGTCCTGGGGACTCATGGTCAGCCAGGGCAAGAGCTACGCCTACATGTGCCCCTGGCTGATCCTGGCGCCGGGTCTGGCGATCCTGATCACCGTCATGGCCTTCAACTTCCTGGGCGACGGCCTGCGCGACGCGATCGACCCGTACATGAAGACGTGAGCCGGCATTCCGGTCATTCGAAGGAGCTTCCTATGGAAAACATACTGGAGATACGCAATCTCGTCACGTCCTTTGCGTCCGACGGGCGAAAGGACCGCGCCATCGCCGTCAACGGCGTGGATCTGGCCGTGCCGAAGGGCGGCACCGTTGGCCTGGTGGGCGAATCCGGCTGCGGCAAGTCGGTCACGTCGCTGTCGGTGATGGGCCTGCTGGCGGACAACGGCCGCGTGGACGCCGGCGAGGCGCTGTTTGGCGGGCGGGATCTGCTGAAGCTGCCCGACCGCGAGATGCGCAGGATCCGCGGCGACCGCATATCGATGATCTTCCAGGAGCCCATGACGAGCCTGAACCCGGTGATGACCGTGGGGCAGCAGGTCTCCGAGGCGCTGAGGTTGCACCGCGGCATGGACAGGCACGAAGCGAAGGCGCGCACCATCGAGATCCTCCGGATGGTGGGCATCCCGGAAGCGGAGCGCCGGTACGTGAGCTATCCGCACCAGCTCTCCGGCGGCCTGCGCCAGCGCGTGATGATCGGCATGGCGATGGTCTTGAAGCCGGACCTCCTGATCGCCGATGAGCCGACCACGGCGCTGGACGTGTCCATCGAGGCGCAGATCCTGAGGCTCATGAAGGATCTGCAGCGCCAGAGCGGCACGTCGATCCTGCTGATCACGCACAATCTCGGCGTCGTGGCTGAGGTGTGCGATGAGGTGTACGTGATGTACGCCGGCGAGGTGGTCGAGAGGGCGAACGTGTTCCGGCTCTTCGCAGGCTGCCGCCACCCCTATACGAGGGGGCTGATGGCGTCGCTGCCGAGGATGACGCCGAAGGGCCAGCGGCTCTACAACATCCGGGGCACGGTGCCGAACCTTCGGGCCATGCCGGCGGGCTGCCGGTTCTCGCCCCGCTGCGAATTCGCGTGCGATCGCTGCCGCCGGGAAAAGCCGCCGCTCGCGGACGTCGGGGACGGGCATCAGTGTCGCTGTTTTTATCCCATCGAAAGGACGGACGGCCATGAGTGAGCTTTTGCGCGCCGATCACCTGGTCAAGGTGTTCCCGGTCAAGGGCGGCACCATCCAGGCGGTGTCGGACGTTTCCTTTACCATTCAGCGCGGAGAGACCCTCGGGCTCGTCGGCGAGTCCGGCTGCGGCAAGTCGACGCTGGGCAAGCTGCTGCTCAACCTGATCCCGCCCACCTCCGGAAGGGTGTGGTTCAAGGGGCAGGACCTCAGCCGCTTCCGGGGCGCCGAGTTGCGGGAGCTGCGCCGGGGAACGCAGATGATCTTTCAGGATCCCTACGCCTCGCTGGACCCCCGCATGTCCGTCGGGCAGATCATCACGGAGCCGCTGAACGCCCACCGCATCGGCAAAAGCAAGGCCGAGCGCAGGGAACTGGTCTACGCGCTCATGGAGCAGGTCGGTCTGCGCCGCGAATTCTACGCGCGCTATCCCCACCAGTTCTCCGGCGGGCAGCGGCAGCGCATCGGCATCGCCCGGGCTCTGGCGCTCAACCCCGAGCTCATCATCTGCGACGAGCCCGTCAGCGCGCTGGACGTGTCCATACAGGCGCAGATCCTCAACCTGCTGAGCGACCTGCAGGCCGAGCGCGGGCTGACCTATCTGTTCATATCGCACGACCTGAACGTGGTGCGGTATCTGTCCGACCGGGTCATCGTGATGTTCCTGGGCGAGTTCTGCGAGGTGGCGCCCACCGAGGCGCTCTACGCTGCGCCGAGGCACCCGTACACGCGCTTTCTGCTGGATTCCGTGCCTCAGCCGGATCCGCTGTTGCGCGACGAACAGCGCGCCATCCTGACCGGCGAGGCGTCCAGCCCGGTCGACCCGCCGAAGGGCTGCCGGTTCCATCCGCGCTGCCCGTATGCCGATGCGGAATGCCGCAGCAAAAAGCCGGACCTTGTGGAGATGGCGCCCGGGCACTTCTGCGCCTGCCATCACCCGCTCATCGACAGAGAGATACCGGCTTAGCCCGGACGACGAAGGGAGGCGCCATCGTGCGGTACGAAGACCTGGAGCTGCTTGCCATTCCGCTGCCGGAGGACCTTCGCAAGATCAAGGGCCGCGGGGACTATGACCGACTGGAGCGCGCGATCGCCTGCCGGCTGGCCGAGCCGGGGCTGCCGGGCGCGCTCCGGACGCGGCTGGAGTTGGAGCGCGCGATCGACGCGCGCATCCCGGCGGCGTATCCCTACAGCTTTGATGAGGCGGCCGATATGCTGGCCAAAGCGCTGCGCGGCTTTGAGCCGCAGGAGCTCGACGGCTTCATCGACCGCGGCATGGTGGACTTCATCTACATAAACGGCGCGCTTCACCTGCACGAGCTGTTCTTGTCCACGCTCATCAAGGTGCGGCCGTCGCTGGCGCCGAGGCTTCTGGATCCCGGGCGGCTGGACGACAAGCGGCGTCATTTTGCCGCGCTGGATGCCGTGATCGCCGAAATGGAGCGGGCGGGGGGCGCGGCCCGGCGCTGGCACGTGCGGCACACGCTCGCGGTCAAGCCGGCCTTTCAGCGCGTGGGCGAGCCGATCACGGTGCATCTGCCGCTGCCGGTCGAATACGACCGCGTGCGCGGGTTCCGCATCCTGGACGCAGGCCCCGGACAGGGCCATGTCGCAGGCGCCACGGCGCCGCAGAGGACGATATCGTTCCAAAAGCCGCTGGCCGCATCGGATGTCTTCTTCGTGGAGTACAGCTTCGAGATGCACATGCCGTTTTGCCGGCTGGATCCCGCGCTCGCCGAGGGCGGGCTGCCGCCGTATGACGGCGAGGACTATCTGGGCGAACAGCCGCCGCACATCGCCTTTACGCCGCTTGTGCGGGCGACAGCCCGCGAGATCGCGGGGGCGGAGCGCGAGCCCCTGAAGCTCGCCAGGCGCGTGTACGACTATCTCACCACGAAGCCCATCTACAGCTTCGTGCGAAATTACTTCACCTATCCCAACCTCACGGAGCACATGCTGACCGCGATGAAGGGCGACTGCGGCATTTTCGCGCTGACGTTCATCACGCTTTGCCGGTGCCTGGGCGTTCCGGCGCGCTGGCAGAGCGGGCTCTTTTGCGCGCCGCACGATGTGGGCTGCCACGACTGGGCGCAGATCTACTGCGCGCCCTGGGGATGGCTGCCGGTGGACGTGTCCTTCGGGAATGCGGCGTGGCACGCGGGGGATCGGGCGCGCTGGGACTTCTACTTTGGCCATATGGATCCGTTCCGTCTGCCGGCAGCCCGCGCCTTCCAGCGCCCGTTCGATCCGCCCATGCGCAACCTGCGCTCCGATCCGTACGACAATCAGAGCGGGGAGGCGGAGTATCGCGACGCGGCCCTTCTGTCCCGACAGCTGGACACGAAATGCGAGATCATCGCATATGAAGAGATCTGACGACCTGTCTGTGCGCGGGGCGTGCCCTTCGGGGGCGTGCCCCGCCATTTTCATCGATGCGAGTGGCGCAGTCAGACCGGGCACAGCCGAATTTGCCGTGCGCGCCTTGACACGTCAACGGCGATATTGTATTATTTTTCTAAGTGCAGAGATGGATCGCGGGCATGTCGGTCTTTGCGGTCAGATGTGTTCGGGAGAATGATCCGGGAGCAATGCAGGGATGGCAATGGATCCGTGGGATCATGAGACAGAGAGAGGATGAAGTGCTTTGGAGAGGGCCCTGTCGCTTGTGCTGTCTGTTTTGCTGATACTGCTGACGCTGTGCGCCGCCGCAGCGGAGGAACGCGTCGTGCTGACGATCGGCGACAACGAGGATCGCGCAGGCTCCCGCGTGGACGGGGAAGACCAGCTGGGCGTGTGGAAGTATCTGGAGGACCAGCTGGGCGTAGAGATCGAGTATCGATACCTGTCGCCGGACGAATACGCCTCCGCCATGGCCAGCGGCAACCTGCCGGACATCATGACGGTCAACAATAATCTCTCTGTGATCCTGGAAAACGGTCTGGCGCTGGACGCTGAGCCGTATCTGGAGGAATACGTCCCGAATCTGCTGAAGGGGGACGTCGGGCTGACTTATAAGCTGTTCAAACAGACCATGAGCGATGGGGATGGGTTCTATTTCTTTCCGCAGAATATCGGATACAACGGAGTCGGATACAGCGCCGAGCCGTACAACCGCGGGTATGTCGTTCGCTGGGATTATTACAGGGAACTGGGCTATCCGCCCATCAACGACGAGGACGACTATCTGAACGTGCTCAGGCAGATGCACGCGAATCACCCTTATACCGAAGAAGGGTATCCCACCTACCTGTTCGGCACCGACAATCGTCACGGCTATTCCACTGCCTTCCGGAGCGAGGTCAGCCTGGATTACTGGGTCGCCTACAAGTACCAGAACAACATCTTCACCAATGAGATCTTCGACGGCTATACGGACCCGGAGCATTCCATGTTCTGGACGAGCATGGCCTGGTACAACAAGCTTTACCGGGCGGGGAAGGACGACGGTTCCTTTGATATGGACATCTTTTCCCAGACAACGGCGCAGTACGAGGTCAAATGTGCCAGAGGTCAGTATATGGGATTGCATAACGGCAGGGATTCGCTCTACGATGACAGCGTCAAAAGGGATCCGGACACGCTGGCCGGATACGGCACGGTGCCCAGCGGCGGCGCCAATCTGTATACAAACGTCTATCAGCTGATGGGCAACGGTTCCAAGTATATGTGGTTCATCGCGGCCAACAGTCCGCACCGGGAAGCGGCGCTGAAGCTGATCAATTATATGTGCGACCCGGATTTCCTGCGGGATGCCGCCATGGGCCAAAGGGGCGTGACCTGGGATCACGATGCGGACGGCGTGCCCCGCATGACGGAGTACGGCCGGGAACAGCTGGACGCCTACAGGGCCGGAAAGGCCACTCAGGACAATTACTTCTATCAGTGGGGGACTTACAGCGGACTGACGAGCAGATGGCCGCTTCTGCGCAACAACATGCCGCATCCGGACGGATACGCGCTGGATTTCACGTTGTCCCGGGATCACGCCATAGCCGCCATGACCAATAACATCTCAAAGGACATCTGCGAGCGTTATGGGGTGGAGCTGCCCACCGACGCATTTTATCAGGCCGGCGCGCTGGATTTCCGAAACGACTGCGGCGAGGCGATCAGCTCCTGTATCAGCAGCCTGGACCGGGATCAGCTGAATACGCTGACGGACGCGGAGAGCATTCTGGAAAGCGTATGGATCGACCTGGTCCTGGCGGAAACGGACGCGGCGTACGACGCTATCCGGGACGAGACGATCCGGAAGCTCAACGACCTGGGCGAGCCGGAGGTCTTCAGGGAATACCAACAAAAGTGGGATGCCGCGGCGGCATTCATCGTTCCCCTTGTCCGGGAGGCACAGGATGAAAACGGGATCAAGCTCTATACGCCTGAAGACTACAGGGGACATCCCTGAGCGGCCACGGAGGGAACTGCCATGAAACGCATTATGAGATCGCTCCGGTTCCGCATGCTGCTGCCGGTGGTGGGCATGACGCTGTTCGTCGTCATACTGCTCACCACGATGTTTTCCCGTGCATACACCCACCTGATCCTGCAGCAGGAGCAAGAGGTGAACGCGATCGGCTTTGAAACGATCTCGCATTCGATGAAGCCGCTCATCGAGTCTTCCGTCAGCGAGGTCCGGAGCATCCTGCTGGACGACCGGGTCGTTTCCTACGCGAGGCTTCAGTTTGCCTCCGCGGCGGAGCTGATCCACGCAAGGAACGATGTGCGGGATTATCTGCGCGCGGAGATCGCCGGGCACGGGGATGTCTTCGGGCTGCTCTTCATGCGCAACGACGGGAGCCTGTTCGGCACGCTTCCCGACAGCAACATCTTTTTGGATGATCCGGAGGAGAACCCTCTGCCGCCGGAGGTGAAAGCGAAGATCCTGAACACGCCTCTCGGAGAGACGGTCTGGACCGGCCCGATCTCCGGGGCCGAACTGTACGGATTCCAAAACGGCAGGGTGCCGAAAAGCATCATGATCGCCGCCTGGAAATCCGTGGATGTGCGTTACGGCGGGTGCTATGCGATGGTCCTGTTGGACGATTCCATCTTTGAGAGGCTGTTCGCGGCTCTGGAGGGCGGGAACGGGACCTGGCACCTCTTCACCGAGGACCGCATTGAGATCTACCATACAGGCGAGGAGGATTGCGCAGACCCGGACCTTCTCATCAACGGGAGCAACAGCGGAGACGTCTTCTATGATGAACACGGCCGCCCGGTCGGCGCGTTCTCCATGACGATGACCTCCCCGGAATGGACGCTGGTCCGCGAGGTCTCCATGGAGGACTACGAGAAGCTGATCCGCCGCGTGCGCAGCACGGTGGCGATCCTGGCCGGCGTGGTATTCCTGATCGCCCTCGTGCTCTACCGCTTCTGGCTGAAAAACTTCATGCGTCAGTTCGATGTGCTTCTGAACGGGATCGTCCGCATGGGACACGGCGATCTGGATCCCGTTGCATCCAAACCCTTCTCGATCAGCGAGTTTGAAACGATGCATCAGGAGATCGATCGGACCAGCCTGGCACTGGACCATCAGATGGATACGATCCGCCGAATGGAGCGGGAGCGGATGGAACAGGAAAACAAGCTGAAGGAGCAGGAGCGGCTCGAGGAGGAGCTGCGCCTGGCCAGAGAGCTCCAGATGAGCGCGATGCCGATCGACTTCCCGAAACGGCCGGAATTCGAGCTCTACGCCGCCATGACGCCGGCCCAGGAGGTCGGCGGAGACTTCTACGATTTCTTCATGATCGACGCCGACCATCTGGGGCTGGTGATCGCCGATGTCTCCGGGAAGGGCATCCCCGCCGCACTGTTCATGATGGAGTCCAAGACGCTGATCAACCGGCAGCTGATGAGCGGCTGTGATCCCGCGACGGCGATGGAGAAAGTGAGCCTTCAGCTCTGCGAACGCAACGAGGCCAGGATGTTCGTCACGGTATGGGCGGCGGTCCTGGAGATCTCCACCGGGAAGGGCATGGCCTGCAACGCCGGGCATGAGGATCCGGCTCTGCGGCGCTCCGGGGAGAGCTTTGAACTGATCAAATACAAACACGGCATGTTTGCCGGCATCAGCAAAAAGGCGAAGTA
The DNA here is from genome assembly GCA_017430945.1 of Clostridia bacterium. The sequence continues at coordinate 19,443 of JAFRMB010000145.1, read as the reverse complement.
CCAGAACCGGGCGTTTGAACTGCATCCGGGCGACTGCCTCTTCGTCTTTACGGACGGTGTGCCGGAAGCCAACGCCGTGAGCGGCGAAATGTTCGGCACTCAGCGCATGCTTGAGGCCCTGAACAGCTGCGCGGACAGCAGCCCGCGGGGGGTCCTTCGAACGGTGAGGAGCGCCGTTGACGCTTTTGCCGGCGACGCCAAACAGTTTGACGATCTGACGATGATGTGCCTGGCGTATAAGGGGGCGGGCGCTGTGGAAACGGCCCTTCCGACGCCGGACGCGCAGTAGACGTGCCGGCAGCCCTCGCCGCGAATGCCATAAGGGGGTGAGCGCATGATCCGAATAGAAGACCCCAGATCCAAAGAAGAGCTGGACGCAGAGAGAGACGCGCGGGACGGGCAGCGCAGGGCGTTTGCCGAAAAAACGGCGGCGGTCGCCGGTCGTATCAGCCGGGACGATCTCCCGGAAGCCGCCATGCTCCTGGCCGGTCTTCTTGACGACGATGACATGCTCGACGCTGTCGGTCCCTCAGAGTTCGCGTCCTGTCTGCTGGCGTGCGACGGGCCCGGACCTTTGCCGGACTGTCTGCTGGCGTACATCGTGGATCTCTACGGGATGGCGATCGAAGCGGGAGATCATCGCGCCATGTGCGACCTCGGCGCGGTGTACTACCGCGGGGATCGGGGCATCGGGCAGGACTTCGGGAAGGCCGTGCACTATTACCAAATGGCCGCGGCGCACGGCAGCCGTCAGGCATATCTGAACCTGGGCTATTGCTACTATTACGGCAGGGGCATGGAACCTGACTATGAAAAGGCGTTCCAGTGCTTTGCCATGGGCGCGTTCGAAGGCATGCCGGCCTCCCTGTACAAGATCGGGGACATGTACCTGAACGGCTATTATGTGCGCAGGGACGAGCGGGAGGCCTTCAGGATCTACAGCCACTGCCTGGAGATCATGGACGACGGATCCCGAGCGATCGCCTCCGGCCCCGTGCATCTGCGCCTCGGCGACATGTATCTCGAGGGCACCGGAACGGATCGGGATCCGGAGCAGGCGCTGCGCCACTATCACGAGGCGGAGATCATGCTCTACAGGATGATCATGAACGGCGATCACATGTATAAAAAGAGCCTGCAGCGCGCCATCGAGGGCCAGAGCAAGGCTCGTTCGCTGCTGGCCGACCGGCTGCCCGGGGACGAGTGGACGCTCGACTGATCGGCCGCTGCCGGGTGGAGAGCGCGACGCAGCTTCGCGATAGCGCGATATACGGGGCGGCGCGGAACCGCGGATCATAGAGTATAGAGAGGATGAAGCGCTTTGAAGAAGGCATTGTCGATCGTACTGTCGGTCTTGCTGATACTGCTCCCGCTTTGCACCGCCGCAGCGGAGGGCCGCGCCGTCCTGACGATCGGCGATACGCTGGACCGCTCCGGGGCCCGCGTGGACGGGGAAGACCAGCTGGGCATATGGCGGTATCTGGAGGATCAGCTGGGCGTGGAGATCGAGTATGTATATATGGACCCGGACGATTATACTGCTGCCCTGACCAGCGGCAATCTGCCGGACATCGTCATCGCCGGGAACAAGCTGGCCGAGATCCGGGAGAACGGCCTGGCGCTGAACGCCGAACCGTATCTTGAGAAATACGTTCCGAATCTGCTGAAGGGAGACGTCGGGCTGACCTATGAGCTGTTCAAACGGATCATGAGCGACGGAGACGGCTTCTATTTCTTCCCGGAGCAGATCGGAAGCAGCGGCATCGGATACAGCAACGAGCCGTTCAACCGCGGGTATGTCGTCCGCTGGGATTATTACAAGGAGCTGGGCTATCCGCCCATCAACGACGAGGACGACTACCTGGACGTGCTCAGACAGATGCACGCAAATCACCCCTATACCGAGGAAGGATATCCCACTTACCTCTACGGTACCAACAATCATTCCGGGTACTCCACCGCCTTCTGGAGAAAAGTCAGCCTGAATTATTGGGTCGCCTACAAGTATCAGAACGACATCTTCACCAATGAGGTCTTTGACGGCTATACGGATCCCGAGCATTCCATGTGGTGGACGGGAATGGCCTGGTACAACAAGCTTTACCGGGCGGGAAAGGATGACGGCTCCTTTGATATGGACATCTTTTCCCAGACCAGGGAGCAGCACGAGGTCAAATGCGCCAGGGGACAGTATATGGGACTGCACCAGGGCAAGGCGTCGTTTTACGATGAAAGCATCAAAAAGGATCCGGATACGATGGCCGGATACGGCACGGTGCCCAGCGGCGGCGCCAATCTGTATACCAATGTCTATCAGATCATGGGCAACGGTTCTGCCTTCATGTGGTTCATCTCGGCCAACAGCCCGCAGTGGGAAGCGGCCCTGAAGCTGATCAATTATATGTGCGACCCGGACTTTCTGCGGGATGCCGCCATGGGCCAAAGGGGCGTGACCTGGGATCACGATGCGGACGGCGTGCCCCGCATGACGGAATACGGCCGGGAACAGCTGGACGCCTACAGGGCCGGGAACGCCGCTCCTGACAATTATTATTCCCAGTGGGGGACTTATGCCGGTTTGACGAACAGGTGGCCGCTGCTGCGCAACAACATGCCGCATCCGGACGGATATGCGCTGGAGTTCACGCTGTCCCGGGATCACGCCATAGCCGCCATGACCAATAACATCTCAAAGGACATCTGCGAGCATTACGGGGTGGAGCTGCCCTCCGACGCGATCTATCAGGCCGGCGCTCTGGATTATCGCAACGACTGCGGCGAGGCCATCACCTCCTGCATCAGCAGCCTGGACCGGGACCAGCTGAATATCCTGTCGGACGCGGAGAGCATTCTGGAAAGCGTATGGATCGACCTGGTCCTGGCGGAAACAGACGCGGCGTTCGACGCGATCCGGGACGAGACGATCCGAAAGCTCAATGACCTGGGCGAGCCGGAGGTGTTCCGGGAGTTCAAACAAAAGTGGGATGCCGCGGCGGCCGTCATCGTTCCGCTGGTCCGTGAGGCGCAGGTCGAAAGAGGGATCACACCCTATACGCCGGAACGATACGGGGGACGCTCCTGAGCGACCGAGGTGGGCAAGACCGTTCCCTGTGTGCTTTGGAAGCATAAGACGATGAGAACACTGGAAGAATTGCTGAAAGAAAATGCTTTGGCAGATCCGGACGATCTGGATGCCCTTCTGGAGCTTGCCGAGATCACCGGCCGGATGATCTGTGATGAGCGCTATACGGAACTGGAGCGGCTGCTCGCCTATACGGTCAACGGCGGTCGCTATGAAGCCTTCTCTTGGGTCATGGCCGCGCTGCAGGAGGAATTCGACAAAAAGAACGGCTGCAGGCTGAAGGATTTTACCTGCTTTATCGGCCGATCCATAGCGGATTACGACACGTTCATCAGATGCCTTCAGGTGTATCCAGACGCGATCGACGATCGTGTCGAGATGATGACGGACCACAACGGCGAAGTGGAATCCTTTTTCAATATCCTCACATACAGGACCGCATACAGGAATGCTTTCCTGGTCACAGAAGAAAACTTTGACACGAAAGACAATGATTTCATCCGCTACAAGCTGAGGTTCACGAGCGATCCGTGATCGCAGCCGGCCGGTATCCGATGGCGGGAAGACCGGAAGCTGATTGCGCCGTCCCGCTTCAGGGGAGATGATCATGACGACCCGCGCCGCATCAAGCGGCGCGTTTTCAATGCCCGGATAAAGGCGACGGACGCCGCCTCAGCAGTATCACGCGCGTCGCTGCGCCCAGGACAGCGACGAACAGAAGGGCGCTTCAGGTCCGGTCATGTTTGTCCGCGTTTGCCGCAGGGATATGTGTTTTGAAGCGCATTCGATCGATCCGGACAGCGCTTCAAGGCGCATGCCTTCGGTCGGGAGACGCCGCTTCGGCCGAACGTGGCTCCGTCACTGAAAGAGAGAGGGATCGACCGATCGCCCTTTGGCGCCCTTGCAGACAAATCATGCGGGAGGAGGCGCAAAGCCTCCTCCCGCGCGGCGTCCGGCGGACCGGCCGGTCGCGTCACCAGCCCAGATTGTCGATGAGGATGTAGCCGGCGATGCCGTTGTACTCGCAGTAGGCGAAGCGGTCGTCCACGATGTAGGCATTGTACACCGCGGCGCCGAGGGGCACCTTGGCCAGCCGGGCGGAGCGGGTGTCGGGCATCTGGCGGAGGGACGCGTAGGACACGCAGTTGACGATCACCGCGGTGCCGATGTTCGCGCTGGGGTCGTAGCTGCCGCCGTAGGTGTCGGCACTGTTGCTGCCGCCGGAGACCCATGTGAGGTTGCTGTTCAGGATATAGCCGTCCATGTCGCCGTATACGCAATAAGAGAAGCGGTCGTCCTGGTAGAACACGTTGGTCACGATCTCGCCCAGCGGCACCCTGGCCAACAGCTGGGAGTTGGTGTCGGGATAGACGCGCAGCGAGGCGTAGGAGGCGCAGTTGGAGATCATGAAGTTGCCCAGATAGTATTCATCGGGGTATTCATAGCCCACAGGCCCTGCGATAAAGGAGAGGTTGGCGTTGGCGATGTAGCCCGAATAGTTGCCGTATTCGCAATAGGTATACTTGTCGTCGTAGTAGTAGCAGTTGGTCACGACGGCGCCGGCGGGCACGCGGGCGATCTTGTTGGCATAGGCCGTGGGGCGGTCGCGCATGGAGGTGTAGGTCTGCACGTTCACGATCTCCATGGAGCCGAGCAGGTTGGTGTAGTCTTCATAGTAATAGGCCTGAGCCGCGCTGGCCGGGACGGCCACGGCAAGCAGCAGCGCCAGCGCCAGGCAGAGTGTCGTGCGAAGCTTTTTCATCGATCGATCCTCCCTGTACGATTTCTGATGTACCCTAATATTAAGTGAAAATGCGGGAATTGTCAATGCCGCCGCGTCAATAGCGCATGAACTTCGGCGCCACGGCCGCAGCAATCTTATAAGCGGGGTTTTCGAGCCTGCGCCTGACCGCATCCAGATGCTCGCGGATGGACAGGTGTTGCGGGCAATGCTGTTCGCACTTGCCGCACTTCACGCAAAGGCCCGCATTCGAGCGCACGCGGCGCAGCGTGGTGCACATCATGTACTCCTTCATGCCGGTGAAGAGGCCGTCCGAGTAGCTGGTGTTGTAGGCCGAGAAGCACATGGGGATGTCCACGCCTCTGGGGCAGGGCTGGCAGTAGCCGCACCCGGTGCAGCCGACCTTCGTGACCGAACGGATGGCGGCGGTCACGCGGTCGTACAGGCGGAGCTCGTCGGCGCTCAGCGCGTCAGGCAGGCTTTCCGAGGCGATGCGGCAGTTCTCGTTCACCTGAGAGACGTCGTTCATGCCGGAGAGCACGACGGTCACCTCCGGATGGTTCCAGATCCAGCGAAGCCCCCAGTCCGCCGGCGAGCGCTTCGGAGACATGGCGTCGAACTCGCGCTGCGCGGCCCGGGGCAGCGCGTTGACCAGCTTGCCGCCGCGCAGCGGCTCCATGATGATCACGGGCAGACCCTTTTCGTGCGCGTAGCGCAGGCCGTCGATGCCGGCCTGGCTGTGTTCGTCCAGGTAGTTGAACTGGATCTGGCAGAAGTCCCAGTCCCAGGCGTCGATCAGCGCCTTCAGCTGGAGCGTGCCGCCGTGGAAGGAAAAGCCGATGTTCCGGATCTGACCGGACGCTTTTTTGGACGCCACCCATTCCTCGAGCCCCAGCGCGCGCAGGCGCTCGAAGCTCTGCGCGTCGTTCATCATGTGCATGAGATAGTAATCCACATGATCGGTCCGCAGGCGCTTGAGCTCCTCGTCGAAGAACGCGTCGAAGTCCTCCCGCCGCTTCACGCGGTACTGCGGCAGCTTCGTCGCGATGTTCAGACGGTCACGGCAGCCATGGGCGGCGATGAAGTTGCCCAGAGCGACCTCGCTGCCCGGATAGATGTAGGCCGTATCGAAGTAGTTGACGCCGAGATCCAGCGCCAGCTTCATCTCCCGATCCGCCTTTTCCTGGTCGATCTGGCCGCCCTTCCGGGTGAACCGCATGCAACCGAAGCCCAGCACAGAGAGGGACTGGCCGTTTTTTGGATCGATCCTGTACTGCATGAGCAGACCTCCTTGGACCCGATGGGCGATGCCCGTGTTTGCCATCATTATAGTGCAATCGCCGGGAATAATCAATAGGAACTGCGCGGTAACTTAACTTGTGCGATCCGCCGAAATATGGTATAGTGAACAGGCTTAGCGGCAAGACAGTTCGAAACCATCCTGTCTATAAACAAAACTAGGGACGAAGACAAAAGCGATTTTGTTGGGGCGCGCCCGTGATGGGTGCGCCTTTTTTGCAGGGCGCGCTCCCGCAGGATCGACTTGATCGATGAGGAGGTGACGAAAACAGATATGAAGGACCTGACCAATACCCAGAAGCTGACCTTTTCCGGCGCCGTCATGGCCGTCTACATCGTGGTGATGTATTTCACACAGAGCTTTGCGTTCGGGCAGTACCAGGTGCGTATTGCCACGGCGATCTATGGTATCGCGTATCTGTTTCCGTTCCTGGTTGTGCCGCTGGGGCTGTCCAATCTGCTTGCCAATATGGTGATGGGCGGGCTTGGCTTTTTCGACATCGTGGGCGGCGGCATCGTGGGCCTGCTCACCGCCGGCTGCTGCGCGCTGCTGGGGAAGCGGCGCGTGACCACGTGGTCGGTCATCGTGCCCATCGCGCTCATACCGGCGCTGGGCGTATCGCTGTGGCTGAGCAAGGTGATCGGCGTGCCCTACTGGGTGCTGGCGGGCAGCCTGCTGGTGGGGCAGACCATCGCCGGCACGGTCGGCGCGCTGCTCGTCAACGCGCTCGAGCAGGTCTGGAGGTCGTGATATGAGCGGAAGGACACATGAAGAGGCCCAGGGCCTGTCTCTGCTGGGGAACCGGCGCGTCGTCTACAAGAGCGATTATGCCCCGGAGGTGCTGGAGACCTTCGTCAACAAGCATCCCGACAACGACTACTTCGTCAAGTTCAACTGCCCGGAGTTCACGAGCCTTTGTCCCATCACCGGACAGCCGGACTTCGCGACGGTGTATATCTCCTATGTGCCCGGCGAGCGCATGGTGGAGTCGAAGTCGCTGAAGCTGTATCTGTTCAGCTTCCGCAACCACGGGGATTTTCATGAGGATTGCATGAACATCATCATGAAGGACCTGATCAGGCTCATGGACCCCAAGTACATCGAGGTCTGGGGCAAGTTCACCCCGCGCGGCGGCATCTCCATCGACCCCTACTGCAACTACGGCAAGCCCGGCACGCGCTGGGAGGAGGTCGCATGGCAGCGCCTCAGCCAGCACGACCTGTACCCCGAAAAGGTGGACAACCGGTAGCCGTGACGTCATCCATAATGAACGCCCTCTTCCCGCATCGGTGGGGAAGGGGGCGTTCTGATCATTGAAGGGCTCTTCGGCGTCGAAGGGAGAAGCGCCGGTCAGGGGTGCTCCTCGACCCAGCGGCGCACGTGCTCCGCAAAGGCGCCGACGGCCGGACTGATGCCGCCGGCATCGGCGATGGCGAGGGCGATGGTGCGCTTGGCGCCGGGGAACAGCTCCATGGCGCGCAAGCCATCGGTGTGCCCCTGCAGCAGCAGCTCCGGCATGATGGAGATGCCAAGGCCGTTTTCGACCATGGCGATGATGGCGTAGTCGTCCTTGGTGGTGAACTTGATCCGCGGCGTCACCCCGGCCTGCTCCATGGCGCGCCGGGCGTCATGATCAGAATTTCGGAGCAGGCTGATGAAATCCTCGCTGCCGATCTCGGACAGCGGATACTTGACGAGCTTCGCCTTGGGATGGTCCTTGGGCAGTATGGCGAGCAGCCGGTCCTCCCGCAGGGGGAGGGTCCGGCAGTCCACCCGGGCGGGCAGCGTCACGAAGCCGACATCGACGCTGCCGTCCTGCAGCCACCGCTCAACATCGTGATAGTCGCCGTTGAGCAGCTTGAATTCGATGTTCGGGTGATCCTGCTGGAACGTCTTGATCATGCCCGGCAGCCAGTGCACCGCCACGCTGGTGAACGCGCCGACGCGGATGACGCCGGTATCCAACCCGCGTATGGCGGCGACGACCTGGTCGAGCTGGTTCGCGCCGTTGACGATCGCCCGCACGGCGGGCAGGATCCGCTGACCGTCGGAGGTGAGCTGCACGCCCGCCCGGCCCCTGTACAGCAGGGTGAAGCCGAGTTCGGATTCGAGGCTGCCGATGATGTGGCTCACGCCGGACTGGGTGTAGCCGAGCGCCTCGGCAGCGCGGGTGAGGCTGCCCAGCTCGACCACCCGCAGCAAGACGCGGTATTTGGAAATGTTCATCCTGCCTCCGAAGCGCGGGGGAACGCGCGCGGCCGGGTCACCGGATCTGGCCGTTGCCCCGGACGATGTATTTGTAGGTGGTCAGCTCCTCCAGACCCATGGGGCCCCTGGCGTGCAGCTTCTGGGTGGAGATGCCCATCTCGCAGCCCAGGCCGAATTCGCCGCCGTCGGTAAAGCGGGTCGAGCAGTTGAGGTACACCGCCGCGGAGTCCACGCCGCTCGCGAAGGCGTCCAGCACCGACGGATCGGCGGATACCACGGCTTCGCTGTGACCGGTGGAGTGGGCTGCGATGTGGGCGATGGCGTCCGCCGCACTGTCGACGACGCCGACGGCCAGTATGTAGTCCAGGAACTCGGTGTCGAAGTCGGCCTCGCCCGCGGCCGTCCCGGGGATGATCGCGGCGGCACGGGGATCGAGCCTCAGCTCGACGGGGATCAGCCCCTGCGCGACGCGCCCGTCCACCAGCCGCGCCTTCAGCTTCGGCAGGAACGCGTCGGCGATGTCGGCGTGCACCAGCAGCACCTCCTCGGCGTTGCACACGGAGGGCCGGCTGGTCTTGGCATTTTCGATGATGTCCAGCGCCATCGCCTGATCGGCGGCGCGGTCCACGTACACATGGCAGATGCCGGTGCCCGTCTGTATGCAGGGCACCTTGGCGTTCTCGGTGACGGCGCGGATGAGCCCGGCGCCGCCGCGGGGCAGAAGCAGATCCACTAGGCCCACGGCAGTCATCAGGTCGGTGGCGGACTGACGCGTCGTATCGTCGACCAGTTGGATCAGCCCGGCCGGCAGGCCGGCGGCCTCAAGTCCCTCTCCGAGGGCATCCACGATGGCGCGCGCGGAGCGCCAGGCCTCCTTGCCGCTGCGCAGCACGCAGGCGCTACCGGCTTTCAGGGCAAGGACGGCTGCGTCGGAGGTCACGTTGGGGCGGCTCTCGTAGATGATGGCGATCACGCCCATCGGCACGCGGGTGCGCTCGATGATCAGCCCGTTGGGGCGCTCGACGCGTGAAATGACCGCGCCGACGGGGTCGGGCAGCGCGGCCACCTGGCGGATGCCGTCCGCCATGGCCTGGATGCGCGCTTCCGTCAGGCGCAGCCGGTCCAGCATGACGTCGCTGATGTGGCCGCGAGCCGCTTCGACGTCGAGCGCGTTGGCGCGCAGTATGTCGTCGACGTGGCCCTCGGACAGCGCATCGGCCATGGCCAGCAGCGCCTGATCCTTATGTTCGGTACCTGCGGACTGAAGCTTCGGCCATGCAGCCCTTGCCTCGCGAAGCCTGTCAAAGGTCGTCATGGAATCCCTCCCTGTAGATCGATCGTCCCGTGTCCATAATGCGCCTCCACGGCGGAGCGCGTCAACGTGCGCCGATGAACCGCGTGCCCACCGATCGGCCGTCCAGGATATCGTAGATCAGCGCGGGCTCAGCGCCGTTGGCGATGACCATGTCGATGCCGGCTTCATTCGCGATCCGGGCGGCGCGCAGCTTGGTGACCATGCCGCCGGTGCCCAGAGACGTGCCGTTGCCGCTGGCGAGCGCCTCGATCTGGGGCGTGATGGCGGTCACCGTGTGGATGAGCCGGGCGTCCGGCTGCCTGCGGGGATCGGCGGTGTAGAGGCCGTCGATGTCCGACAGCAGGATCAGCAGGTCCGCGTCCACCGTGACCGCCACGATGGCCGACAGCGTGTCGTTGTCGCCGATCACGATCTCATCGATGGCGATGGAGTCGTTCTCGTTGATGATCGGGAGCGCCTGCAGCTCGAGCAGCCGGAACAGCGTGTTGTGGAAGTGGTCGCGGCGGCCCGCGTCCTCGACGTCGCTGCCGGTGACCAGCAGCTGTGCCACGGTGTGGTTGTATTCCGAGAACAGCCGGTCATAGGTGTACATGAGCTCGCATTGGCCCACCGCCGCGGCGGCCTGCTTGGTGGGGATGTCCTCCGGCCGCGCGGGCAGCGAAAGCTTGCCGACGCCCATGCCGATGGCGCCGGAGGAGACCAGGATCACCTCGTGCCCGGCGTTCTTTATATCAGAAAGCACCTTGCAAAGCGCCTCGACGCGCCGGATGTTCATGCGCCCGGTGCTGTGCGCCAGCGTGGATGTGCCGACCTTGACCACGATTCTCATGGGATCACCTCATTAAGATCTGTAGGATATGGCCTATCGCATGCGGAAACCGCTGAATGCGGCGGCGATGACGCCGATGGCGATGCAGATGGCGCCGACGATAGGAAAGATCAGGCTGATGGTATTCATCGTGTTGTCGCCTTCGATCTCGAAACAGGTCGGATCGTCCGGGTCGAAGCGCACTTCGACGGCCTGGCCCTCGTAGTAGCGCTTGCGGCCGCCGCCTGAGCTCGATTCCAGCGAGATCCTGCGCCCGTCGGCTTCAAACTCGACGATCGGGTAGAAGGAGGCGGAATCGCGGCTGGTGCGTCGCACGACTTCCACGATGGTGCCGGAGGATCTGGCGCGCATGCGCTCGTCCTTGAGCAGCCAGCGGCGCCGCATGGCGATGCCGACGCACAGGAATATGCCGCCCACCAGGCACCAGATGCCGGTGAACATGAGGATGAACAGCCCGTTGTCATTCATGGAGGTCGGTCCTTTCAACGAAGCCGGCGGCCGGCTTTCGCCGACGGCGCCGGGATCGGATCTGCTTTCCTATTTTACCACTTTGAAGCAGGCTCGGCAACCGCAGGCGTGTAAAGCTTGACGGACTTTGGGACGATGCGCGGCGATCAACACATTTCTGCCCAGAATTCGTCATTTGTCACACCGCAGTTCATATGCTATAATGTAAAAAAGAATGCTTTCCGTTGCCGCGACGGCGGCATGATCGATGTTGACGGGAGGATCGTAGCCATGAAGAAGATGCTTGCGTTGCTGCTGGCGGCCTGTCTGTTGTTTGCGGGGCTGTCTGCGCTTGCGGAAAATGATGCGGCGAAGGACGCTGCGGCAGCCGGTGTGGCCGCCGACGACGGCGTTCAGCTGTTCGGAGAACTGCACTTTGACCTGGAAGAGGAAGCGGGCGACGCGGCGGCCGACGCAGCAGACGAGCCGGATGAAGGCGGCGCACTCGACGCTGACGACGACGCAGGTGTTGCGGTGACGGCGGACGACACGGAGCCCGAAGAAGCGCCGGAGCCCGATGCTGAGCCCGAAGGGGAGACGGATCGCGAGGCCGGATCCGAGGAAGCGCCTGAGGAAGAGGCAGAGGAAGCACCCGAGGAAGAGCCGGAGGAAGAAGCCGAGGAAGGGCTCGAAGAAGAACTTGATGAAAGCCCTCTGTCTGAAGAGGCGGGCAGCTTCCGCGTGTGGTTCGAAGAGGGCTTCGGGCTAGAGCTTCCGGCGGGCTGGGTCAGCTATCCTGTCAGCGAAGCACAGCGCTCCGAGGGGCTGCGCTACGCGCTGGGCGATGGCGCCGGCGAGCGGTTCCTCTACATCGAATGCCGCAAGTCCGGGTTGTCGGATATCGACGCGCTGCGCGATGCGGTGAGCCAGGCGGAGGGACTGTCGATCGTAGACATGCCTGAATTCGGCGGCAGACCGTTCGTGGCCTTCACCGATGAAGCGCGCGATGTGAACGGCTGTGCCACGCTCTGGGGCGGTGAAGTGCTCAGCTTCCTGTTCACTCCGGGTGCGTCCGATGCCGACGCGCAAGCGGGCGAATTGATGGACACGTTCGAGATATCAGAATGAACCAGAGGACGATCCGGTCATCGAAGGGCGTCTTTGCCGAAAACGGTCGGCGAAGGCGCCCTTCTGTATGGCGGGCCGGCCCCGGAAGCGATGGGCGCTGCCGTCGGCGGGAAGCGGCGATCGCCGCCAATATATTTCACGCTCGAAACAGATGAAACAGAATTGTTGTAAATAAGCCAAACGGCTGTTCAGATTCATACTTTACAATTATTGAAAATAATGCGAAAATAAAGCGACGAAAAAACTATGTGAGGTCTGATCCTGACGATGAAGCGCTTGGCTGTCTTGACTGTGATCGCACTGCTGGCCGGTTTGGTCAGCGGCTGTCGGTTTGCCGTGGTGGAGGATGATGCCATCCGGGTGCTGTCGCGCGCGGCGCTGGCTGAGGGAGATTACCTCTTCGAGGACGAGGGCGCGACGCTTTTCGATTACGGCGAGCCGGACCTGACCGCCATGGAATCCATGGACGAAAAGCTGGCGGAAGCTGCCGCCAACTACGTCCAGAAGATGGAAGAGGCAGAGGAAGAGGCTTTCAAAGATCGAGTGGAAGACGAAGCGGCCGCAAAAGCCGCGTCAGATGCGGCAAAAGCCGCAGCGAAGGCAGCTGCGCTGGCCAAAGACAAGAGGCTGATCGAAAAGGCGCGGCAGGAAGAGCAGGAGGGCGAGCCCACAGGCGCGCAGACCGTCAGGACGCCGCTGTTCGTAAATGACAGGAATGATGATGTCGTCATCGGCCTGCGCAGTCGCGACGAATACGGCGAAGGCAGTGTGCGCCGCCTGCAGGAAGCGCTGGCGGAGCGCGGCTATCTGAAGATCGAGCCGGATGGCGAGTTCGGCTCCAGGACGTTGAAGGCGCTCAAGCGCTATCAACACGAAAACGGCCTGCCGCAGACCGGCGTGCTCGACGCGCAGACCAAGGCGTTGCTTTACCCGGCACCGGCGGTCACCACCGCGCCGGAGGACGTGCGCCACGGGCAAGGCTCGTCCGGTGACGAGGTCGTGATGGTGCAGCGCCGCCTTCGCCAGTACGGCTTCTCTACCCGGCAGATCACGGGTGAGCTCGACGATCGAACGGCCGAAGTGATCACCGCCTTCCAGGAGTACGCGGTCGAAAAATACGGCACCGAGTTCGACGATCCGGTCGTGCCGACCGGACTGCCCGCCGAACCCGCGCTGATCGAGAGCCGAGGGACCTTCTCCGAGCCGGTCGCGGCGCCCACGCCGGGTCCGGAACAGACTTCGCTGCCGGTCATGCCCGCGCTCGCGCCGGCTGCAACGCTGAGGCCGCACCACGCGGTAGACGGCGTGGTCAGCGATAACCTCTACACCTATCTCGCTGAAGACCGATTCCCGGTGTACCGTCAGACGGTACAGCGCGGCGACGAGGGCGAGGAGGTCCTGCGCGTACAGAACCGCCTGGTCACGCTGGATCTGTATTATGAAGCGCCGGAAGGCAGCTATGACAAGGAGACCATCGACGCGGTCAAGGCCTTTCAGGCAGCCAACGGGCTGCAGCAGACCGGTATCGCGGACGAGGAGACCCAGCGCAGACTGTTTTCGGACGAGGCCGTCGGCGCGGAGCAGGTGGACAAGCCCTTCTACATCAAGGTGTCGCTGGATGAACAGCGCGTGTATATCTATCGATGGGCGAATGGCTCGTATTCGCAGCTCGTCAAGACGATGATCTGTTCTTCGGGCCTCGGCAATACGACGCCCCGAGGTGTGTTCGTGTCGCCCGGCCACCGCGACGCGCGCTGGCACTATTTCGGCGAATTCCACTGCTGGGCGCAGTACGCGTTCATCATCAGGGGGAACATACTTTTCCATTCGGTCATCTTTTCCCGAAGGGATGCGAATTCGCTGCGCCGCTCCACGCTGTACAACCTTGGGCGCAAGGCGTCTCACGGCTGCGTGCGCCTGAAGGTGGAGGATGCCAAGTGGATCTATGACCACTGCGGTCCGGGCCAGGTCATCGAGATCTATTGACGCGTGCGAGCGTCCGGGGATGCCGGGTTGCATACCCGGCATTTTTCGTCGAAATCCCGCGCGTTTTGACCGGAGATGTCCCCGATGAGCCGGCACGGAAGCGTTTGAATGATACCTGATCCGCGCGTGTCGCAACGCCGGGAGCGCGCTCCCGATCGAGACCGTCGACCGCCAAAAAGTAATAACTGTAATAATTCATCTATAATTAAAGACAACGACACAACTTCGATGGGATTGTGGCGTATAATGTCATTATTGAGTATAAGTATGGGATCAGGTTGCGATCCGTCTGACAGGAGCGTATGGAAATCATGCTGAAGAGGATCATTTGTGCGACGCTTGCGATGGTGATGCTGGCGGCGGCGCTGCCCGTGGCGGTGCTGTCCGAAGGGATGTCCGCCGGCGAAGCGCTGTTTGGCGAAGGGAACTACACAGAGCCGGCGTATGATACGGGCGATGACATCTATGGCGCAAACGATACCGCGTCGTTCACCAACTATCCCACGCTTCGCCTGGGAGACAGGGACGGCGAGGATGGCGTGGCCTACATCGTGTTCATGCAGAACCGGCTGATCGAGCTGGATTATCTGGCCGACGAGGCGGACGGCTATTACGGCGAGAACACCCGCCAGGCGATCAAGGAGTTCCAGAAGGCCAACGGACTTGAAGCGACCGGCATCGCCGATCCTTCCACGCAGGAGAAGCTGTACAGCGATGCATCCACGCTGGTGCGCGCATCGGCCGACAGCACGCTGTATGGCAGCGATGTCATGCGCACGCAGAACGCTATGGCCCAGTGGGGCTTCATGTTCAGCAAGGTGGATGGCAAGATGGGCAACAACACCAGGACGGCCATCAAGAATTTCAAAAAGTACATGGCGAAGGTCGACCCGAGCTTCGGCACGACGCCAACGCCGGTGTCTTCCGCGACGCCGGAGGCGAGCACCTCGTCCGTGTTCGGCGATATGCCCGCGGCGATGGATATGCTGCTCGAGGGCGCCAATCCGCTGGTGGTGACTGCAGACGGCGAGATCGACGAGACGGTGCTGAACTATGTCGACGGCGTGATGCCCTTCCAGGTGTTCCGCCAGGTGGTGCGCAACGGAGACAAGGGCGATGAGGTGGAGCGCGTTCAGAAGCGGCTCAAAAGCCTCAAGTACCTCTACAGCGCCGACGGTGCCTTCGGCAAGATCACGGAGGATGCGCTCAAGTACTTCCAGAAGAAGCATCACCTGAAGGAGACCGGTATCGCCGACAAGCAGACGCAGGAGCGCCTGTTCTCAGCCTCGGCGCTGCCTTCCGAGGACTATGTGTTCCCCTACAAGATCGTCGTGGATGTCAGCGACCAGCGCGTGTACGTCGGTCAGTGGAACGGCTCCAGCTACAAGAACCTGGTGAAGAAGTTCAAGTGCTCATCCGGCAAGAAGGGCACGCCGACGCCTCTTGGCACCTACCACGCATACGGCCGCGCGGGCGGTGAATGGTACTATTTCAAGGATTTCCATTGCTACGCCAAGTGGGCCACCCGCATCGTGGGCGGCATACTGTTCCACTCCGTCACCTATAACCGCAACAAGCGTCCCAGCGGCTCGGAGAGGAACCTGGGCCGGCGCGCGTCCCATGGCTGCATCCGACTGAGGGTCGCGGACGCCAAATGGATCTACGACAACTGCCCCAGGGGCACCACGGTGGTCATCCAGAACTGACGGCCTCATAGATAACCGAAAAACGGATATGCCCGCATGGGCACATCCGTTTTTTATGCCGGTCGCTCTGACCAATGCTTCACAGCGGCTTTGAGAATACGCCGCCGATGATGTCCAGCGCCTCATCCAGAAGCGCCTCGGTAAGGGTGGCCATGTAGCTCGTGCGCAGAAGGCACAGATCCGGCGGCGTCGCGGGCGGCAGCACCGGGTTGACGTACACGCCGGCGTCGTAGAGCTGGCGGGCGCGGGTCAACGTGGCCTCCGGGGTGTAGGTGTAGATGGGGATGATGGGCGTCTGGGCCTCGATGATCGGCACGCCGCGCTGCACGAGCCCTCTGCGCATATATGAAGACAGCTCCGAGAGCCGGTCCACGATCCCGGGGTGGGCTTCGATATACCGAAGAGACGCCAGCGCGGTGGCGGCGCTCGACGGCGTGATGGAAGCGGAGAAAATGAACGGCCGGGAGTTGTGGCGCACATAGTCCACGACGGCCTCGCTGGCCACGAGGTAGCCGCCCAGGCTGGCCAGCGACTTTGAAAAGGTGCCCATGATGAGGTCGACCTCGTTTTCTAGTCCGAAGTGGCTGGCCGTGCCGCGCCCGCCCTTGCCGATCACGCCCAGACCGTGCGCATCGTCGACCATGACGCGCGCACCGTACTTTTTGGCGAGCGCGACGATCTCCGGCAGTTTGGCGATGTCGCCGCCCATGCTGAACACGCCGTCGGTCACGATCAGCTTTCCGGCTGAATCGGGGATCTTTTTCAGCTGGATCTCCAGCTCTTCCATGTTGGCGTGCCCGTAGGTCAGCATGCGGCCGTAGCTCAGCTTGCAGCCGTCATAGATGGACGCATGGTTTTCCTTGTCGCAGATCACATAGTCACCGTGGCCCACGATGGCGGAGATGATCCCCAGATTGGACTGGAATCCTGTGGAGAAAGTGCAGCAGGCTTCCTTGTTGAGGAATTTCGCGAGCGCCGCTTCGAGCTCCAGATGGAGCCTGAGCGTGCCGTTCAGGAACCGGCTGCCGGAGCACCCGGTGCCATACTGCTTCAAGGCATCGAGCCCCGCCTGCTGTACCTCGGGACAATTGGTCAAGCCCAGATAATTGTTGGAGCCAAGCATGATGCGGCGCTTGCCCTCCATGATGACCGTGGTGTCCTGCCGCGACTCCAGCGCATGAAAATACGGGTAGATGCCCTGCGCACGCAGCTCATTGGCTTTGGTAAAATTGTAGCACTTGCTGAAGATGTCCAATCTTTCGTCCCCCCTCAAGGCCCGGCCGTTCCCGGACGGACGCACGTATGTACAGCAATTATATCATGCTGTCGCGCTAAAATGCAATATACAGGGCGATCAAATGGTAAATTCAATGTTGAATTCGGTATCGGAGCATTTACAAATCGGGAAATTGGGGTATAATGATGTAGAAATAGTGTTGCACAGATGAGGAATGCCCATGGTCCGGGCGCAGAGCGAGCCGGAGTTCGGTGCAAGTCCGGAGGCTGCGGGCCTTGGGGGGATCACCTCGGAGCAGCGGTTCGAAAGCGGTCTTCCGCCGGTAGTTTCCGTCGGGTGCGCCCGTTACAGCGCGATCGAGTGGGCGCAGTATGCGCCAACTTGGGTGGTACCGCGAAGCGCCTTCGTCCCAGGAAGCGGCTGCCGGCTGTCGAGCCGGCGTGGCTGCACGAGGATGGAGACGCGTTTATTATCATTCGGGAGGAAGAGACATGTTCGAAAAGGTTTCCACGGCGCTGGACTTCCAGGCGAGGGAGCGGGAAGTCATCAAATTCTGGAACGAGAACGACATCTTCAAAAAGTCCATGAAGCTCCGCGAAGGCTGCGATGTATGGACCTTCTTTGACGGCCCGCCGACCGCCAACGGCAAACCGCATATCGGCCACATCGAGACCCGCGCGATCAAGGACCTGGTCCCGCGCTACTACACCATGAAGGGCAAGCAGGTGACCCGCAAGGCCGGCTGGGATACCCATGGCCTGCCGGTAGAGCTCGAAGTCGAGCGGATGCTGGGCCTGGACGGCAAGGAGCAGATCGAAGAATACGGCATCGAGCCGTTCATCAAGAAGTGCAAGGAGTCCGTTTGGAAGTACAAGGGCGAATGGGAGCGCATGTCGGAGCGCGTGGGCTTCTGGGCCGACATGGAGGATCCCTACATCACCTACGACAACGACTATATCGAGTCTGAGTGGTGGAGCCTTAAGCAGATCGCCGACAAGGGCCTGCTGTACAAGGGCCACAAGGTCGTGCCCTATTGCCCGCGCTGCGGGACCGCGCTGTCCAGCCACGAGGTCTCTCAGGGCTACAAGGAGGTCAAGGAGCGCTCCGCGGTGGTCCGCTTCAAGGTGAAGGGCGAGGAGAACACCTACATCTACGCCTGGACCACCACCCCTTGGACCCTGCCGAGCAATGTGGCGCTGTGCGTGAATCCCGAGGAGACGTACGCGCGCTTTGACTATGACGGGCGCACGATCATCATGGGCGACGCCCTGATCGAGAAGGTGCTGGGCGAGGGCATCGAGGTCGAAAACAAGGTTACCTTCCCGGGCAGCGAGCTCAAGGGCATGCGCTACGAGCCCCTGTTCGATTTCCAGTACGAAGCCATCAAGGGCGTCGAGAACGAAGCGAACGCCTGGACCGTGGTATGCGATGACTATGTCACCATGACCGACGGTACCGGCGTCGTGCATCAGGCGCCGGCTTTCGGCGAGGATGACGCGCGCGTCGGCAGGGAGAACCACATCCCGTTCCTGCAGCTGGTGGATGCCAAGGGCGAGATGACGGCGGTCACCAGCTGGCCCGGCGTGTTCGTCAAAAAGGCGGATCCGATGATCCTTGAGGATCTGGAGAAGGCGGGCAAGCTGGTCTCCGCGCCGTACTTCACCCACGACTATCCGTTCTGCTGGCGCTGCGACACCCCGCTCATCTACTATGCCCGCAGCACCTGGTTCATCCGCATGACCGCCGTGCGCGACAACCTGCTGAAGAACAACAACACCGTCAACTGGTACCCGGACAACATCCGCGAGGGCCGCTTTGGCAACTTCCTCGAGAACGTCATCGACTGGGGTCTGTCCCGCGAGCGCTACTGGGGCACGCCGCTGCCGGTGTGGGTCTGCAAGTGCGGCAAGACCCACGTGATCGGCTCCCGGCAGGAGCTTCGCCAGATGGGCAGGAACGTGCCAGAGGACATCGAGCTCCATCGCCCCTACATCGACGCCGTGACGCTGACCTGCCCGGAGTGCGGTGGTGAGATGCACCGTACGCCCGAGGTCATCGACTGCTGGTATGATTCCGGCTCCATGCCGTTCGCGCAGTGGCATTATCCCTTCGAGAACAAGGACGTCTTTGAGGCGAACTTCCCGGCGAATTTCATCTCCGAGGCGATCGACCAGACCCGCGGCTGGTTCTACACGCTGATGGCGATCTCGACGCTGCTGTTCGACCGGAGCCCGTTCGAGAACTGCGTCGTGCTGGGCCATGTGCAGGACGCCGACGGCCGCAAGATGTCCAAACACCTGGGCAACGTGGTCGACCCCTGGGATGTGCTGGACCGCCAGGGCGCCGACGCCGTGCGCTGGTATTTCTACGCCAACGGCGCGCCGTGGCTGCCCACGCGATTCAGCCATGAGCTGGTCAGCGAGATGCAGTCCAAGTTCATGGGCACGCTGTGGAACACCTACGC
>JAFRMB010000144.1 GCA_017430945.1 Clostridia bacterium | reverse complement strand
TGGCCCGGTGCACGGAGGGCAGCGTGTCGCCGAACCGGTCGACGGGGATGCTGCCGGCGGTGTTGGTGATCAGGGCGGTGAAGGGGTTGCGTGCCAGCTCCTGCTTGGAGAGGCTGCCGAACCGGTTGAGGTCGATGCCCGTGCGATCCAGCGCCGCAAGCACGAACAGGCCGTCGAAGTTGGCGGCGTGGTTCGGACAGAAGATGTACTGGCGTCCCGGAACGAGGTTCTCAAGCCCCTCCACGTGGAAGTCGAGATTGGTCAGGCACCAGCGCTTCGCAGTCGCAAAAAGCGCCCGGTGATACCAGCGGCGGCGCACGGGATAGCGGCTGACGTCCAGGTCCGTTTCGTGCCGGCGGGGTTTTGCGCTGCCCTGTTTTTCAGCACAGTAATCCGCGAGGGCGTCGAGGTTCGGAATGCTGCTCAACACGTCGCTGGGCAGCGCGCCGAATTCGGCCTCCAGCGCCATCGACAGCTCCATCATGCCGAGGCTGTCCAAGCCGAGGTCATCTTTCAGGCGCTCCTGGCCCGTCAGCGGGTCTTCGAGGTCCAGTACGCGGCGGACTGCCTCAAACACGATGTCGCGCGCCTCCTCCCGGGTATGGGCCTTTGCCGTCGCCTCTGGCCGATCGGCGATCTCCGGGACGGCTTCGCGCTTTTCGACGGCGGCGTCCTCGCGCAGCGCCCGCTCCTTGAGCAGGTATCGGCGGATCTTGCCGATATTCGTCTTGGGCAGCTTGTCGATGAAGTGAATGGCCTGGATCCGGTATTGGCTCAGCTTTTTCCGCTGGAAGGCCGAGATCTTCTCCCGGAGCTGCTCTCGCTGGCTCTCGGAGAAGCCGATGTGCTGGATAAAGAGGTGGATCCGGTCCATGCCGTCGCCGGAGAAGGGCACGCCCACCACCGCGTATTCCACATCCTCCGGCATGACGGGCGCGAGCAGCCGCTCGAGGTCCGACGGCGCGACCTTAGCGCCGTTGGCCATCAGGATGCTCTCCTTGCAGCGTCCGGTGACGTACAGGTAGCCGCGATCGTCGATGTGGCCGAGGTCGCCTGTTTTGAACCAGCCGTCGTCAAAGGCGTTCCGGGTCGCTTCTTCGTCGCCGAAGTAGCCGTTCATGATCTGCCGGGTCTTGACGTAGATTTCACCCGTACCCTGCGCGTCGGGCTTATGGATGCGCACCTCGGTCCAGGGATCGGACTTCACGTTGCCCACGCTGCCGGTGTCGAAGGGATCGGAGGGGTCGGTAGAGGCGATGAACACGCCGCACTCCGTCGACGAATACAGGTCGAGGTAGGCGATGCCCATGTTTTCCAGCGCTTCAGAGGTATGCGGGGTGCCGGCGGTGCCGCCGCTGAACAGGCAGGTGAAGTTGCGGTTGTAGAGCAGGCTCCTGAACGGCAGCATCAGGCGGCGGCTGGCCTTCAGGTTGCGCGTGCGCACCATCGCCTTGCGGGAGAGGTCGGACAGCTTTGAGTAGGGGCCGAACAAGTGCTTTTTTTTCAGGGCCTCCTCGAGGGTGTTGACAAAGAGGTCGTTCACCCTGGGCACCATGCCGAAGGCGTGGGGCTTGAACAGCTTGAGGCCCTTTTTCAGCGTGTCCGTGTTCAGGGTTTCGACGCAGGCGACGGTGACGCCCTCGTTGAGCAGCGTGTAGGCGGAAAACAGGCCGGAGACGTGGCTCATGGGGAAGACCTCGAAGATGGGCTGCGTCTTCTTCGGCGGGTGGGTATCGACCAGCTGGTTCACCTTGCG
>JAFRMB010000143.1 GCA_017430945.1 Clostridia bacterium | reverse complement strand
CTTCCTCATCGGTCAGGTCCTTGACTCTGGTGTCGGGGTTGATCCCGGTCATCTCCAGGATCTTGTTCGCGCTGGTTCTGCCAATACCATAGACGTAGGTGAGACCGATCTCGATTCTCTTGTCTTTGGGCAGGTCAACGCCGGCGATACGTGCCATACAAATTTCTCCTTTAAAAGAATGTTTTTTCCGCACTTGGATCGTGCAAAGGCTTATTCCCGCCGGAGGGGAGCCTTTGCCCCATGCGGGATGAATATAGGGACGGTGTTTCCACCGTGCCGCGCGGGATGAAGAATCTGCGAAACCGCAGCGCAGCGGTCATCAGGCGCTCGCCTGAATCAGCCCTGGCGCTGCTTGTGCTTCGGGTTCTCGCAGATGACCATGACTTTACCCTTGCGCTTGATGATCTTGCACTTCTCGCACATGGGCTTCACGGAAGGTCTGACTTTCATTTGTTATACCTCCTACTTGCTTCTCCAGGTGATGCGGCCGCGGGTCAGATCATAGGGAGACATCTGCACCGTGACCTTGTCGCCGGGAAGGATCCTGATAAAGTTCATCCGGAGCTTGCCGGAAATATGCGCCAGGATGATGTGGCCGTTGCCGATATCCACCTGGAACATCGTGTTGGGCAGGGATTCAACGACCGTGCCCTCGAGTTCAATTACATCGTCTTTTGCCAAAGGTTCTGTCCCTCCAAGTCGTTCTCTCACATGTCGTCTGCCATCGTCAGGATCTCGGGCTCGCCGTCGGTGATGAGGATGGTGTTTTCATAGTGCGCGGCCAGGGAGTGATCCTGCGTCACGACGGTCCAGCCGTCGCGCAGAATGTTCACGGCCCAGTCGCCGGCGCACACCATCGGCTCGATACAGATGGTCATGCCCTTTACCAGCCGGGGATTGACCCGCCCTGCGCTGCGCGCGGGACGGTAGTTCGGGACTTCGGGCGCCTCATGCATCCCGCGGCCGATCCCGTGACCCACGAAGTCGCGCACGACCGAGAAGCCGTGGCTCTCCACATAGTCCTGGACCGCCCCGCTGACGTCGAGCACGCGGTAGCCCGGTTTTGCAAACTTGATCCCTTCAAAGAAGGCCTGCCGCGTGACCGCGATCAGCTTCTTTGCTTCTTCGCTCACTTCGCCCACGGCGTAGGTGCCCGCGCAGTCCCCCACGAAACCCTTCCAGGTCGCGCAGAGGTCGATGGACACGATATCGCCGTTGCGGACGACGCGTCTGCCGGGGATCCCGTGTATGACCTCATCGTTGACCGACACGCAGGTGGCCGCCGGAAAGCCCTCATAGCCCAGGCAGCTCGGCTTGGCGCCGGATTTGACGATGAACTCATGCACCGCCCTGTCGATCTGCCGGGTCGTCATGCCGTCCTTGACGGCCTGGCGTCCCATGGATCGTGCGCCGGCCGCGATCTTCGCGGCCTGGCGCATGATCTCGATCTCGTGGGGGGATTTGATGGTGATGCTCTCCGACATGGATCAGATCTCCAGAGCGTTGCGGATGACCACGGTGGTCTCCGCCGCGCTGGGCTGGTTCTCGACCGTCTTGAGCAGACCGCGCTGCGCGTAGAACTCCTTGAGGGGCTCGGTCTCCCGATGGTAGGTGACAAGGCGGGCCTTGACCGTCTCGGGCGCGTCGTCCTTGCGGCAGATCACTTCGCCGCCGCAGACATCGCAGACGCCGTCCTTCTGCGGACGGTGGGACGCCATGTGGTAGGTCGCGCCGCAGTCCTTGCAGACACGGCGGCCGCCGAGGCGATCCACAATGACCTGGTCCTCGACCTCAATGGAGAGGGCGCAGTCGATGGCGATGCCCATCTTCTCCATGGCTTCCGCCTGGGGGATGGTGCGGGGAACGCCGTCGAGGATGTAACCCCTGGCGCAGTCGGGCTGCGCGAGGCGCTCCTTGATGATGTTGATGATGACCTCATCGGGGACGAGCTGGCCGGCCTCGACATAAGCCTTGGCCTGCAGACCCACGGGCGTGCCTTCCTTCATGGCGGCACGCAGAATGTTGCCGGTGGAGATGGTGGGGATGTCGAGCAGCTTGCTCAGCACCTCCGCCTGGGTGCCTTTGCCGGCGCCGGGAGCGCCCAAAAGGATAAGCCTCATACGATCCTCCTTTAGATCAGGACAGGAAGCCCTTGTAGTTGCGCATGATCATCTGGGCCTCGAGGGCGCGGACGGTCTCAAGCGCAACGCCGACAGCGATCATGATGGACGTGCCGCCGATGGACAGGCCCGTCAGCGCGGCGGTGCTGCTGAAGTGGGAGATCAGGATGGGGACGACAGCGATGATGCCCAGATAGATCGCGCCGAACAGGGTGATCTTGTTCAGGACCTTCTGGATGAACTCGCTGGTGGGCTTGCCGGGACGGAAGCCGGGGATATAGCCGCCGTTCTTCTTCAGGTTGTTCGCCACCTCGATGGGGTTGAACTGGATGGTGGAGTAGAAGTAGGCGAAGAAGATGATCAGCAGGAAGTAGACCGCCGCGTACAGGAGCGAGGAGGTGCCGAACCAGGTGTCGGTCCAGCCGCCGCTGTGGCCGGTCAGCGCGGCGATCGTGCCGGGCAGGGAAGCGATGGACTGGGCGAAGATGATCGGCATGACGCCGGACATGTTCACCTTCATGGGCAGATGCGTGCTCTGGCCGCCGTACATCTTCCGGCCCACCACGCGCTTGGCGTACTGGACGGGGAGACGGCGCTCCGCGTCGCTGACGTAGACGATCAGGACGATGATGCACAGTGCGCCGAGGTACATGAGCATCGCGACCCACCAGGGCAGGGAGCCGGCGATGACGTTGCGGATCGTGTTGATGATGCTCACGGGCAGGCGGGAAACGATGCTCGCAAACAGGATGATGGAGATGCCGTTTCCGATGCCGAACTCGGTGATCTGCTCGCCGAGCCACATGATCAGCGCGGAGCCGGAGGTGAAGGTCAGGATGACGACGATCGCGGCCAGCCAGTTCTTCTCATAGCCGGAGGCGAGAAGGCCGTTGTTGCGCATCAGCATGTAGTAGGCAAAGCCCATCAGCAGGCCGATGCCGACGGTGGAGTAACGGGTGATGGAGGCGATCTTCTTCTTGCCTTCCTCGCCCTCGTCCTTGCTCAGACGCTCGAGCGCGGGGATCGCGATGCACAGGAGCTGAATGATGATGGACGCGTTGATGTAGGGCTGGATGGACAGGGCGAAGATCGTGGCGCTGGAGAAGGCGCCGCCGGACAGCACGTTCATGAAGCCGAGCATGGTGTTCTCCAGCTGGGTGAAGTAAAGCTTCAGCGCGGTGACATTGACGAAGGGCACGGGGATGGCGTTGCCGATGCGATACAGAAGCACGATCAGCAGGGTGAAGAGGATCTTCTTGCGCAGCTCCTCGATCTTCCATGCGTTTTTCAGCGTCTCAATCACTCAGACCACCTCTGCCTTTCCGCCAGCCGCCTCGATCTTCTCTTTCGCGGACGCGGAGAAAGCAGCGGCCTTGACAGTCAGCTTCCTGGAAACGTCGCCGTTGCCAAGAAATTTCACGCCGTATCTGCACTTGGAGAGGATGCCGTTGGCCATCAGGGCCTGGGCGTCGACGACGGCGCCGTCCTCAAACTTGTTGAGAACGTCGACGTTCACGGTCTCCAGGGGCTTGGCGAAGATGTTGTTGAAGCCTCTCTTGGGGATGCGGCGGGCCAGAGGCATCTGGCCGCCTTCGAAGCCGATGCGGACGCCGCCGCCGCTGCGGGCCTTCTGACCCTTGTGACCGCGGCCGGCGGTCTTGCCGTTGCCGGTAGCATGGCCTCTGCCCTTGCGCTTGTCGACGTGGGTGGAGCCGGCTACGGGAGACAGTTCATGAATAAACATTCTGCTTGCCCTCCTTATTCTTCGGTGACCTTCAGCAGATAGCCGATCTTGGCGTTCTTGCCGCGGGTCTGGGGGTTGTCGGGCTGTACGGTCTCGTTGCCGATCTTGTGCAGGCCGAGGGAATTGGCAGTCGCGATATGGCTGTCGTGTCTGCCGTTGAGGCTCTTGACGAGCTTGTTTTTCAGATTAGCCATGGTGCGTCCTCCTTATCCCTGAATCTCTTCAGCAGTCTTGCCT
>JAFRMB010000142.1 GCA_017430945.1 Clostridia bacterium | reverse complement strand
CCGGCAGACGGTGATGAAGGCCATTCAGTTTTATCTGGAAAAGGGGATCATCGTTTCGGAGGGCAAGGCCAATTCGGGCAGCATGGGCGGCAAGCGGGCGGAGCTGTTTTCGCTGCCTGCGGACCGCTGTCTGTTCAACATACTGATCAGTCCCTCGGGTTTGCAGATTTCGCTGTTCAATTTCCGGGGTGAGACCATCGACGCCTGCGCCAAGCCGGGGGTTGCGGGGCTGTCCATCGACGAAATCGCCCGGATCGTCTGGAGCGCCTGCAATTTTATGATGCAGGTCCACGGCGTCGGGCGGGAGCAGCTCTTCGGCGTCTGCGTGTCCAGCCCGGGCATCGTGGAGCGCCACAGCAACCGGCTGAGATACAATTCGCTGTTTCCGGAGTGGGGCAAGGACATCCCGCTGGCGGAGAAGCTGGCGGACTACTTCGGCGGCGACATGCTCATCATGACGGAAAACGTGGGCAAGGTCTGCGGCAGCGCCTTCCTGCACGAAACCGTGGGCGATGAGCTCCGCATCGCAACGGTGTTTTCCGGATGGGGCGGCATCGTGGCCTCTCACATGGTGTCGGGCATGATTTTAAAGGGCAAGGACGCGCTGATCGGCGAGATCGGCCATATGATTCTGGCCCCGGAGGACGACGAGGTCTGCGGCTGCGGCAGCAAGGGCTGCTTTGAGCGCCAGGTGAGCCTGGATCGCCTCAAGCGTCTCATGGACGACCTGGCCGGGGATTATCCCGACAGCCCGCTGGCGCGGATGAACCCGATGCAGGTGACCATTCGGAGGATATTCGAGGCCTCCGCCGCCGGCGATCCGCTGGGACGGCAGCTGTCGGCCTACGCCGCGCGGTTTTTTGCCAGCGCCCTTCGGAATCTGACGCTGATGTTCAATCCGGAGCTGGTGATCCTTCAGGGGGATTACGCCCATGTGGACGACTGCTTCCGGGAAACGCTGTATAATTCGCTGAAAACCTTCCGCTATTACGGCGACGACGCACGGCCCTTCGAGCTGCGAGTGGACAAGCGTTCCATCATGGAGCTGACCACCCTGGGGGCCTACACGCTGCTGATCGACCGGCTGTTCAGCGCTGAAACCACCTATGAATGACAGGACAGGGACGCCCGTGGAAAATAAACCTTCCGCGGGTGCTTGTTTTTATCCGCAAAGTCATGTATAATAAAAATACAGGGGAACCGCGGTTCCGTGTAAACAATATGTGATGCCCCTACCTGATAGAAAAGGAGAGGATTCAAGATGATTCGAGTAATTCTGGGCGACAAGGGCAGCGGCAAGACCAAGCGGTTGATCGATATCACCAACGACGCCCTCAAGAGCGAGCATGGCAACATCGTGTTTGTCGACGATGACAAGAGCTATATGTATGATCTGCGCCACGAGATCCGCTTCGTGGACGCCAGCGAATATCCCGTGGCCTACAAGTGCAGCGCCAATGAGTTTCTGGCCTTCCTGTGCGGCATGATGTCCGCCGATTTCGACCTGAGCATGATCTCCGTGGACGCCTTCAAAAAGCTGGTCAGGACGCCGCTGGACGACGCCGAAATGGAAAACTTCTTTGAAAAGCTGGATCGCCTGAGCGAGGCCCATCACTGCAACTTCGTGCTGTCCCTCAGCGCCAACGAGGACGAGGTGCCGGAGTACGTCCGCAAGTACGCCGAATAAGCGATGCGCAGCCGGCTTGGCCTGATCGCGGCGGTTCTGGGGCTTTTGATCCTGATCGCCATCGCGCTGTTTCTGATGCGGGGTGTGACCGGGCTGGTGAAGCTCTATGGCCACGACGAGTCCCCGCAGCCCGATCCCATGTTCGCCGAGCCCGCCGAGGTGGTCACCCGGCCGCCGGAGCCCGATGCGGACGGCGTGCCCGTGGTGTCCGGCGACGATGATCCCTCCCGGAACTGGGTGTATGAAACCCTGACCCCGGTGGAGCGCACCGCCGGGGAGCTGGCCGGTGAGCCGTGACAGACACAGATAAATCATCCCCGATTTGCATATGGTAGATCGGGGGTGTTTTTATGCGCGAAAGGGCGGAATGGCGCGGGGCGCTGTCGGTCATGGCGGCCATTGCCGGGGTGGGACTGTCCTCGGGCCGGGAGTTGGTGCTGTTCTTCGCCCAGATGAAGGACGCCGCCTGGGTCGGCGTGGCGGCGGCGTGCGCGCTGTTCGGCCTGCTCACGGCCTTCGTGGCCGCCCAGGGTGGGGACTGTCCCAGGCGCGGCGGCATAGAACGTCTGAGGGAGCTCCTGCGGCTGCTGTTCGCGGCGCTGGTGTCGGCGTTCATGCTGCTGCGGCTGGGAGAGCTTGGGGCGCTGACCCTGCCCCTGCGCCGGGGCTATCTGTTCGGCGCGGGCTTCGGGCTATTGCTGGCGCTGGTGCTGGCGTGGGGGAAGCCGGGCCTGCCGGTGACCCTGGGGCTGGCGGCCTTCTATTGTGCCAACGCCATGGACGGACGCCCCCCGCGGGTTTACCTGAGCGGCGCAACGGAATTCGCCCTGGCGGGTTCGACCGGCGCGGCGCTGGCGCTGGCCTCGGTGTACGCGGCCATGTGCGGCTGCGCGTCGCTGTGGAGCCTGCGCAGGCTGCGCGAGGGCACGGTGCGGCCCGCGGCGCTGGGCGTCAAATCCGCCGTGCTGATGGCCCTGGTGCTACTGCCGGCCTGCGCCGCGCTCTTGAGGGGCGGGGACGCGGTGCTCGTACAGCCGATGCCCTGGGTGGTGCTGTCGGCCCGGTGGGGGCTTGAGGGGTTCTGGCTGTGCGCGGGGCTGTCCGCGCTGTGCGCCGGCGCGACGCTGTCCGCCGCCCTGGGGTTTTTGCTGTCCCGATGGCGCACGGAGCATCGCGCCGCGGCCCTGTTCATGCTCATCGGCGCGCTGGCGGTGTTCTGCGTGCTGTCATTTGGCAGAATCTGATGTTAAATTATTCGATATGACGTGTTTTTCCGTTGACGAATATGGCAGAATTCGCTATAATACATCTTGTGTCAATACGCTCATTAGCCCCGGGCCATGACATGTCTGCAAGGGTACTGACCACACCATTGCGGGAGCATCGATCATATTGGAGGAATATCTCGTGAGCACTTATATGGCAAATCCCCAGAACGTCGAGCGTAAGTGGTACGTCATCGACGCAGAGGGCATGGTTATGGGCCGCCTGGCTTCTCAGGTCGCTTCCATGCTGCGTGGCAAGCATAAGCCCACCTTTACCCCCAACTGTGACTGCGGTGATTACATCATCGTCGTCAATACCGACAAGCTCGTGCTGACCGGCAAGAAGCTGGACAACAAGATCTATCGGTATCATACCGGCTATCCGGGCGGACTGAAGGAGATCAAGTATCGCACGCTGATGGCCAAGAAGAGCGATTTTGCCTTCCGCGAGGCGGTCCGGCGCATGCTGCCCAAGGGACCTCTGGGTTATGCGATGGCGAAGAAGCTGTTCGTTTACACCGGCGCAGAGCATAATCATCAGGCTCAGAAGCCTGAGGCTCTGAAGCTGTGATTGGGAGGAGGACGAAGAGATGAGTAATGTGAATTTCCATGCCGTCGGCAGAAGGAAAAAGGCGATCGCCCGCGTTCGTCTGATTCCCGGTGAGGGCAACATCGTTATCAATAAGCGCAATCTGGATGAATATTTCGGCTATGAGACCCTGAAGACAGTCGTGCGTCAGCCGCTGGTCCTCACGGACAACCTCGGCAAGTGGGATGTCATCGTCAACTGCAAGGGCGGCGGGTTCACCGGCCAGGCCGGCGCCATCCGCCACGGCATCGCCCGCGCGCTCGTCAAGGCCGACGAAGAGCTCAAGCCCGCCATCAAGAAGGCCGGTTATCTGACCCGCGATCCGCGCATGAAGGAGCGCAAGAAATACGGCCTGAAGGCAGCCCGTCGCGCGCCCCAGTTCTCCAAGCGCTGATTTGTCTTCCCAACAACCTTCGGAATCGATCCGTTTCCGGAGGTCTTTTATTTGTTTCGATCAGACTACGCTTGGGCGGCGGAATGGGGCACGCGAATGGTTCCTGCTTTCATTCCCAGAAAACGACAACAGATCCTGCTTGCATGCTTTGGTGCGTGCATCGTTTACCATCCTTTACGACGTTCAGCAGATTGGAGGCCGATCTTATGGGCAGCATCACGATCGTTGGAACAGGCTGGACGGAGGGCCAGCTGACGCTTGACGCCATAGAGTTGCTCAAAAGCGGCGCGCAGATCATCCTGCACACGGACCGATGCGGCTGTGCTGCGTGGCTCGACGCGCAGGGCATCCCGTTTACATCGCTCGATCGCCTCTACGAGGAATGTGATGACTTCGATGTACACGCGGAGCTGGCGGCGAGGGCGGTCGTAGAAGCCGCGGCATCGCGGGATGTCGTCTATGCGGTCGCCGATGTGAGGGACCGCAGCGCCGTAATGCTCTGTAAGCTCGCCGCCGGATCGGTGCGTGTCGTGGCAGGGCCTGCCACGGAGGGTGCGCTGATGGCCCTGATGTCGGGTGAATATCGAAGCGTCGAGGCATCCGATTGGGAGGTCATCCACCTCTCCGCCCATGAGAGCTGCCTTCTTCGCGAGGTCGATACCGGTGAACTTGCGAGCGAAGTCAAGCTCAGGCTGATGGAGGTCTATCCCGAGGAAACTGAGATCTGGATGCTGTGTGCGGATTCATCGCCGGTCAGACTTCCTCTCTACGCGATGGACAGATGCGGATCATATGACCACAGAACGTGCATATTGGTCCCTGCGCAACGGGATATCATGAAGCTTGAACGCTATGACTTTGAACATCTCGTCGAGATCATCAGATTCCTGTGCAGTCCGAACGGATGTCCGTGGGATCGCGTGCAGACACACGAAAGCCTGCGTCCATGTATCATCGAAGAAGCTTACGAGGTGATCGATGCCATCGACTGCGGCGACACGGATCATCTATACGATGAGCTGGGCGACATGCTGCTGCAGATCGTGCTGCACGCTGAGATCGCGAGAAAACACGGCGAGTTCGACATCATGGATGTGACGTCGGCGATCTGTGAAAAGATGATCCATCGCCACACGCATGTGTTTGGTTCCGATTCGGCCTCGAATGCATCTGAGGTGCTTGGCTTGTGGAGCAAAAACAAAATGTCCGAACGCGGGCAGCGAACGGTCAGCGAGGCCATGCGCGATATCCCCAGAGCAATGCCCGCGATGCTGAGAGCCGCGAAGATCGCCAAGCGCGCATCGGAAGTCGGGCTTCGGGACGACGATGCCGGCACAGCGCTCGAACGCACGCTCGAACGCATCAAGGCGCTCGGCACGGCCGCGGATGTCGAAGCGAAGCTCGGAGAAGCTCTGGCTGCGCTGAGCTGCTACGCGAGGCTCGCAAATGTCGATCCCGAGATCGCGCTGAACGGCGCCTGTGAGCGATTCATCGAACGCTTTGAAAAAGCCGAGTCTGAACTCGCAGCGATGGGCGGTTTTGGATCACAAACTGCGGAAACATTGAGAGAATATTGGAATTTGGTAAAATTGTGATTGACCTGCCGATCGTTGCAGGAATAAGGCTTGCCTTTAACGAATGAAACAATATTGCGCTCTACAGTACGTGCTGCTGTGTTGGTTGTACGTTTTGCGCTTAATATTTGGAGGTGTGATTCTATGAATAAGACCACTCTGATTGCGAAGATCGCTGAGAAGTCCGAATTGAACAAGAAGCAGGCTGAGGCCGCTCTGAACGCCCTGACCGCGACCATCGCCGAGGCACTCAAGGCCGGTGAAAAGGTCCAGCTGATGGGTTTCGGCACTTTTGAGATCAAGGAGCGCGCCGCTCGCATCGGCCGCAATCCTGCGACCAAAGAGAACATCGAGATCCCCGCGAAGAAGATCCCGACCTTCAAGGCCGGAAAGGGCTTCAAGGACGAGTTCTAAGAGACGATCGTGATAACAGGGCGGCTTCCTCGTTGGGGCGGCCCTGTTATTTGTTTTCATGCGTTATAGTGGATCCCCCAGGCATATGGAGGCATATTAAATGAGCAGAAAGTCCATGGAAGCCAAAAAACCCGTCGAACGCACCGCGCCGACATCCATTCGACTGGATAAATTCCTCAAAATTTCGCGGATCATCAAGCGCCGCAGCCTTGCAAACGAGGCGTGTTCGACCGGTCACGTCACCGTCAACGGCCGCGAAGCAAAGCCGGGCACCGACGTGCGCGTCGGCGATATACTGGGTATACGCTTCGGCGAAAAGTATTCAGAATTCGAAATACTCTCCATCGCGGAACACGCGGCAAAGCAGGACGCCGCGGATATGTACCGCGCCATCGTATGAGCACCTGGGGCGTCGTCGTCGCCGCGGGGCGCGGTGTGCGCGCGGATCTGGGCCAAAACAAGGTATTCTATGAACTGGACGGAAGGAGCATCCTGTCCAGGTGTCTCGACAATCTGGCGTCGTCCGGATCGATGGACGGATTGGTGCTCGTGATCTCGCGTGAAGACCGCGACGCATATGCGGCACTTTGCGAACGCGAAGGGACCTGCCCACTGGTGAAGTACGTCGTCGACGGCGGACAGACGCGTCAGGGTTCTGTCTACAATGGGCTGCGTGCGCTTCCGCCGGATGCCTCTATCGTCGCCGTACACGACGCAGCAAGGCCGTTTGTCAATCGCAGGATCGTCGAAGAAACGATCAGATCTGCCAGGCTTTACGGCAGCGGGGTGATCTGTACGCCCGTCGTCGACACGATAAAAATCATCGGACCGGATGGCAGCGTCAAGACACCGGATCGTTCCGCGCTGCGAGCCGTCCAGACCCCGCAGACATTCGTGGTCGGCCGTCTGCTGTCGGCACATGCCAGAGCAGCTGAGGAAGGCCTCAATGTCACGGATGACGCCATGCTGTTTGAACACTACTACGGCTCAGTCAGACTCGTAACGGTCGATGGGGCGGAGGAGAATATCAAATTGACCACAAAAGCAGATTTTGAGGCGCTCGAAAACGGACACACGCCCGAGATGCGTGTGGGTTACGGATGGGACGCGCACAGGCTTGCAGCCGATCGCGACCTGGTGCTTTGCGGCACCAGGATCGCCCATGACCGGGGATTGCTGGGACACTCAGATGCGGATGTGGCCGTGCACGCATTGATGGACGCGCTGCTCGGCGCAGCCGGAAAGGGTGATATCGGCCGCCATTTCCCGGACAGCGATCCGGCCTATGAGGGCATCTCTTCGATGATACTGCTCCGCGACGTGATGGCGATGCTGCGAAAGGACGGATGGCATGTCGTCAATGCCGATGTCACGATCATCGCCCAGCGGCCGCGCCTTGCGCCTTATATGGATGATATGCGCACAAATCTGGCCGGAGCGCTGGGGACTGACGCTGTAAATGTAAAGGCGACGACCAGCGAACGCATGGGTTTTGAAGGAGAGGAGCTCGGCATTTCCGCTCAGGCGGTCTGCCTCTTGACGAGACGGCGGACGGACCGCGACCAGCCGAGCGAAGGAGGGTTTACATCATGATCGGAATACTTGGCGCCATGCAGGCTGAGGTCGATAGACTGATAAGCGCGATCCGGAACTGCGAGACGAGAGATGTTCTTGGCCACAGGTTCTATACCGGCACCATCGACGGGCACCGGGTCGTGATCTCCAGATGCGGCGTTGGCAAGGTCAACGCCGCTGTCAGCGCGCAGACGATGATCATGGCGTTCGATCCGAAGATCATCATCAACACAGGCGTAGCCGGCAGCCTCACCTCAGCATTCGGCATACTCGATGTTGCGGTCGCGATCGATGCCGTTCAGCACGACTACGATACCACCGCTTTGGGCGAACCGGCCGGCGCGCTTTCAATTTCCGGCGAGTTGGTCACTTATTTCCCTTGCGACAGCATGTGGCGTGACCGCTTGCTGGATGCTTCAAGGTCGCTTGGGATCCGCGCGCTGCCGGCCCGCATAGCGTCCGGCGATCGTTTTATCACGAACAGTGAAGACAAGCGCCGCATCGTCAACACATTTTCTGCGCAGGTGTGCGAAATGGAAGGCGCTGCCATTGCCCAGACCTGTTACATCGCCGGCGTTCCGTGCGCCATACTGCGCGCGATCTCCGATTCGACCGACGGCAACCATTCGATGGAGTATGCCGAATTCCTCCCTTTGGCTGTGGAGAAGAGCTGCAGCATACTGCTGACGATGCTGCAGGATATGCCGATCGATCAGCCGAAAGAAAAAGATGACGCATAGCGCTTGCAAAATCAGAAAACATATGCTATAATAGTCAAAGAAAGTCAATTCGAGCAGGTGATGTTATGGCACAGCTTTCTGACAGCATAGAACAGTTCATAAAAGATCTGATGACCGGGGATACGCACATAGAGCTCAGAAGGAACGAGCTCGCACAGCACTTCAATTGCGCGCCTTCACAGATAAACTATGTGCTGGCGACGCGATTCTCACTGGATCACGGCTATATCATAGAATCCAGGCGAGGTGGCGGCGGTTATGTGCGGATCGTACGCGTCCAGTCCGGGGGCAAGCAGGATCTTCTGGACGCGCTCATCCAGCGGATCGGCAGTCAGTTGGACGAAGAAACGGCGATGGCCATCATTTCGAATCTTTTTGAAAGGAAGCTCGTCACGAAGCGGGAAGCTCTGTTGATGAGATCCGCGGTCTCGAGAAGCGCGCTCGCGCTGCCGATCAGCGCCAAGGATGTGCTTCGCGCGGCAGTCTTGAAGAACATGCTGATCCAGGTATTCAGAAACGCTGAGGAGGAAGATCGCGATGATGTGTGAGGATTGCGGCGTTCGCCCCGCGAAGTTCCACCTGATGACGATCATCAACGGAGATCGCATCGAGCGAAACCTCTGTCCGGAGTGTATGGCCAAACATCAGAAACAACTGCCCGGTATCGATTTTTCCAATCTTGCCGGCATATTGAACAGCATCCTCGAGGGCAGAGACGCGGCTGAACAGGCGCGCCAGGAAGCTGAGTATGCTGCATGCACCTGTGAACAATGCGGCATGACGTATGCAGAATTCCAGAAGGGCGGCATGTTGGGCTGCGCCAATTGCTATCGCGCCTTCAAGGTCCCGCTGACGGCACTGCTGCAGCGCGTGCACGGCAATACACAGCACGCTGGCCGCGTTCCCGCCGGCGTTCACAGCGGCGTCTCTATCCGCATGAACATCGACAGGCTCAAGCAAAAGCTGCAGCGTGCGGTCGCGGACGAAGAATACGAGCAGGCCGCACGTCTCCGCGATGCGATACGGGCGCTCACGATCCAGCTGGAGCGACGCGAGGGAGATATCAGGGTCGATCCTCCGGCCAGGCTGGCCAACAGTGGAGAGGAGGCGGGCAAGGATGCGTGATTTCGTGCTCGCGCCTGAACAGGACGTGGTCATTTCGAGCCGCGTCAGGCTCTCCAGAAACTATGAAGACCTGCCCTTTTCGCCGAAACTCACCAGCGAGTACGCTGAAGAAGTGATCGAACGGACCTCCGAAGCCGTGTTCGCCACGGAAAACGGATCCGCCTTTACGTTTCTGAGGATGGGGGATCTCGAGGAGGATGCGCGGTCGAGACTCGTTGAGCATCATCTCATCAGCTATGATCTGCTCAAATACGTGAATCGTTCCGCCGCGATGATATCATCGGCAGGCACCGTCACCGTGATGCTCAATGAGGAGGACCACGTGCGCTTCCAGGGTCTGCTCCCGGGCCTTCAATTGGAGCGTTCGGCCGAAATGGCCCTGAAGCTGGATGAGGCACTGAGCGAACGCTATCCGTTCGCGTTCGATCCGCAGTGGGGATTTCTCGCCGCGAGTCCGGCCAATACCGGAACGGGGCTTCGGGCCAGCGTGATACTGCACCTGCCCGCTCTGGCCGGCGCGGGACAGATGGGCGCTGTCATGCAGACGATAGCCAAACTCGGCCTGACCGTGCGCGGCCTTTACGGGGACGGAAGCGAGGCCAAGGGCAATCTCTATCAATTGTCCAATCAGGTGACCCTCGGGCGCAGCGAGGAGGATGTGATCCGAGCCCTGTCCGCTGCCACACAGCAGATCGTCGGACACGAGCGTTCCATGCGCGAACAGGCCGAAAAGAAGGACATGCTGCAGTTGCAGGACGGCCTCATGCGCAGCTGGGGGGAACTGATGTACGCGCGGCTCATCAATGTCCGCGAATTCATGCAGCGCTATTCTGATATCCGTTATGCTGCAAGCATGGGGTATCTGCATGCGCCGCTGCCGGGACTCGATCTGTTGATGATGGACGTTCAGCCCGGCTCACTGGGCGTCAGAGCAGGCAAACTCATGAGTCCAAGGGAATCCGAGATCCTCAGAGCCCAGGTGCTCAGACAGGAGCTCAAGAAGCTCGTGGCAGAATAAAGCAAAGGAAGTCGCTCGACAGACATTATGGGAACAGATCTGCAAAGCAGGCCCCTGCGGCAGATCGGAGAACAGTTTTGGTCATCTTACCGGAGGGATCCAATGGCATACTATGCGAAATTCACCGAGCGCGGGCAGCGCGCTCTGTTGGCCGCCCAGAACGAAGCCGCTCAGCTGGGACGTACCTACGTCGGCACCGAGCATCTGCTGCTGGGCGTGCTCACCGAACCGGGCGGCGCAAAGGCTGTGCTCAAGGGCATCACGCTCGACGCGGCGAGGGATGAGATCGTTCAGATCCTCGGACGCGGCGATGAAAACGTCCAGGGCAAACAGATGGTCTATACGCCGCGGACCAAGAAGGTCATAGAACAGAGCGTAAGAGAGGCCCGCGAGCTCAAACAGAACTACGTCTCTACCGAACACATCCTGCTCGCGCTGATGCGCGAACGGGAGGGTGTCGCTGCGCATGTGCTGATCAAAATGGGCATGGACCTTTCCAAAGCCCGCGAGGAGCTCCTGCGCATCCTCACAGGTGCAGAGGAGGGGCAGACCGCGCAGAGCGGCGAAAGCAGCGACACAGCGACGCTGAACCAGTTTTCGCGCGATCTTACCGCCGCCGCGAAAGCCGGAGAACTGGATCCGGTCGTCGGGCGCTCAGGTGAAATGGAGCGCATCGTGCAGATCCTGTCGCGCCGGCGCAAGAACAATCCTGTGCTGATCGGCGAGCCCGGCGTCGGAAAATCCGCGATCGTCGAAGGCCTTGCGCAGCTGATCGCCGAAGGCAACATCCCGGAGATCCTGCGCGGCAAGCGCGTCGTTTCTCTAGACCTTGCGAGCATGCTGGCCGGCGCCAAGTATCGCGGCGAGTTTGAGGAGCGCCTCAAGAACGCCATGAACGAGATCAAAAAGGCGGGCAACGTCGTCCTGTTCATCGACGAGCTGCACACCATCTGCGGCGCGGGCGCCTCTGAAGGTGCCATCGATGCTGCCAATATCCTGAAGCCGGCGCTTGCGCGCGGAGAGATGCAGTGCATCGGCGCGACCACGCTTGGCGAGTACCATAAGCACATCGAGAAGGATGCGGCGCTGGAGCGTCGCTTTCAACCCGTCAACGTCGGTGAACCCACGCGGGAGGAGTCGATCGGCATCCTGAAGGGGCTGCGGGACCGCTATGAGGCGCATCATCGCGTTCGCATCACGGACGAAGCCATCGTGGCTGCCGTTTATCTGTCGGACCGTTACATCTCCGATCGCTTTTTGCCGGACAAGGCGATCGATCTGATCGATGAGGCGGCTTCGCGCGTTCGTATAAAGGCTTTTACGGCACCGCCGGACATGAAGGAGCAGCAGGCAAAGCTGGATGCGTTGAACAAAGAGACCGAAGAGGCGGTCGCTCATGAGGACTTTGAGAAAGCCGCACATTTGCGCGACCGCAAAAAGGCACTGCAGAACGAAATGACCGAGCGCCGCAGCGCATGGGAGCAAAAGCGCAACAGCATGGTCGAGATCGTAGGCGAGGACGAAGTCGCACAGATCGTCGCAGCCTGGACAGGCGTGCCCGTTTCCCGCATCACAGAGGACGAGAGCCAGCGGCTCATCAACCTGGAAAATGTGCTCCACGAACGCGTAGTCGGCCAGGATGAAGCTGTCCGCTCCGTTGCAAGAGCCATCCGGCGGGCGAGGGCCGGCCTCAAGGATCCGAATCGGCCCATCGGTTCGTTCATATTCCTGGGGCCCACAGGCGTTGGCAAGACCGAACTGTGCAAGGCGCTGGCGGAAGCGTTGTTCGGCGACGAGAACAACATGATCCGGATCGACATGTCAGAGTACATGGAGAAGCACTCGGTATCGCGCATGATCGGATCTCCGCCCGGCTACGTCGGCCACGAAGAGGGTGGACAGCTCACCGAAAAGGTACGTCACAAGCCGTACGCGGTGATCCTGTTGGACGAGGTCGAAAAGGCGCATCCGGACGTTTTCAATATCCTGCTGCAGATCCTGGAAGACGGCAGATTGACAGACGGTCAGGGACGCGTGGTCGATTTCAAGAACACGGTCATCGTCATGACCAGCAATGCGGGCGCCCATGTGCTCAAGAAGCAGCGCACCGTCGGCTTCGGCGGCAGCGAAGATGCCGAACGGACCTACGAAGCCATGAAGGAGAACATCATGAGCGAGGTGCGCGACATCTTTCGGCCGGAGTTTCTGAACCGCGTGGATGAGATCATCGTGTTCCACGCGCTGGAACAGGTCGAGATCGATGCCATCGCCCGTCTGTTGATCGACCAGGTCTGTGAACGCCTGAAGGAGCGCGGCATCGAGCTCGACGTTGACGACCGGGCGCTTGGGCTCATCTCGAAAGCCGGTTATGACCTGCAGTACGGCGCCAGGCCGCTGCGCCGGGCCATACAGCGCATGGTCGAGGACGCGCTGTCCGAAGAGATCCTGTCCGGGCGCATACGCTTGGGCGATCGCGTGACGGCCACCGTGCGCGATGACAAGCTCGCCTTTGATACCGTCCAGCCCCTTTCCGAGACCGATGGGGGAGACAGGGCTCCGGATGCGGTCGGCGTACCGGGTTGATACCCGACGCCGCCGAACAGTATTCATCGGATCTCGGTGGATTTTACCCGTTTGCGCTTTACATTTGGCGAAGCATGCGCTATAATGGTTTAAATCATCGACGGGGAAGAGTAGACCGGATGGCTGGCACAGAGAGGGCGTGTATGGTGTAAACGCTCGCAGCGTCTCGTTGAATACCGCCCCCGAGAGGCCTGTGAACAGGCACGGCAGGCGCCGTTATCGCCGTAATAAGCGGCTGTCGGTCATTTCCGGCGGCAACGAGGGTGGAACCGCGCGATTTCGCGTCCCTTGCAGACAATACGTTGTGTGCAGGGACGCTTTGTTTTGTCCCGCACGGAAATGGAGGAGGTCAAACAATGGACAAGGAACAGTACAAGGCGTTTTACGAAGAAGTCTACCGTCATTCTCTGGCGCATATCCTGGCCAAAGCGGTCATCGAGATCTACGGTGCCGACAAGGTGCAGTACGCGATCGGTCCGCAGATCGCAGACGGGTTCTACTATGACTTCGAGCTCCCCGTGACCATCGGCGAAGACGACTTCAAGGCGATCGAAGACCGGATGCGCGAGATCATCAGGCGCCGCGAGGACTGGACCTGTCGGGAATTGACCCGCGACGAGGCACTCGCACAGTTCAAGGGCCAAAAGTTCAAGACAGAGCTCATCAACGATCTGCCTGAAGGCGAAAAGCTCACCTGTTACTGGACCGGTGATGACTTCGTAGATCTGTGCCGCGGCCCGCACATTTCAAACTCTCAGGAGCTCATGAACGCGGCGTTTCAGATCCGTTCCGTGGCGGGCGCTTATTGGCGCGGCGACGAGCATCGCGAGCAGCTGCAGCGCATATATGTCTATGCTTTCACGGACAAGCAGGGACTGAAGGACCACCTGCAGTGGATCAAGGAAGCACAGGAGCGCGATCACAAGAAGATCGGCACACAGCT
Organism: Clostridia bacterium; assembly: GCA_017430945.1. Next base: position 10,316 of record JAFRMB010000142.1, on the reverse strand, counting down.
CGACCTGTTCATGTTCGACGAGACCGCCCCCGGCATGCCGTATTGGCTGCCGCGCGGCTGGAAGATGTATCAGGCGCTGCTGGCCTATTCCCGCGCCATCCAGGCAAAGCACGGTTATACCGAGATCTCTGCCCCTCTGATCAACAAGAAAAAGCTTTGGCTGATATCCGGCCATTGGGCCCACTATCAGAACAACATGTTCATGGTGCCCGGTGTCGCCGGCTTTATGAAGGCCGATGCCGAGATCCCCGGTGTGCTGGAGAACCCCATGGCAGGCCTGGATGAGACCGCTACGGTGACGCTGCCCTCCGGCAGCCCGCTGTTTAACCGCGACGCCGAGGATACCATGGGCGCCAAACCGATGAACTGCCCGAACGCCATGATGACCTACAAGCGGACCCTGCACTCCTACAAGGAACTGCCGATCCGTTACAGCGAGTATGACGTGCTGCACCGCAAGGAGAAGTCCGGACAGATGAACGGCTTGTTCAGGGTGCAGGAATTCCGGCAGGACGACGATCACACCTTTGTCATGGAGAGCCAGATCGAGGATGAGATCGCCGATATCATCGCCATCGCTGACGAGATCTACTCAACTTTCGGGATCACTTATCGCGCCGAGCTGTCCACCCGTCCGGAAGACTTCATGGGGGACATCGAGTCCTGGAATCGCGCCGAGGCCGCGCTAAAGAAGATCCTCGATGACAAGTACGGCGAGGGCGGTTATGAGATCAACGAAGGTGACGGCGCATTCTACGGGCCGAAGATCGACCTTCAGATCAAGGATGCACTGGGGCGCGAATGGCAATGCGGCACGATTCAGCTCGACTTCCAGCTGCCCCACAACTTTGGCCTGACCTATATCACGCCCGAAGGCGGCCAGGAGATGCCGATCGTCATCCATCGCGCACTGTATGGTTCTCTGGAGCGCTTCATCGGCATCATCATCGAACACTTCAAGGGCAGCTTCCCCTTCTGGATGGCGCCTGAACAGGTGGCCATCGTGCCCATTCGCGTGGAGCACAACGACTATGCCCGCGAGATCGAGGATCGCCTGATGGATCTCGGCATCCGGACAGTCGCCGATTATGCGGATCTCAATATGAACACGAAGATCAAGAACTTCAAGAACATGAAGGATCCCTACATCATCGTGGTCGGCGACAAGGAGCGCGAGGAACGCACCGTGTCGATCACCGTGCGCGGCCAGAAGCAGCAGCTGCACGGCGTGCCGCTGGACAAGTTCTATGAGATGTGCCTCAAGATGAACAGAGAGCACAGCATGGAGCTTATCGGCACCGTGGATTGATCATCGATCGATCCTGTACGGTCGATCCGGCGCAGCCGATCGACTCATTGAGAGGAACCCCATTCGTCATAAAAGGCCCGGAGACGACGCATGCAAGCCGTCGTCTCCGGGCCTTCGTTTGTTTCGTCTGATCATGATCCGGATGCACTACGCTACATCCGCCGCTTCGTTCAGTGATCCCGCGAACGTGTAGATCTCCTCTGCCAGCTCGGCACGGGTGATGGACGATCCGTCGGCATCGGGTCCGCCGGTATAGCCGGCTCCGATGGCATCGGCCAAGGCCCTGATCGCTGCCGCACTCAGATCGTGTGTGAGCTCGTCACCGGAGTCGACGTCATTTCCGAGGATCGCATATTCGGTCAGCAGACCGATCGCCGTTTCCGCTGAGTCCTGCGGCATGCCGATCATGGCGCACAGTGCCAACGCCAGGTCGCCGACAGAAGCGGGTTCGGAGACGCCGAAGCGTCCGTCCTGGAGCGCGCTCATCAGCCCATTGTCAAAGACATAGCGGATGGCGTCGAAATGAGGATCGTCCTGAACAACGTCGGGCAGCTGAGCCTGCGACCTGTCGATCACGCCGAACGGGTTCAGGATCACATCGTAGAGATCCGCATGCGCATCGATCGCAGCTGCACCGCCCGCGGTCGCGCGATAGCCGTTTTCCACGAGCATACGGTACATCTCGGAAGCAGCGTGGACCTTTTCCGGCGTGATCGACTTCAATTCGCGCATCCTTTCCAGTATTTCTGACCGGTCACGTGACTCCAACCGATACTCGATCGCCTGCATCGCGCCGCTCAATTCGCCGACAGACAGAGCATAGTCTGTATAGGAGGAGATGATATATCTATCGAGCGTCTCCTGATCCAGGTCCAGGTCCCGTATGAGATCCGGAAGCTGCGCGTATACGTCAAAGGTCTGAACGATATTGGGATCGCGATAGGAGATGATGCTGACGCCATCGAACAAATCCGCGTCGTGCAGGACGCCATAGACCCCGTACCGGTCCCGAAGCATGGGCAAAAGGAAAACATCTTTGATCAAGGAGCTCAAAGCGTCAAGTTCTGCGGAATAGCGCATGTCGCCCATCATGTCATAACCCGCATGGATCAGGTTGAACTGTATCGAAGCGTCCACGATCAGCGCTTCGCGCTTCGCCGGCACAGGCAGATCGTAGTGTTGAGGCTCAATGGCGATGCGGTCGAGTCTGCCCATGAATCTCTCAGCCAGCGGGCGATTCCGGCGCGCGCTCTCCTCGCTTCCTGCAAATGTGACGATGGCATTTTCAGCGTTTTTCATCTGCGATTGCACCGCGCTGAGCCTGGCGGACACTTCAGCAGGATCATCCATGAGCTGTTTTTCTATCTGAAGGAGGAAGTCATAATAGTCCAGACCGTTGCAATAGCTGTAATACCTCGCGATCCCGTCGACGCGCGCCTGCGCACGCATCTTCAGGACGCTGTAGGGCGCCGAATTGATCGAGTTCTTCAACTTGCTCTTGTACGATCTTACGTTTTCAAGCAACTTCTGTGTATCGTCGAACACTGTATCGAAGACGATCTCATACATAAGATCGTAGGCGGCTGCCTGGTCGTCATCCATCGCGATCCAGCCGAGCCTCACCCTCGGATGACCGTCATCGCCCTCATGTGCGATCGACACGCGTGTTCCGATGCCATTCAGATAGCGATTGATGAGCACATCCAGTTCCTCACGGGTATGCTCGATGGTATCCAGCTCTCCGGTCAAAGATACGAACAGATTCAGCCAGTGGATATCCTCCTGAGAGATCCCCTGTGCATCCAGGAGCAGGGACACCATGCCGACACTGTCCGTATTGGCCACGGCATCGATGTAGCGCACGCCGTCCGCACCGATCTCGTCGCGGACGGTGTATTCGCGGTATTCCTCCGGCAGGGAATCCACCGATACGGCGAGAAGCTGCTCCAGCGATCCTGCAGCATCCGTCTCCTCTGCATCCAGCGCGTTGCTGGCGGCGATGACGGCTGCACGTTCATCCGTGCTCATTTGATCCTTGATCGCCTGAAGCGCAGCGGCGCGCTCGGCATCCTGCTGTTCTTTCAAGCCGGGCACGGGATAGGTGACCGTCAGTGCCGTGAGTTTGGTGTCCTTCAGCCATCTCTCCGCGGCCGCAGCATAGAGCCCACGGTCGTTCCACGATGCCATGTTGCCATAAGCCTCTATTGCATCGATATAGGCAAATGCTGATCCGGTAGCGGCGCGATAATAGGCGATATTGGTGATGATATCGACGCCGAGGTCGCTGCTCTCCATGATAAGATGTGTGGAAAGCTCAAGATTGACCATCTCGCCTTCGACCATATCCTCAGGGAAGCCGTTTGCTGAGACATCCAGGATGGCCTCGTCGACGAGCTGACGGAACACCTGCGCATCCCCGCGGTCGACATTGCTGGCACTGAATGTCAGAACGTCTTCCGGGCCCGAAACATCGAGAGCGCATCCAATGGATGCCGTGGGCAATGCCTGCCGCATTTTTTGCACGAGTGTGCCGCTCTGGCTGGAAAGCAGGTTGGCCAGTGTCGTAACGACGTTCCTCTCGACGGGATCGTCGCGAAGTCCACGACATACGAATGAATAAGCGATAGAGGACGCGTACGCCGTATCAGATCCCGCCTCGACCGGGAAGGCATGCTCAGATTCCACGGGTTCAGTGATCGGAGCGTATTCGGGGTCTGTGAGATCGAATCCACGCCGCTCGTACGGCGAGAAGGCATCGTCCAGAAGGCTTAGGAAGGACGTATAATCTTCGAATCTGCCATACAGGTATGCCACGCAGTTTGAAGGGTGATAATATCGATCGTGATAGGCCTTCAGTGCCTCAAAGGTCATATCCGGTATATATGACGGGTCGCCGCCGGAAACATTGCCGACGTAGGAGCCCGGCAGCGCATCGCGCTTCGCATTGTAGGCGGCTGCACTTCTAAGCGTGTACGCGCCGCTCATCTCGGAATAGACGGTGCCTTCCAGCGTCAATGGATCGCTCTCGCTCTCCATGCGATAGCGCCAGGCCTCTTCCCGGAAAATGCGCTCATCCGTCAGTATCAAAGGATGCAGGCAGCTGTCCGTATAGAAGTCGGCCAGCTTCAGAAGCTGCGCCTCGGACAAGGAGGCTACGGGATAGGTCGTCATGATCTGCGTCGTCATGGCGTTCATATAGGTATTGTAGCTTTGATATTTCAAATTGAAAAAGAGCGATCTCGACGGGTACTTTTCCGAACCGTCCAGCGTTGCATGCTCAAACACATGTGGCAGGCCCGTATTGTCGATGGTCTGGGTGTTGAAGGTCAGGTCAAAGGCACGGTTGTTGTCGCTGTTGGCGATATATACCAGCTCCGCGCCGGTCCTGAGGTGTTCAAAACGCACGACCGTCGCATCGATGAGCGGAAAACCGCGCAAGTCGATCGCTTTAAAACCGCACACCTCATCGCCGATCGACGGCAAAGGCGAACCAACATCTGCGGTCTCAGCCGTTGCAATGACCGGCACCATCATGGCGAACACGAGCATCAGCGCGATCACGATCCTCATACTGCGGTGACCTCCCGTATCATAGTCTCGACCGCCGGATCGATCGAAGCACATCCGGCGACATAGAGCGTCACAAGCCATGAAGGCATAAGACGCATAAAGCATACGATGGAGGCCATGCGCGATCGTGCGGCCTCCATTGCGTGCGGCTGGCGGGGCTCGAACCCGCATGGCTTGCGCCGACGGATTTTAAGTCCGTTGTGTCTGCCGATTCCACCACAGCCGCATATCGGCATTATAGCACATATCCCCTGAAAACACAATCGCAAATCGATATGGATCTGCGAAACGTGAACGCGCGATAAACAGCTTGCTTTTATCTGAGAAGATGGTATAATCGGATACACGGGACTGGGCGTTCGAATCGTTCTAAAGCAGCGATTTGACGATGGACCGCCACAGGATCTGCACGCGATCCGCTCCACAAGGATGGATACGGTCGCCTCATGACTTCGTGCAAGAAGCAGCCGATACGCAAGGACAAGGCAGGTGAGCGCATGAGCTCCGGGCTCCGGGCAAAGCTCGATCGAATGAAATCCCCGCAGAACGCCGCGCAGCCAGAACGCGCCGAGCCTGCGCGCGCTACCGGGCTGATCGTACGCGTGACACGTCAGAGCATCGATGCGCGCATCCACGCGCTCCCGCCCGTCGGGTTGCGGCGCATCGGATGGTCATCCGGACCGTTCGATATCAAGCGCTGCCTGTTTATCGATACCGAGACCACCGGCTTGTCGGGCGGCGCGGGCACGGTAGTCTTTCTCATCGGCGCTGGCTACGTCGACGGCGACGAGTTCATCATCGAACAGCTGCTGATGCGGGAATACGCTGACGAGCCGATGCTGCTGGAGCGTCTCGGTCAGATCATGTCCCGATTTGACTGTGTATGTACCTTCAACGGTCGGAACTTCGACATGCCGCTCATACGATCGAGGTTCACGATGTGCCGTATGCGCGAGCTGTGGCGGGATCTTTCAAACATCGACCTGCTGTACCCGTCGAGGCGCGCATGGAAGCTCCGCATCGGCAGCTGCCGGTTGTCAAATATCGAAGCCGAGATCCTGGACATGCCCAGGACAGACGACATCCCCGGCAGCGAAGTACCGACCAGATACTTCACGTTCCTGGATACGGGGGATGAGAGCCTTCTTGAGGGCATCATCGAACACAATCGCCAGGATATCGCCACGCTTGCGGTATTGCTGATCCGGCTGTGTGACATATACTCAAGCCTTGAGAAGCTGAAGGACCAGCGCGACCTGTTCAGCATGGGACGAAGCCTTGAGGTGCAGGGCGAATTGAAGGCGGCGCGCGAGATCTACCACATCACGGCATTACCACGCACGAGGGGCACGCTGGCCGCTTTGACCGGTGAGCGCATCGCGGGCATGGCGAATTGGCGGCAGTATCACATACTGCGCCGATCAGGCGAAATCGAAGGCGCGATCCAGGTGCTGAAACAGATGCTGCAGAGGCGGCAGATGCAGGGCAATGCCTGCATCGCCCTTTCCAAGTTATACGAACATCGTTTAAAGGACTACACCCAGGCGCTCATGTACGCAAGAATGGCGATCGGTCAGAGAGATGCCGATCCGGCAGAGATGATCGAACGACGCATCCAACGGCTCGAGCGAAAGATCGCGGATTTGGAGGGATAATAATGGGATTGATCGGCAGTGCCGTCGCGCAGTTGACCGGACAAAAGGCGCTCAGAACGCACGTGGCAGGCAACAAGCTTGCCAATGAGGGAAAGGTCGACGCAGCGAACGCGAAATATGAACAGGCTTTGCAGATGTATAAACAGGCGATCCGACAGGGAAATACCGCGCCGAATGTGCATATGGGCTACGCGGTGCTGTTGCTGCGCCTCGGCCGCTTCGATCAGGGGATCGAGGTCATGCAGGGCATGCGGTCGCTTCGAACGATGACCGAAAAGGATTGGTTCGAGCTTCGCATCAATTATGCGATCTGTCAGTGGCGCCTTGGAAACCTGGATGAGGCGATCGCGACCATCGGACGCGCCGCCGCTTATGCAAAGAACTCTGCGTTCTATACCGCACAGGGCATATTCCTCCTGGAAAAGGCGCGCAAGACCGGTGGGTTCGCAGAAGCCATGGCCGCATGCCGCGAGGCCCTGGACTATGACGAATCGGACCCCGGCGCGCTCGACAACATGGGCGAGCTCTACACAGTCCTGATGGAGAAGGCACGCGCCGGCGGGAACAGCGGAGAAGCGGACACTTACAGAAAAACGGCGATCGAATACTATGAAAAAGCCCATGTCGCGCGGGACCGTCAGATAACGAGCATCTACGCTTTGGCGGCATTGTACCATGAGGAAGGTTTGGACGACAAAGCCCGAGACCTGCTGGACGGGACCGGTGATCTTTACTTCAGCGCGGTATGTCCCGTGACCCGGGAGATGATGGATGCGCTTCGCATGGAGATCGAACGTAACACGCCGCCTCATGCATGAATCCGTTTCATGGATCCTCAAGGAAACATCATGCTTTGTACTGGATACCGTTTTAGCAAATTAAAGTACGGTTAAGAGATCGTCCGTCTCTTATCCACCGGATTGAAATCATTCCGCCTCTGATGCTATAATTATGAATCGAGGAAACTGATACTATGAATGAAAAGGTGGAATGATTCTTGAATTACGCTGAGCTTATCGTTTTCATCATATATCTGATCGCCATGGTCGGCATCGGCATTCACTTCTTTTTGAAGTCGAAGAATGCCAATGAGAAGGACTACTTCCTGGGTGGCCGGCGGATGGGCGCGTGGGTCTCTGCACTGTCTGCAGGCGCATCGGATATGTCGGCCTGGGTGCTGATGGGCCTCCCGGCATCGGTGTATGCGGCGGGCCTCGGCAAGGCTTGGATCGCGATCGGCCTTTTGATCGGCTATTCCCTCAGCTGGATCATCGAGGCGCCCCGGCTTCGCCGCTTTTCGATCGAGGCCAACGACTCCATCACTATCCCTCAGTACCTGACGAATCGATTCCTTTCGAAGAGCCGTGCTCTGCAGATCGTCTGTGCGGCGATATTCATCCTGGCCTACACGATCTATGCGGCATCGTCCATCAAGGCCTGCGGCACACTGTTCAACACGGTGTTGAACATGGACGCCCGCCTTGCCATGTATCTGGCTGCGGCTATCATCGTGGGCTATACCTTCCTCGGAGGCTTTTCCGCTGTCTGCTGGACGGATTTCTTTCAAGGTATGCTGATGCTGGCAGCGCTGCTGATCGCGCCGATCTTTGCGATGGCGCTCATACAGTCCGGCAGCGTCGAGGCTTCGACCGCTTTCCCGGAACACTTCTGGAGCCTGACATCTGACTGGCGCGATATCATCTCCGGTCTCGGCTGGGGACTCGGATATTTCGGCATGCCGCACATCATCATCCGCTTCATGTCCATAAGGTCTGATGCGGAGCTCAGGAAGTCGCGCGTCATCGGCATTTCCTGGACGACGATCATTTTGGTGATGTCCGTCCTGTCCGCCTGTGTCGGCCGCATGTTCCTCGGGGAGATCGAAGACAGCTCGACGGTGTTCATCCAAATGACCCGGCGCATTTTCCCGCCGCTGATCTCCGGCGTGCTGCTCTCTGCCATCATGGCCGCTTCGATGAGCACCGCGGACTCCCAATTGCTGGCGGCTTCGTCGGCTTTCGCGTCCGATGTCTATAAGCCTGTCTTCCGCCGCAAGGCTTCTGACAGGGAAATGCTGTGGGCAGGCCGCGTGGTCGTTGCTGCCATCGCGATCGTCGCGCTTATCATCGCATCTGATCCCAACAGCGGTACGATCATGGGTCTGGTCGAGAACGCCTGGGGCGTATTCGGCGCCGCCTTCGGGCCTGCCATACTCCTCAGCCTGTTCTGGCGCAAGTTGTCCTTCGCAGGCGCCACGTGCGGTATCGTCGTCGGTGCGGCAGTCGATATCCTGTGGCTCGCTTTCCTCGGTTCGACCGGCATCTATGAGATCATCCCCGGCTTCATCTGCGGTTTGATCGCAGCTGTGCTGATCACCAGGTGCACGGGCGAAGCATCCAAGGACGTAGAAGCACTTTTCGATCGCGCACTGGCCAGCAAAAAATAGTATACGCGTCTTCGGACCGAGCCATCCGACTCAAAACAGCCCGATCAGATGGAAGGTCCAACTGCCATGATACGTGCCCACTCTGCCAGTAGGCTGAGCGGGCATGATATTTGCTTTTCATACAGAATGGTTTTAGATGAGCTCCCGCACTTGTCAAATCCCTTCAATGATGATAGAATACTTATCGATCATACTTGGGAGGTACATATGCATTACTGGCTTGCTGACGTGGCGGCGGAGAATCCCGGCGTCGTCGATCAGGTCAACGAGATCATCGAAACTGCGGGCAACACGGCGGGGAACATCGTATCCGGGCTGCCTGTGGTGACCACAAAGGTATTGATGGCCGCACTTGTCATCTTTATCGGTGTGGTGACGATCCGCTTCGGACGGCGATTGATCCTTTCTCTCGTGCGCATGCGCGGCCAAAAGGGCACGCAAAATATCCATCAGGTCGATACGTTTCGATCGCTGATCACAAGTATATTCAACTACATCATGTACTTCATCATCGTCACGGTGGTGCTAAGCCTCTTTGGCGTCAACGTCAGCTCGATCCTCACAGTGGCCGGCGTCGGCGGTATCGCCATCAGCTTCGGCGCGCAGACTTTGGTCAAGGACGTGATATCCGGCCTGCTCATATGGGGCGAAGGCAGCATTTCGGTCGGCGATGTCGTCGACATCAACGGCCTTCAGGGCACGGTAGAGTCGATCGCCATAAGGACGACGGTCGTGCGCAATTTCAACGGCAACGTCTATACCATCCCAAACGGCGACATACGCTCCATCACCAATATGAGCCGCGGCTTCAAGCGCGCCATCGTGGATGTGCGCTGTCCATACGAGGCAGATCAGGAGCGTCTGGTCGGCATCCTGCGCGAGGAGATGGAACGAGCGGGGGAGGAGATCGAGGGCATCACAGAAACGCCCGATGTCATGAGCATCCTTTCGTTCGATACAGATGCCGTCGTCGTCCGCGTGGCCGTGCAATGCCCCGTCGGTGAGAACTGGCGCATCGAGCGGGATATTCGTTCGCGCATCAAAGCGCGGTTCGACAAGGAGGGCATCGTGATACCGCATTACCAGAAACCGCCGGTGCTGTAGTCGCTCTGATACGATCAAGGCTGACACCTCGTTTAACGGGTGTCAGCCTTTCATTTGTGAAACAGAGAACCACCAGCTATGCTGGTGGGCGAAAAAGCTTAAGCTATGGACAAAAAGGGACCTCCTTCGTAAAATGACAACAGGTCTGCCAACCGAGTCAAGAAACGAAGGAGGAGAGTCCATGAAGGACAACAATAGTTTAGCACATACGAAGTGGAATTGCAAATATCAT
>JAFRMB010000141.1 GCA_017430945.1 Clostridia bacterium | reverse complement strand
GCCCGGTAGTTCCACAGCTTCGTCCGCGACAGATCGCCCCGGCGCTGCGCCTCGGGATGTCCGTCTGCGTCACGCGCCGCTGCGCCCGGTGGAAGTCCGGCAGCCGCGTCACGATCAGGCCCAGCGTTTCGGATGATACGCCGTTGTAGGTGATGGTTGGTTCGCTCATGGGCTCCACCCCTCCCCGTTTCGTTGCATGAAAAAGCACATCCGTAGATGTGCATGAGAAAACCGCCTCGCTGGTGCGGGCGGCATTGTCCAGTCGTTTGTACTATGGCGTGATCAGTCCGACAACTCCCTCTTTCTCCTCGAAAAGCACCATCTCAGTCCGAACACATCCAGCTGGATCCAGGCTTCGACGTAGCGCCTGCCTTGTTCCGTATATTTCGTCATGTAATGGTGGATCATTGTCGTCCCCTCCCATAAGGAAAGCGGGAAAGCACCGGCATATTTTCGGTGCTGCCCGCATAAAATCATGTTGACATTTGATCGCGCATCGTGCTATAATGTTTGTGAGGGGTCCTCTGCCCCGTTAGGTGGGGGGTTGCCCCTCATTTTTTTGCATACTGCAGAATCATTTCCAGCGTTCCTTTTCTTAAAATGACTATTTTGAGCGAATGCTTTGCGCTTCTGATTACGCGGTGTATGATCGCATTTTCGTAATCGATTGTCGGCTCATTACCTTGGACGTCAACAACAATCCCTCCGGGGTTTTGTGTGATTTGCTTGATTCCCGTCCTGACCAGTTTATCAACACCTTTGACTTTTTCAGGCGATTTCAATTCCCACAGTTTTCCATTCCAGTCGAAGTTCGGCGACTTCTCTTCGTTTCCTGCATCATCTATCAGCTCTATTTGGCCGCCCAGTTGATCCATCAAGCGTTCAGCGATTTCTATTCAGCTTTGTGTTTTCCGAGTTTGTAGCCCTCTGGAATGACGAGGCTCCCGTGCTCGCCATTTATGGCCAACATTTCTTCCTGCGTAACCTCGGCGAAACTGGTCTTGCGCCCAGCATATTGTTTCTCTTCGTTTCCTTGCGTGGAAGCTTGCTCCGCTCTCGAAGTCGGCACAGAATCCGGCGCGCTGCGGATCTCCGACATCGTGAACGTGATCTTCTTTCCGCTGCTCTTCGGGATGCGTTCGTATCCCTTCACGCTTGTCGCCCCGTCCCCTCGCCAAAGGGCGGGTGACAGGTTTCCGGCGGCGAGTCCTTCGGGTCGCTCGCCGTCAGTCCGTCCCTCTGGTCCGGACGCTTTTGCGTCCATGTACACGCTCGTCAGGTACTGCCCGCACATAGAAAAAACCTCCCGCGTGACAGGGCCACGTGAGAGGTACACTTTGCCGTGTTTTCTTTGACGGTTCCGGGCTCGCAGCGCAAACGCCGCGATCTCTGTAGGGCGGACCTTATCCGCCGGAGCATCGACCTTACGAATCCTTGATCGCCTCGGCGTCCAGCGAAACGTTCGGCAGCTCCAGTCCTTCATCCTCGCAGAACTTCGCCAGTGTGATGAGCGATACGTGTTCACCGAGCTCTGAGAACCGTTCCTGCTGTTCCTTCGTCAGCCTTTCCAGCCATTTCCGCATGCTTGATCCTCCTTTTCGACGTGTTCGTACTCCTTTTTCGCTGACCCAAGCCGCGCACCGCGTTTGAGCCCATAAGCTGTTCAATGATTCGACCAAAGGGCGCGGAAATCCTGCTTTTACGGCAGAAAACAGTGTCGCTTCAGCTGCCCTTTGAGCGATCATTCGTCCCGCGGCACTTCCTTCTTGCTCAGCAAGGCGCCGTCCAGGCCGAATACGACTTCTCCCTGCCGGTCATGGTCGCCATCCAGCACATCGTATGTGCAGACGAGCTCATCGCCCGCGATCTCCATCCTGTAGAGCCAATAGCAGCCCTGTGAATCCGACCGCCATTTCACCTTTCCGTTGGCGTCGATGCATACCGGATCCGGTCCATAATAGCCGCCGATATAGGTATTGCCCTCGCCGTCCACGGCATGGGAGATGCCTCCGCCCAGTTCTGCGTCGGTCAGCGTCCAGCGCACTTCGCCGCTTACGATGTCCAGCGCAGACAGGCCCTTTTCAGAGTTGTACACCATCACCATGGGGTCTTGCGCAGGCCCGCCGATAAAGGCCGAAATGAGACCAAGCTCTGTGACATAGCTGGTCGATGATTCGAAGAACCAAAGCTGCTTTTCCTGTTCGTCCTCACAGGTCACGAGCATATACTCGCCGTCCCCGACATACGCCTTTTCCGCCTTGACGTGATAGCCGTTCAGCGTCTCGTCCAGTTCAACGCTCCCCTCAGGTTCCGGATCCGCCCACGGCACCAGGTACTTCGCCAGGATATAGCCCCATTGATCGTCGTAGTTGCAGTAAATAAAGTCGCCGGTCAAAGGCCCCTGCTCCGCGTCCGTCACGATCGCAAAGAGCGGCACCTTCGCGAGCCGCGCACAGCCCGTGCCGGGCCCATCGCGCAGTGATACCCATTCATCACAGTTGTCCACCATCATCGTGCCGAGATAGGTGCTCTCGGCATGGGCTGAAAACGCCAGCAGGATCGTCAAAACGATCGCGATGATTCTCCTTTTCATATCAACAAGCCCTCCGCGCGTCGGTCCCAAGTCTCCGATCCTTTGATCACGCATCCATTATAACCCAACCGACGATGGCTGTCCACATCAAATTCACACGCATGCGGCAAGGCGACATCATGTGGCCCGGTAGATGCCGCCCATCTGAGCAACGGCCGGTGTTGACGGTCGGTCCCAAATCGAATATAATGCTCTCAGGCAGCATCAGATGGTCTTGGCGAAAGCCGTCATCCAATGTGCCGAGTCGACATGATCAGGAGGACGTCACATGAGAACACTGGTTGTTGAGCAGGATGGCTCGCTGTCCATCCGAGAGGTGAACAAGCCGCGTTTCAATGAGTATCAGGCTCTGGTCAGGACCATCGCGTGCGGCATGTGCGGCACAGACATCAAGCTGTGCCACAAGACCTTCAAGGGCTTCCCGGCATCCGTCTACCCCATCATGCTCGGTCACGAGGGCGTCGGCGAGGTCGTCGAGGTCGGCTCGAAGGTCACGAGCTTCAGGATCGGCGACAAGGTGCTGCTGCCCTTCGTGGATCCCGATCCGGAAAATCTTCCGGGGCTGGGTTCCGGTTGGGGCGCCTTGAGCGAATACGCCGTGGTGTGCGATCCTGCCGCTCCCGACGCGCCGGATTGCGCCTTCGCGCAGACCGTCCTCGATGACGACATCGATCCGGTGGATGCCACGATGATCGTCACGTTCCGCGAGGTGCTGTCCTCGATCAGGTACTTCGGCATAAAACCAACCGACAGCGTGGTCGTGATCGGCTGCGGCCCGGTCGGGCAGACCTACATCCGTTTTTTGCACCTGTGCGGCGTGAAGGATCTGGTGGCGTGCGACATCGTCCCGGAAAAGCTGGAGGCGGCACGTCATCACGGCGCCACGTGGACCGTCAACAGCCGGGAGCAGGACGCCACCGCAGAGGTCAGAAAGCTGTTCCCCGACGGCGTGGATTTCGTGCTCGATGCCGCCGGCTTCCCCGCCATCGTCAACCAGGGTCTGACGATGATCAGGGACCGCGGCGCGGTCCTGTGCTACGGCGTGCCCGAGAAAGAAGAGATCACGCTCGACTTCTCGAAGTGCGATTACAACTGGCGCGTCGTCTACCAGCAGATGCCGCGCAAGCGCGAGGAGGGCGCCGCACACGAGCAGGTCATGAAGTGGATCCGCTCCGGCGATCTGGTCCTTCGGGACTTCATTTCCGATTACTTTGACTTCGACGACGCCATCGAGGCCTACGCAAAGCTCCTGGATCACAGGATCTTCAAGAAGGGGATCATACGCTTCTGACCCGTCTGACATGCGCCGGGCGGTCAAGGCCGTTTCGTTGAAGTTCTCTGCGGGCGCCGGGTCCGATCGGCTCCATATCGCCGCACAGGGCCTTGAGGTATCCGCCTGTCATGGCCCTGCGCGCGTTTCGGCTGATCTCCGGCTCTGACGCATCTGCCTTGTGCACACGGACCCAGGATATGGAGGCGGCTTTATGAGCAGCTGCGATTGGGGCTTCACCTTTGAAGCCATGCGGAACTACCATGACACCGAATGGGGCGTTCCTGTCCACGATGACAGGGTCATGTTCGAACACCTGATGATGGAAGCGATGCAGTGCGGGCTTTCATGGAGCCTGATGATCAAAAAGCGGGAGATATTCCGCGCCTGCTTCGACGGATTCGACTTTGACAGGATCGCCGGGTACACGGACGCGGACGTCGAGCGCATCATGGCCACCGTTGGCATGATCCGTTCCCGCAGAAAGATCGAGGCCGTCATCAACAATGCCCGCTGCTTTCAGAGGATCAGACGTGAGCACGGCAGCTTCTGCGACTGGCTCTGGGCGCACACGGGCGGCAGGACCATCCTTTACATCGGGCATGAGAAGGGCGGCATCCCGGTCAGCAACGGTCTGTCTGACGCGATCGCCAAAGAGCTCAAAGCCTATGGGTTCAGGTATCTCGGTACCGTGACGGTCTATTCCCATCTGCAGGCGTGCGGCGTCATCAACGATCATTCGCGCGACTGCCCCTGTTATCATATCATCAACGCTCAGAACCCGACCATTCGGAAACGGCGGTATCTGGAGAAATGACACTGCGGGAATTGAAAGCATATATCTTTGACGTCTACAGCGTTGAGCCGGATCATCCGTTCGCCATGGACGACGTGAGTGCCGTCTACCGGCACAGAGACAACCGAAAATGGTTCGCGCTGACGATGAACGTTCCCCTGCGCACCCTTGGGCTGCCCGGCACAGGCAATGTGGACATCCTCAACGTCAAGTGCGATCCGTTCCTGATTGGCTCGCTGCGCGGCACACCCGGGTTCAGGCCCGCTTACCACATGAACAAGAACACCTGGATCACGATCCTGCTGGACGGATCCGCCGGCCGCGATGACATCACGGCGCTGCTGGCCATGAGCTATGATCTGACAGGCATCAAAGCAAAGAAACGGAGAAAACAGGATGGGTCGATTTGAAGGAAAAGTCGCCGTGATCACCGGCGGCGCTCACGGCATCGGAAGGGCCATCGCCGATGGCTTCCGCAACGAGGGTGCGATCGTCCACATCATCGACAGCGCCCCGGGCGACTGGTTCATCGGCGATATCGGCGACCGGGAGACGCTTGAGCGGTTTGCGGCGCACGTGATCCGGTCCAGCGGCCGCGTGGATCATCTGATCAACAACGCACCGCCGCTCATGAAGGGCATCGATGAATGCTCCTATGCGGAGTTCGACCGTGCCCTTTCGGTCGGCGTCACGGCGCCGTTTTATCTGACCAAGCTGTTGATGCCCCATTTTGCACCGGGCGCCTCTGTGCTGAACATCTCGTCCTCACGCGACCGCATGAGCCAGCCGCAGACAGAGAGCTACTCCGCTGCCAAGGGCGGGATCGCGGCCCTGACCCATGCCATGGCGATCAGCCTGGCGGGAAGGGCGCGGGTGAACAGCATCTCGCCCGGTTGGATCGACACCGGAGATTCCGGCTACGTCGGCGCCGACGCGCTCCAACAGCCCGTCGGACGCGTCGGAAAACCGGAGGATATCGCGGAGATGGCGCTGTTTCTCTGCTCTGACCGGGCGGGCTTCATCACCGGCGAGAATATCTGTATCGACGGCGGTATGACGAAGCTCATGATCTATCACGGCGAGCACGGATGGGTCTACCGAGAGTGATCCATAGGCCGCAGCCGGGTATGCGCGTTGAAACTGACAAATGAGGCTGCCTGCAGCTTCATTTGTCTTTTTGCCGGTCGCTGCTGTTCAGAAGAACGACGGCGGACAGGATGAGCAGGATCCCGAGGCCGGAGAGGAGGGTCAACGGCTCGGAAAAGACCAGGACGCCGATGAGCGTCGCGACCATCGGCTCGACCGTGGCCAGGATCCCCGCGCGGCTCGCCTCTACGGTCCGCAGGCCGAGCGTGTAAGCCAGGAAGGGGATCACCGCTGTGACGAGCCCTGTCAGGCAGCACAGGAACAGCAGTCCCGCAGGATCCCCCGCTGCGGCGAACTTAGATATCATATCCATGGGTCGGCAGATCAGCCACGATCCGACGGCCGCAAAGATGAATGTATAGGTCGTGACCGTGTATGGCGAATACCGCCGCAGCGCGATGGTGCCCAGGATGCTGTACAGACCGTATCCGATCCCCGAGCCCAGTCCGACGAGCAACCCCTTCAGCGTCATCCCCTCGCCCGAGAGGCCTGACACCAGAGCGCATCCGACAAAAGCCATCGCGAGCGCCAGGAGCTTTCTCTTGTCCAGCCTTTCGCGGAAAAACAGCACGGACATCAGCATGATCCAGATAGGTGAGGTGTAGAGCAATATCGCCGCTGCGGAGAGCGACATTATCGAAATGGCGGTAAAGTAGCAAACGGTGAAAACCAGGATGCTGCCGAAGCCCAGCCCGAGGAAGAGCGGCAGGTCGCGCACCGACAGCCTGAAGCCGGACCGATCCTTGAAGAACAGCAGCACCGAAAACGCCAGCGCAGCCAGCGTGACTCGGATCGACACGATCTGGATCGATCCAAAGCCATATGCGCCCAGCCGCCTGACAAAGATGCCCATGCTGCCCCAGAAGCAGCCCGCAAGAACGATCAGTGCGGGCCCGAGATCCCTGCTGCGCTTCTCCATCGCGTTCTCTCCCCCGTCCTCCTGCCGAACCACCCGTCGGCCACTTATCGTATTTGGCATAAGATGTCGGCGCCACCTGTACCTGCTTATGGCGTCAACGCCGCCGAAAGTGCCGATATTCCCCTTACAATACGGCGAACAGACCGCCGGCGCCACCCGTATGCAGGAACAGCACGTGGTCAGACGGCCCGAAAGCGCCTTCCCTCGCCAGTTTCATAAGGCCGGCAAATGCCTTTCCCGTGTACACGGGGTCGAGGAACAGGCCCTCCTTTGCCGCCATCAGCGCGATCGCTTCGTTTCCCTCTTCGGACGGGATGGCATAGCCTGGGCCGCACATATCCACAAGGTGGTAATCCCCGGGACCGATCCCGATATCCTTCCCGAGCAGTGCCGCCGCCTGCCGCATGAGCGCGGGCGTTATCTCATCGAAGGGATCGTCATCCACCATCATGCCGTGCACCTTCGTGCCAGGCAGATACAGCTTCGCGCCCAGTGCGAGCCCCGCCATCGTTCCTCCGCTGCCCTCTGCGCAGACGATATGATCGAAGCGGATGCCCTGTTCCAGGACCTCTCTGGCGCAATCGACGTATCCCAGCGTGCCCAGCGCATTCGACCCGCCGCAGGGGATCTTGTAGTAGGGTTCGCTGAGCCGCGCTCCCATACGGTCCATCTCGTCGTAAATGTCGGAATAGTCGTCTGTGTCCATGAATACGACTTCCGTTCCCATCAGGTGCTCCAGCAGCTGGTTCCCCAGCCGCTCCGTCACCCCGCGTTTTTTGAGGATGAGGATCGGCTTCATGCCGAGCCTGCCTGCGGCCGCGGCTGTCAGCATGGCGTGGTTCGACTGCGCGCCGCCCGTGGTAAACACGACCTTTGCGCCCTGCTGCCTGGCGTCCGCAAGGAGATACTCCAGCTTTCTGACCTTGTTGCCGCCAAGCCCCAGTCCGGTCAGGTCGTCTCTCTTGATGTACACATTTGTGCCGAGCATCCGGCTGATGTTCTCAAGCCTATGTACGGGTGTCGGGAATATGCCGAGCGGCACCTTCGGGAATGTGTTCTGCTCCATTCGATCGACCTTCCTTTCCTGCGGCATCCGATCCTCTGGGCTTCGGTCCGTGCACACGTCGTCAAAACAAGTATATCATATCCGCTGGCGTTGTAACAGCTGTCATTGTTAATATGACGTTCAAAGCCGCGTGCCGGCCGTGACAGTTATGGGATATCCATTCACAACGTCCGGCCGTTCATTCCGCCGGATTGACATGGACCATGATGTGCTTGACATCCGGAAAGACATTCTCGATCCTGTCGTGCACGCGCTGCGCGATGCCGTGCGCCTCCTTGAGCGAAAGATCGCCGTCGGCCGCGATCTCCACATCGACATATATCTTCCTCCCAAATTCGCGCGTGCGGATCTCGTCCACCCGCACGACGCCCGGCTGCCTTTCGACGCATTCGCGGATCGAGGCCTCGGTCTTTGCGTCACAGGCGTGATCCACCATCTTGCCGATCGCTTCTCGGAAGATATCCACCGCGACCTTCAGGATGACCAGGCTGATCCCCACGCTGGCCACGGGTTCCATGACGGGCATCCCCAGCAGAGCTGCTCCGATGCCGATGAGCGCGCCGACCGACGACAGCGCATCGGAACGGTGATGCCACGCCTCAGCCTTCAGCGCGCCGGAGTTGATCCTTCGGGCGTTGATCCACGTATACCAGAACATGGCCTCCTTGACGACGATGGAGACGACCGCGGCGATCAGCGCAAGCTTTCCCGGCAGGACTGCGGACCTGTATGCGCCTGACAGGATCATCTGAAGCGCTTCCTTGCAGATGGCCAGGCCTGCAACGGCCAGGATCCCCGCGAGGATGATGGATGCGACGCTCTCCATACGCTCGTGGCCGTAGGGATGATCGTCGTCGGATTTCTTTTCCGACATCTTCACGCCGATGATGACGATCAGACTTCCCAGCACGTCGGACGACGAATGCACCGCGTCGCTGATCATGGCACCGGAACGCCCCAGCGCGCCGGCGATGAACTTGAATGCAGCCAGCAGCAGATTGACGACGATGGCCACCGCCGAGACGCGCGTGGCGACCCTTTCGAAAGACGATCTCTGCATGGTGATGATGTCCCTCCTTCAGCTCGTTGCTGACGAAAAACGCAGGCCAGTAGCCATTGCTCTCAACTACTGTCCTGCGGATCGATATCCCCTGCCCTAAGGCCCGGCCACGGGCGATGAGCCCGCGCCTGTTCAGTTCGTTTCTGTACAGAGCATACCACAGCTACCGACGGTTGTCAAGTTCCGCCGCGCGTCCCGCCTGCCCGGCCCGATGCTTCTGTTGCCCCATTGTTTCGGCCGCGGTTATATGCTATAATGGACCTGCTCACATCGAACAGGGGCGTTCGTTTGCCGCATGCCCGTCACACATCCGATGTGTGCCGCCGGCCGCGGACCCGATCGAACACCAAACACCCGGATCAGCTATGCGGAATGGAGCGATGATCGATGACCATCACGGAAGCAATGTCCCTCAGGCACACCGTCAGGAAGTACACAGACCGGCCCATACCGCCGGATATCGTCTCCGCCCTGAATGAGCAGGTGGCGCATTTGAACCGCACCCTTGGACTCTCTGTCGGACTCGTCATCGACGATGAAAGCGGCATCCCGGGGTTGGTGAAGCTCCTGCTCGCCAAAGGGGTCCGCAATTACTTCATCATCTCAGGGCCTGAAGGGAGCGACGAGGTGCTCGGCTATGCGAGCTCGGTCCTGATGCTCTTCGCGCAGACCCTCGGGCTCAATACCTGGTGGATCGGCGGCATGTACGACCGAAAGAGCATTCTTCAGAAGGCCAGCGGAAAGCCGGTCGGCATCGTCGTTGTCGGCTATGGCGCCGTACAGGGTCATCCCCACAGAAGCAAGCGCGCAGAGAGCGTCTCGTCCTATGAAGGCCTGGCGCCCGAATGGTTCACGAACGGTGTGCGCGCCGCGCTGCTCGCGCCGACCGCGATGAACCGACAGGCGTTCACCATCCGCGGCAAAGGGAACACCGTTTCCATCTCATACGCCGCAGGCCCATTTTCGGCGGTCGACCTCGGCATCGTGAAACACCACTTCGAGACAGGGGCCGGAAAAGAGCGATTTGTTTGGGGTCGGTTATAGCACGACGCATTCGGAGAAGCGGATGGACGCCGCTTCAGCTTCCTTCGTCCGATGACCGGCCGCATCTGAGTCGCACTGAGCCGAAAGGAGTTGGATCCAAATGGTCTCCAAGATGCTGACCTTCTTCGCCGTGGCCTCTTTCACAGGCTGGATCCTGTTGTTCATAGGCATCAGTTCGCGCCGGGAGTTGCGCCGCAGGATCGAACAGGAGCATACCAGGACCACGGGCCGCATCGTCGATCACGTCCTCAGGACACCCCCCACTTCGAACAACAGCTCCCGCGCGTATCCCGTTCCGGTCATCGAGTTTTCTGCCGAAGGGCAAAGCTACCGGTTGGTATATGAAAACCGCCTGGATCCGGACAGCTTCCCAAAGGGCGAGACTGTGGATGTCCTCTATGACGTCAGCGATCCCACGCATTTTCACCTCGATGCTGATCCCGTCTTCAGCAACTGCGGCAAAGCCGCCATAAAGTTTTCTCTCATCTGGATCCTCGCCAGCGCAGCCCTGACGTTCCTCCTCGCAACGGTGGTCGGCGGATTTCGCCCGGATCTTTCGCATATTCACCACTTTTTCCAAAGCTGGCGCCTTTGGAGATAAGCGCTCGGCCGCGCGCATCCGCGCCACTGCGAAACGCAATGGCCCCTCCACGGGCCTGGACCGAACCGAAAAGAGGGCGGACCCTCCGGCAGGTCGCATTGTCATTACAGACAGCCATATCCTTCCGGATGTGACTTCAAAGAAGATGTGACGGAACGATCGTCACCAACGTTAGCTGCAAAAGGAAGACTGTACTGACCGTCATCTTCGCACGACAAAAGAGCAGGGGCCCAGCCGGGCGTTCCCTGCTCTTTGGCTGTCATAACACCTGTCCCGCGGTCCGTCTATTCGCCGATCACGATCTCCCTCACATCCTGCGGGCATTGTTCGAGGATGCCGAAGAGCCATTTCATCACCACGGTCTTCGTCTCGACCCGCCGCCACCTGTGCGCGGCAGGATCGGCCAACATCCTTTCGCAGCGGTCCTCTGTCAGGTCAGATGACATGATGGCATCGAACGCATCGGTGAACCATCTGATCATATCGTCATCGCCCTCGTACGGCGATCCCTTCATAAGGCTGAGCCCCATCCGCAGCCCGGTCTGACGGGATCGCTCCCGCATGGCGGACTGCGTGTCCGCGTCGTACAGAGGCAGCACACGCCAGCGGAAGGTCCCAGAGCCGACCTCCAGCAAGCCCGCCCATCCGGGATAGGCCTGAGGCTGTCCGACCGTGATCTGCTGGATCCCGTACGCCGCTGTCGCGGCAAAGCCGTGGTCGTGGCCGCAGAGATAGAGCTTCACACCGCGCAGCGCATCGACCAGCCTGTCTGCGCCGGGCGTCTTCTCCCAGCGCGCCTCAGGGAGTATGGGATGATGGCCGCACGCGACGATCCGCGTATGCTCCGGAAGCGAAGCGATCGTCTCTGCGACCCACGCACAGGTCTTCGCAGAGATCCCGCCCAGCGCGGCGACGCCGTCCGACGTGTCGTTGGTGTCGAGCAGAAGAAGGCACGTCCCGCCGTCCGTGAGGATGGCACAGGATGCTGAATCCGCATCGCGGCTGTACGCTCCGCCCCAGCCGTAAGCCGTATACATCCCGATAAAGCTCGCCGGATGATCCCTCCTGACATCGTGATTGCCGGGGATCACATAGGCGGGCCGACCCAGTCCCCCAAGGGACGTCAGAGCATTTGCGTGTTCCTTGCCATGGGCGTTGTTGGTGCTGTCCCCCAGGATGATGACGCCATCCACGCCCTCGGCCGCCTTTTGCAACGCTTTCAGCGTCGCCTCGTGCGCAGCCATGTCATCGGTCAAATGCAGGTCCGACGTGACCAAAATGCGCTCGGCGACGCATACGGGCAGCATCACGAGGAAAAGCAGAAGCAGAAGTGCTTTGCGCATCATCCTTGCCCCCTTTTTATGGCGACAGCCGTCTGCCCGCATCAGATCAGACCGATATGACAAGCGGGGCGCGCGTCGTATGTATCGCGAGCGCGGACCGGGACCATCGGTACGGCCGCTACGGAACGAAAGCCAGTGGCGACTTATGTCAAACGCCGGCCCTGCGCGATGCTTCTGAATATGGATCCGTTTCACGCACCGGCTCTCGGCGCTCCGCCTTCGCCGCCGCCCTGCTGCAGTGTGATGCTTCTCTTCATCCCATAGACATAGTACTCGATGTGATAGGTGCGGCTGCCTGTGCCGCGGACATCGGAGATCAGTTTCAGGTTCACTGTCGCGGTGCTGCGCGGAGCCACCGTGCCGCCCTCACCTGTGATGGAATAGACGGCGATATCACCCGGGGCACCGTCGGCCTTGATATATACCCACTCGGCAGGGATCAGACCGTTATTGCGAAGCGTGATCGTCACGTCCTCGAGCCTGCAGCCATCGGCCGCCGGAACATCCGCGTCCGTAAAACGCTGCGGCACTGAATCCGCCTCGAGCAGCGCACAGATCGACTCGAAAGCCTGCGGGTATTCCGCTGCGCCGGCACTTGCGGACGTCAGCCGCGCGTCGAGCCTTCCGCCCGTCAAAAACAGCACGCCCAACATCACCATCAATATCAGTATGCCTGCCAGCGCGGCAGTCGATCTTCTCATAAATATCCCTCCGGGGCGTCGTCGTAATCACGGTCCAAGTATACCACAGATCCACCCCATCGGCAAGGGCACCCTTGCGCTTATGAATGTCTTTCATGCGAAGTCGAGTCGCAGAAGCATTCTGCAGCTTTGTGTGCGCGGCTTTCATTTTTTGCCGACTCAGCGTCTTGTAAGTGGCGTCTAACTGTCAATTTGGGATTTATTTGAATTGATGCTTGCATTTCTGTGTGAGTTGATGTATAATGTGTCTATCAAAAAAATGGAGGTATTCATTATGGCATATGTTATCAGCGATGAGTGCATTGCGTGCGGCTCCTGCGCCGACGAGTGCCCGGTTGGCGCCATCAGCGAAGGCGATGGCAAGTATGTGATCGACGCGGATGCTTGCCTGTCCTGCGGCGCTTGCGCGGGCGTGTGCCCGGTCGGCGCTCCTGCCGAGGCCTGATCGGTCCCAAACCACAAACCCCGCCGAAATGGCGGGGTCTTTGTTTTTCGTTGACATCGGGGCTTGTGTTCCAATGCATTCTGCCTCATTTGAACCGGGCGCCGCATCCTTTGTTTGCGGCGCCCGGTTTTTTACAATGGTGTTCAGAACGATCACAGGTCGGCGTTTGCTGCGCTGTCACAGCCTTGCCACACCGGAATCCCTGGCCGCCTGTGCCACGGCCTTTGCCACGGCATCCTTTACGCGCGGATCGAACGGGGCGGGGATGATGTAATCCTCGTTCAGCTCTTCATCGGATATCAGGCCCGCCAGCGCCAGGGAAGCGGCGATCTTCATCTCCTCGTTGATGTCGCGCGCGCGCACATCGAAAGCGCCGCGGAACACGCCGGGGAATGCCAGCACGTTATTGATCTGGTTCGGGAAATCGCTGCGGCCGGTGGAGACCACACGCGCGCCGCCCGCCTTCGCCTCGTCGGGGAAGATCTCGGGGGTGGGGTTGGCGCAGGCGAACACGATGGCGTCCTTGTTCATGGTCTTCACCATCTCGGTCGTCACCATCTTCGGAGCGGAAACGCCGATGAACACGTCGGCGCCTACCAGCACGTCGGCCAGCTTACCGGATTCGCGGTTGGGGTTGGTCAGCTTCGCCATCTCCTCCTTAGCCGCGTTCATGTGGTCGGTGCGCCCCTCGTAGATCGCGCCGGCGCGGTCGCACATGACGACGTTTCGGATGCCATAGGAGATGAGCAGCTTGGTGATGGCGGTGGCAGCGGCGCCTGCGCCGTTCGTGACCACCTTGATGTCCTCTTTCTTCTTGCCGACGACCTTCAGCGCATTGATGAGGCCGGCCAGCGTGATGATGGCGGTGCCGTGCTGATCATCGTGGAAGATCGGGATGTCGCACTTCTCCTTGAGTTTGCGCTCGATCTCGAAGCAGCGGGGCGCGGCGATATCCTCGAGGTTCACACCTCCGAAGGAACCGGAGAGCAGATACACCGTGTTGACGATCTCGTCCACGTCCTTGGATTTGATGCAAAGCGGGAACGCGTCCACGTCGCCGAACGCCTTGA
The DNA here is from genome assembly GCA_017430945.1 of Clostridia bacterium. The sequence goes on along the minus strand of JAFRMB010000141.1, from coordinate 29,268 downwards.
ACAGCACGCACTTGCCCTCCATGACGGGCATGCCGGCCTCAGGGCCGATATCGCCCAGACCGAGCACGGCAGTGCCGTCCGTTACCACGGCACACATGTTCCAGCGGCGGGTCAGCTCATAGCTCTTTTCGACATCCTTTTGGATCTCCAGACAGGGCTGCGCTACGCCGGGCGTATAAGCCAGGGAAAGGTCGTCCTTCGTCTTAACGGGCGGTACGGCCACGACCTCGATCTTGCCCTTCCATTCGTAGTGCTTCTTCAGGGATTCCTCTGCGTAATTCATGATGATTCCTCCTGCGCTGTGATATGCGGCGCCGCCTTGCGCCGTGTATACAGTATAAGTATAACGCCGACCGGCGCGGCTGTCAATGGATATGGTTTTTTTATTGTCACAGCGCGCGGCTTATGCAAATCATCACCTGAGCATAACGACAAGCCCGACCAATCATGGTACAATGCAGGCAGTATCCGCAAAGGGAGGCATCTCCATGCTCAGAAAAGCCACGCCCGACGACATCCCCGCCATCGCATCCATCTACGATGCCATACTGGACCTTGAGGAAGCCGGCATCATTTCGACCGGCTGGATCCGGGGCGTCTACCCCACCGCGGAGACCGCCCGGGACGCCGTTGAAGCCGGCGAAATGTATGTCCTCGAATCGCGTGGTCGCGTGGTCGCTTCAGGTCGTATCAACGGACATCAAATGCCCGCCTATGCAAATGTGGACTGGCGTGTCAAGGCCCCGAACGACAAAGTCCTGGTGCTCCACACGCTGACGGTCGACCCGGCGCTTCAGGGCCGCGGCTTTGCCCGTCAGTTCCTTGCCTTCTATGAAGACCTCGCGCTCGCCGAGGGCTGTCAGGCGTTGCGCATCGATACCAACGCCCGCACTGCTGCCGCCCGTGCGATGTACGGAAAGCACGGCTATATCGAGAGCGGCATAGTCCCTTGCGCATTCAACGGCATCCCCGACGTCGACCTCGTGTGTCTGGAGAAGGGCGTTTGACGGCGGGTCGCTGAGGCCCCGGATCATTCTTGATATGGAACGACGTCGGGATCCGCGCGCTGCGCATACGGACCCCTTACAGACAGATTGCCATTTTCCGAAGCAAACGCAGGCGTCATCTCCCGTTAAAATGCGATCCTGACGGCAGAGCCGTCAGGATCGCATCGCATATGCGGCGAACTCAAGTCGCCCCCGTGCCCTTTTCGGGGCTTGTCGATCATCTGCAGGCGCTGAGGATCGCGCCCGATCGCCGCGCCTGTCAAAGCATCCCCAGCATCTGTCCCGGGTTGTCAGCGGCCTTGACCTTGTCCAGCGCCTGCACGATGACCCCATTCTCATCGATGAGGTAAGTCGTGCGCACGACGCCCATGGTCACCTTCCCGTAGTTCTTCTTTTCCTTCCAGCAGTCATAGGCCTGGATCACGGCTTTGTCCACATCGCTCAACAGCGTGAAGGGAAGTCCGTAGCCCTGTTCGAACTTCTTGTGGGACGCCACCGTATCCTTGCTGACGCCCAGTACCACGGCACCCTTTTCCGCGATCTGCGGATACAATTCCGCAAAGCCGCAGGCCTGTCTGGTGCAGCCCGACGTGTTGTCCTTCGGGTAAAAGTAGAGGATCACCCGCCGGCCCCGATATTCAGACAGCCTGTGTGTCTCACCGTTCTGGTCCGGCAGTTCAAAATCCGGCGCGACCGTTCCGATACTCAGCATGCCATATCCCCCTCCCGACGCGCATTGATGAATGGCGTCGCATATAATGTGTCATCATGTGCTCCGTTTTTCCTCGCCGAAGGCCGGTCACCGCTTCAGATACCGCTCCGACACCGGGAATTCGAAGTAGATATCCGGATAGGGCTCGTTTCGCAGCGAAAAGTGCCACCATTCGCAATCGATGGGCTGAAAGCCATTGCGGACCATCGCGCTCTGCAGGAACATGCGGTTGGCATACTGTTCGTCCGTCACGGCGCGGGAATCCGGATGCGATACCTCGCTGAAGAGATCGAACGGGCTGCCCATATCCACTTCTCTGCCGGTCGACATGTCCAGCAGCGTCAGGTCTACGGCGCTGCCCCGGCTGTGCGAGGACTGGCTGGCGATATACCCCTGTCTGAACAGCTCCTGCTTTTCAAGATCCGGATAGAAATATGGCTTCATGCGCAGATCCAGATCCTCGATCCCCCACATCATGAAATGCTTCACTGCCGTCGCCGGCCTGTAGGCGTCAAATACCTTCAGGCGATATCCCTGCGCGTTGAATTCGTTGGCCACGGTCTTCAGTGCACGTGCCGCTTCGATGGTCAAGAGTGCGCAGGGCGACTCATAGCCGTCGATGCGGTCACCGATGAAATTGTATGTGGAATAGTATCGGATCTCCTGCACGATGCCCGGCACATAGTCTGCCAGTACCACGAAGCCTGACGCGTCCATCGTCACCTTCTGTCTGTAATCCATGTCCGAACCGCACTCCCCTTCCGATCTGCGTCGTCACTTCAGCCATGCCCTTGCGCCTTCACTTTATCACATCAACCATACAAATTCAAGTGCAAAACACCGGATATCTGAGCGGATGGCCCGACAAAGGCGAAGGGCGCCTCATCCGGCTGAATGGATAAGGCGCCCTGTATGATCGGTGCATCAGCCGAAATAGTCCGCCGCGCCGCGGAACATGCCGATATCGTAATCGCCGGGCACGTTCACATAGAGCGGCACGTCGAAGCCGACGCGTTCAGAGTGGGCCATTTTGCCGAACACCCTTCCATCGGGTGAGGTGATGCCTTCGATGGCCGCACAGGATCCATTGGGGTTGAAGCGTATGTCCATGACAGGCCTGCCGTTCAGGTCGCAGTACTGTGTCGCCACCTGGCCATTCGCGGCCAGCTTCGCGATGAGATCATCGGAGGCGATGAACTTGCCCTCGCCGTGCGAGACCGGAGCGGTGTACACGTCGCCGACCTTCGCGTACATGAGCCATGGGCTCTTGTTGCTGGCGATCCGCGTATGCACCAGTCGCGACTGGTGACGGCCGATGTTGTTGAAGGTCAATGTCGCGTCCAGGCATGCATCGGCCTCGCGGATCTCTCCGTAGGGCACGAGGCCCAGCTTGATGAGCGCCTGGAAGCCGTTGCAGATGCCGCCCATCAGGCCGTCACGGACATTCAGCAGCGCGTGCACCTGATCTCGGATGACGGGGTTGCGGAAGAACGCGGTGATGAACTTGCCGGAGCCGTCGGGCTCGTCGCCGCCGGAGAAGCCGCCGGGGATGAATATGATCTGGCTCTGGCCGATCTTCTTCGCGAAGTCCTCTGCCGATTCGGCGACCGCCTTCGCGGACAGATTGCGGATCACCATGATCTCCGGGATCGCGCCGGCCTTGATGAATGCGCGCTCCGTGTCGTACTCACAGTTGGTGCCCGGGAACACCGGGATCAGCACGCGGGGCTTCGCTACCTTCACGGCGGGCGTCACGCGCTTGTCAGCGACATAGTCGAATGCCTGAGGCGCGTCGTAGGTCTTCCTGACCGTGGCCGGGAACACCTCGTTCAGTTTGCCCTCGTAGAGCGCTTCCAGTTCGTCGGCGGGTATGACATCCTGCCCGCAGCGGAACACGCGCGCTTCGGTGACATGGCCGATCACATCGTCGCCCTCTTCCTCGGCGAACTCGACCAGGAAGTCGCCAGGCTCGGCGCTGAACAACTGCTCGGTCTCACAGAAGTCCACGCCAAAGCCGTTGCCGATGGCCATGCGGAACGCCGCGGGCGCAACGCCCTCGCGCCCCAGCGCGTAAGCCGAAAGGAACCGCCCGGACTTCAGGCCCTCGGCCACCTCTCTGAACAGCTCGATCTGGCTCTCGGCGTCGGGCAGGCCGTTTTCGCGGCGCTCGGGCTGCAGCCAGCCGATGGCGGAACCGGCCTTTTTAAAGGCGTTGGACCTGATGTCGTCCGCCGGGCACACGCCCACGGCGAAGGACACCAGCGTGGGCGGCACGTGGATGTCCTCGAACGATCCGGACATGCTGTCCTTGCCGCCGATGGCTGCACAGCCGAAGTCCATCTGCGCGTCCAGCGCACCCAGCAGTGCCGACAGCGGCTTGCCCCAGGCCGAACGGCTGCGCATGCGCTCGAAGTACTCCTGGAAAGTCAGATGCACGTTGCCGATGCCGGCGCCGGTCGCCACGAGCTTGGCGATGGAGCGCACCACCGCGAGGTAAGCGCCGCGATAGGGGCTCATTTCGCTGATGACGGGATCGAAGCCATAGGCCATCACGGAAGCCGTATCGCTTTCCGTCCCCTCCACGGGGATGCGGCTGGCCATTGCCTGGGCAGGCGTCAGCTGCCGCTTGCCGCCGAAGGGCATGAGAAGCGATGAAGCGCCGTTGGTGGAGTCGAACCGTTCTGCCAGGCCTCTCTGGGAGCAGCCGTTCAGGTCCGAGACCGCGTCGCGCATGGCTTTCAAGAAGTCCGGCCGATCCACGGACGGGGTCTTCTCCTGCTTCTCGACCACAACGTCAGTGCGCTTCGGCGCGCCGTTTGAGTTCAGGAAGCTTCTCGCGATATCGACGATGTCGCGGCCATTCCAGTGCATCACGAGCCTCGGCGACTCGGTGACGGTCGCAACCAGCGTCGATTCGAGGTTCTCACCGTCTGCCAAGGCCATGAACGCGTCGACGTCTTCAGGCGCCAGCACGACCGCCATGCGCTCCTGCGATTCGGAAATCGCAAGCTCCGTGCCGTCCAGGCCCTCATACTTGCGGGGCACCGCGTTCAGGTCGATCTCAAGTCCGTCCGCCAGCTCGCCAATGGCCACGCTGACTCCGCCTGCGCCGAAATCGTTGCATCGCTTGATCATGCGAACGGCTCTCGGATCGCGGAACAGGCGCTGTAGCTTGCGCTCCTCGGGCGCATTGCCCTTCTGGACTTCTGCGCCACAGGTCTCAAGCGACGAGGCGGTGTGCGCCTTGGATGAGCCGGTCGCGCCGCCGCAACCGTCGCGGCCCGTTCGTCCGCCCAGCAGGATCACACGGTCGCTAGGGGCGGGCACCTCGCGTCGCACCTGCGCGGCAGGCACGGCGCCGACCACGGCGCCGATCTCCATGCGCTTGGCCGCATAGCCGTCGTGGTAGATCTCTTCCACCAGGCCGGTCGCCAGGCCGATCTGGTTGCCATAGCTGCTGTAGCCGGCGGCAGCGGTGGTCACCAACTGGCGCTGAGGCAGCTTGCCGGGGATCGTCTCGGACACCGGACGGGTCGGATCGGCCGCGCCGGTGACGCGCATGGCCTGATAGACATAGCCGCGCCCGGACAACGGATCGCGGATCGCCCCGCCGATGCAGGTGGCCGCGCCGCCGAACGGTTCGATCTCTGTAGGATGATTGTGGGTCTCGTTCTTGAACAGCAACAGCCACTTCTGCTGTTCCCCATGCACATCCACGTCCATGCGGATGGTACACGCGTTGATCTCTTCAGACTCGTCCAGGTCGGTGAGCACGCCGCGCGCTTTCAGCACTTTTGCGCCGATCGTTGCGATGTCCATGAGGCAGATGGGCTTGTCCCGATGAAGCTCAGCTCTCAGCGCCTTGTAGCGTTCAAAGGCCTGACGGACCTCTTCATCCTCAAACCGCACGTCTCCCAGCTCTGTCAGGAACGTCGTATGGCGGCAGTGGTCGGACCAGTAGGTGTCGATCATCCGGATCTCCGTCAGGGTCGGATCGCGATGTTCCGTGCGGAAGTAGTCCTGACAGAAGGCGATGTCCGCCTCATCCATAGCCAGGCCATAGCGCTTGACGAAGTCCGAGAGCTGCCCGCGCGTGTACCCGATGAAGCCGGTCAGCGTTTCAACGGTCTCCGGGATCGCAAACGCCGTCTTCAGGGTCTCAACGGGCGCCAATGAGGTCTCCCGACGCTCGACGGGATTGATGACATGCCGCTTGACCGAGGCGATCTCCGCTTCCGTGAGCGTGCCTTCGAGGATGTAGATGGTCGCCGTACGAACGTCCGGGCGCTCGCACTGCCTGAGCAGCTGGATGCACTGCGCCGCGGAATCTGCACGCTGATCGAACTGCCCCGGCAGATACTCGGCGGCGATCACGACGCCGGTATACTCGGGCATCTCGCGGGTCACGGTGTCCAGCATCGGCTCGGAGAAAACGTTTTGTATGGCCTGCTCGAACACGTCCGGTTCGATGTTTTCGACGTCGTACCGATTCAGGATCCGCACGCCCGTCAATCCTGCGATGCCCAGGAAGGACTTGAGCTCGCTGAACAGCGCTTCCGCCTCGTGATCGAAGCCCTTTTTCTTTTCAACATACACGCGATAGACCATGTGTCATTCTTCCCCTTTTTTCAGGATGGCGAGCGCTCTCGCACCGATGTCGTGCCGCAGCATCATGCCGTCCCAGCTGACCTCAGCGGCGGCCGCATAAGCCTTGTCCACGGCCGATGCCAGCGTGTCGGCCGTACAGGCGATCCCCAACACGCGTCCGCCGGCCGTGACCAGTTGTCCGGCGTCATTGCGTGCGGTACCGCTGTGGAAGACCTGCGCCATTTCATCTGCGCGGCCCAGATCGATGACCTTGCCCTTTTCATACTTGCCTGGATAGCCGCCGGAGGCGAGCATGACGCAGCAGGCCGCGCCGTCAGAAAACTCCACGGGCGTTTCGGCCAGGGTCTCATTCTCCACGGCCATCATGATGGTCAGCAGGTCGGATCTTAAAAGCGGCAGCACCACCTGCGTTTCGGGATCGCCGAACCGGCAGTTGTATTCGATGACCTTCGGACCGTCCGCGGTCACCATCAGGCCGAAATACAGACAGCCCTTGAAGGGGCAGCCCTCGCTGTTCATGGCTGCGATGGTGGGCAGGAAGATCTCCCTCATGCAGCGCTCGGCGACTTCAGGGGTATAGAACGGATTGGGCGCGATCGTGCCCATGCCGCCGGTGTTCAGCCCCGTGTCGCCGTCGCCGGCGCGCTTGTGATCCATGGATGAGACCATGGGCTTTACGACGCGGCCGTCGGTGAACGCCAACACGGATACCTCAGGCCCCTCCAGGAACTCCTCCACCACGATGCGGCTTCCCGACGCGCCGAAAGCGCCGTCTACCATCGCCGCTTTTACCGCATCTGCAGCCTCTTCGCGGGTGTTGCAGATCACGACGCCCTTGCCGAGCGCCAGACCGTCAGCCTTTACCACGGTGGGCAGCGGGCATGCAGCGACGTATTCGAGTGCTCGATCGGCGTCGTCGAACACTTCATAAGCCGCCGTTGGGATGCCGTATCTCTTCATGAGCGTCTTGGCGAAGACCTTGCTGGCCTCGATCCTGGCCGCCTTCGCGTCCGGGCCGAAGCACGGCACGCCCAGCGCGTGCAGCCGGTCCACACAGCCCAGCGCCAGCGGATCGTCCGGAGCGACCACGGCGAAGTCCACCGGGTTTGCCTTCACGTAATCGACGATGCCGTCGATATCCGTGGCCTTGATGCCGACACATTCAGCGTCCTGTGCGATGCCCGCATTGCCGGGCAGCGCGACGATCCCGGTGACCTCCGGGTTCTCACGGAGCTTTTTGATGATGGCGTGCTCGCGCCCGCCGCCGCCGACGACCAGAATTCTCATAAACATACCTCTCGATCCCACTCATGATCCAGGGGCGCCGCTGCGTCGCCCGCCCTGTCTGGAAAGCAACGTACTTCCCGGCGGGCGGCTGAGCGCCGCCCCTTAAGTCAAAGTGCTATGATGGTGAATTGAAACTTCATGGCCGGGCCGCAGCGATCACCAACCGCACCGACGCCCATCCGTCGTCACAGCCGGGAGCCAACCCGCTCCTGGCCAGGCCATGCAGTTTCAAACTTTGATACGATGATGAAGACCTGCACCGCAGATCCTGCGGCAGCTGTCAATGGTGGAACAGCCGGATCCCCGTGAACGCCATTGCGATGCCGTACTCGTTGCACTTGTCGATCACCAGGTCATCCCGGATGGATCCGCCGGGTTCGGCGATACAGGTCACGCCGCTGCGCCGCGCGCGCTCGATGTTGTCCGGGAACGGGAAGAAGGCATCGCTGCCCAGCGCCACATCGGTCACGGTGTCGAGGTACGCACGCTTCTCCTCGCGGGTGAGCGGCTCGGGACGTACGGTGAACAGCTGCTGCCAGCGTCCGTCGTCCAGCACATCCTGCCAGTCTTCAGAGATGTACACGTCGATGGCGTTGTCGCGCTCGGGACGACCCACGGTATCCTTGAACGGCAGGGAAAGGACCTTCCGGTGCTGCCGGAGATGCCAGTTGTCGGCTTTGCCGCCTGCCAGGCGGGTGCAGTGGATGCGGCTCTGCTGGCCCGCGCCAACGCCGATAGCCTGGCCGTCCTTGACATAGCACACGGAGTTGGACTGGGTGTACTTCAGCGTGATCAGGCTGATCAGCAGGTCGCGCTTCTGTTCCGGCGTCAGCTGAGCATTCGCGGTCACGACATTTGAGATCATCGCCTCATCGATGGGCAGCGACTGGCGGCCCTGCTCGAACGTGATCCCGAACACCTGCTTGCGCTCGATCTCTGCCGGCACATAGGCGGGGTCGATCTGAATGATGTTGTAGCCGCCCTTGCGCTTGGACTTCAGCACCTCCAGCGCATCGGCATCGTAGCCGGGTGCGATGATGCCGTCGGAGACTTCATGCTGTATGAGCTTCGCCGTCTGAAGATCGCACGTGTCGGACAGGGCGATGAAATCGCCGAATGAGGACATGCGGTCCGCACCGCGTGCACGGGCATATGCGCAGGCGAGCGGGGGCAGCTCCATATCAGCCGGCACGAAGTAGATCTGCCGCAGCACATCGCTCAGCGGCAGACCGATGGCCGCGCCGGCGGGGCTCACGTGCTTGAAGGACGCCGCAGCGGGCACGCCGGTGGCCTTCCTGAGCTCGGTGACGAGCTGCCAGCTGTTCAGTGCGTCCAGGAAGTTGATGTGGCCGGGACGGCCGTTGAGCACTTCCAGAGGAAGCGCTTCTCCGCCCTCCATAAAGATGCGCGAGGGCTTCTGGTTCGGGTTGCAGCCATATTTCAGCTGGATCTCATTTAACATGATCGGGCCTCCTCACCGGTTTCGGTTGATGATGACGGATTCGCTGTCGCCGGTCTCAAGATCGCGGGTCATGACCCAGAGCGACACGCGGTTGTCGGCGTTCAGCCCATCCCAGACGGCGTCGGCGATCTCCCGGGCCGAACCGTCGCAGACCGACACGCTCTCGGGATCGCCGGTGAAGGACGGGATCGGCGCACCGTCAGACAGGTAGGTATGCAGGAACCTGCCGGTGCCGGGCATGAGCTTTTCATACTCCCAGTAAACGCGATCACAGCTAGAGCCCTGATCGTCCCCGGCGCGCAGGATCCCCATGTCCAGCCGGAAATCGCCCTCTTCGAAGGTGACCATCGCGCTCACGCGGGGCGTGTAGTTCGGAGCGTCAGGCTCGAACGCCCGTGTCCGCAGAGCCTTTATGAACGATGCACCGTTGCGGATGAAATCATAGATGGTGTCTGTCTGGTCGCCATTGGTGACGATGACCCGATCGTCGGTCTGACGCACCGGCCAATAGATGATGAGGCTGGGATCCACCATCAGCGAAGGATCGAAGGCTTCCGTGCGGATGCCGCCATGATCCTCTACGAACACGCGGTTGCGGCTGTTGACGCTGCGACCCATGATGAAATAGGCCATGACCGCGCGACGGCCGTCCGCAGACTTGCCGACGATGATGCCGCGGCCGGGATAGGTGGTTGCTCCGACGGCCTGTGCCATTGTATTCATATGCTCTTCTCCATTCTGATCCGTTTTGCTACGGCTTCGGTTGCTCTGGGTAGCAGGATCCATTCCGCCTGCTCCATCACGCGCCGCTGCAGCGTCTCAGGCGTGTCGCCATCCTCGATGTCCACGGCCTTCTGCGCGATGATGCGTCCGCCGTCCGGGATCTCGTTCACATAGTGTACCGTCGCGCCGGTGACCTTGACGCCGTAGCGCAACGCCGCCTCGTGGACGCGCAGCCCGTAGAAGCCCGCGCCGCAAAAGGACGGGATCAGCGACGGATGGATGTTGATGATGCGCTCGGGCCAGCGCGATACGAAGTCCTTCGACAGGATCGCCATGAAACCGGCCAGCACGATCATTTCGATCCCATGCGCGGCCAGCTCCCGCTGTATGGCAGGCTCGAGTTCCGGCTTCATGCAGACGGCGGTGTCGATGCCTGCGCGGCGCGCGCGATCAAGCGCAAAGGCCTTCGGGTTGTTGGAGATGACCAGGGCGATCTCGCCGTCCGGAAGCTCTCCCCTGCCCTGCGCGTCGATAAGCGCCTGAAGGTTTGTGCCGCCGCCGGAGACCAGCACCGCTATGCGTGTCTTCATGCCAACTGCACCCTTTCCTCGCCCTCGACCACTTCGCCGATGATGCGGGCGTCCTCGCCGCAGCTGCGCAGCATGCGAACGGCTTCATCGGCCTTTTCCGAAGCGACGGTCAGGCACATGCCGATGCCCATGTTGAACGTGTTGTACATATCCCTTTCCGGGATATCGCCGGCGCCGGCGATGCGCGCGAACAACGGCGGTGTATCGAGGCGGTCCTTGCGGATCCGCGCCGTCAGCCCTTCCGGCAGGCTGCGCGGGATGTTTTCGTAGAAGCCGCCGCCGGTGATGTGGGACGCTGCCTTGATATCGACGGTCTCAGCAAGCTTCAGGACGGGCTTTACATAGATGCGCGTAGGCTCGAGCAGCGCCTCGCCCAGCGTGCGTCCAAGATCGTCGCACCAGCGGTCCAGGCCCCCGCTCTCGACATCGAAGACTTTTCGAACCAGGGAAAAACCATTCGAGTGAACACCGGACGAGGGCAGACCAATCAATGCATCCCCGGCCGTGACGGTCTCGGGCTCAAATATCCTTGAACGATCCACGACACCCACGGAGAATCCTGCCAGATCGTACTCGTCCTCCGGATAGAAACCGGGCATCTCGGCGGTCTCACCGCCGATCAGCGCGCAGCCGGCCTGGACGCAGCCCTCGGCGACGCCGGATACGATCTGCGCGATCCGCTCGGGGACGTTTTTGCCACAGGCGATATAGTCCAGAAAGACCAGCGGCTTCGCACCGCAGCAGATGATATCATTGACGCACATGGCCACACAGTCGATGCCCACGGTGTCATGCTTGTCCATCAGAAAGGCCAGCTTCAGCTTGGTGCCCACGCCGTCGGTACCGGAGACCAGCACCGGACGCGTCAGGCCCGTCATGTCCAGCTCAAACAGCCCGCCGAAGCCGCCGATGCCGGAGACCACGCCAGGAACGGTCGTGCGGGCGATGTGCGCCTTCATCAATTCGACCGCACGATAGCCTGCCGTGATGTCCACGCCCGCTGCGGCGTAACTGTCGGAATGGGAGTTGCTATTGCTCATCGGCACGTCCTCACTTCCCCATCAGCCTGCGCATGACCTCGTTGTAGGCGTCTTCGACGCCGCCCAGGTCGCGGCGGAAGCGGTCCTTGTCGAGCTTTTCGCCCGTATCCTTGTCCCAGAAACGGCAGGTGTCGGGAGAGATCTCATCGGCCAGTACGATGGTGCCGTCCGCCAGGCGGCCGAACTCCAGCTTGAAGTCCACCAGCGTGATGTTCAGCTTCAGGAAATAGGCTTTCATCACGTCGTTGATCCTGAAGGCGTAGCGCTCGATCGCGTCGATCTCTTCACTTGTGGCCAGCTTCAGTGCCAGCGCGTGGTAGCGGTTCAGCAGCGGATCGCCCAGGTCGTCGTTTTTATAGGAAAACTCGATGGTCGGCGCGTCGAATACGATGCCCTCTTCCACGCCATAGCGCTTGGCAAAGGAACCCGCGGAAATGTTGCGGATGATGACCTCCAGCGGCACGATGGAGACCTTCTTCACCAGCGTGTCGCGGTCGGACAGCTCGCGCACGAAGTGCGTGGGCACACCTTCCTTTTCGAGCATCTGCATCATCATATTGCTCATGCGGTTGTTGATGACGCCCTTGCCGTCGATCGTCCCCTTCTTCAGGCAGTTAAAAGCGGTCGCATCGTCCTTATAGGACACGATGTAGAGGTCGGGATCCGCGGTCGCATAGACTTTCTTGGCCTTGCCTTCATAGAGCTGGGTGAGCTTTTCCATGTTCTGAGCGCCTCCTGTATCGAAGTTGGTTTAAAGATCGGAATACTCCGCGCTGATGCGCGCATCTTTCTCGAGCACTTTCCCGGTCTGTGCCGCGCGATAGGCGGCCAACCGTTCGGTGAGCCCCTCATCTGAGAGCGCCAGGATCTGTACCGCCAGCAGCGCCGCGTTCACGGCGCCGTCGATGGCCACCGTGGCCACCGGCATGCCGGAGGGCATCTGTACGGTAGACAATAGCGCATCCAGTCCGTCGAGCGTCGAAGACTTCATCGGCACGCCCACGACCGGCAGCAGAGAATTGGCGGCAAAAGCACCGGCCAGGTGCGCCGCTTTGCCTGCCGCTGCGATGATCACGCCATAACCATCGGCCTGAGCGTTCTTTGCAAACTGTGCCGCCGCATCGGGCGTACGGTGCGCAGACAGGATGCGCACGACAAACGGCACGCCGAACGACCTCAGCGTGTCCATCGCGCCCTGCATGACCTTCAGGTCGCTGTCACTTCCCATGATGATGGCTGCCTTTTTCATCTCATACCTCCGATTTGCCCGTTGCAGGCCGCTGTCAGACCGTATGACGCAATGATCGTCTGTCCCATTCGGCCGATCCCGGAAAATAATGAGCGGCCAACCCATCGGGCTGCCCGCCGGACGGCCGTCACGGCGCGCCTCCTTTGCGATGTGGTCACCTGACCCGGTGACAGGACTCAGTATATCGGGCACATATTATGTCGTCAATCAAATCCCGAATATTTAACCATTAAAAATGCCGAATGTTCGTGTTTTCGGCCCTCCTTCGTCAAAGTTTAATGGCATGTCAAAGAGTTCATAATGCAGCCGGATCGGCCCGCGCCGGGGTCCGTTCTTCATCTTGCATCGCTCTTCTGCGATCGTTCGGCACTGCGAAACAGGGCACGATGCCTTGCGGCATCGCGCCCCACTGTCCATGGACCTTTATCGCTCCATGAGCTTTTCAACGATCTTCTCGAAAGCCATGCTGTGGCTGGCCTTTACCAACACGCAGTCTCCCTTGCGAAGGAAGCCGTCTGCCTGTCCGATCAACGCTTCCCGGTCCGGAAACCACAATGCCTCGCAGCCCGCATCGCGGGCACCGTCGGCGATGCATCTTCCCAGCGATCCGCAGCCGATCACCAGCCCGGCGCCGCCGCGCACCGCGTATGCGCCGATCTCACGGTGCAGCTTTTCCGTCTGCCCGCCGAGCTCGAGCATGTCGCCCAGTATACATACCTTGCGCCCCGGCATGTCCGCCATGGAGTCGATGGCGGCACGCATCGAGTTTGGATTGGCATTGTAGCAATCGGATATGATCGTCATATCCTTCGCCTTCAATACCCGTGCGCGATCGCCGATCGTCCGGTAGTTCGCCAGCCCCTCGACGATCTGTGCCTCGGTGAGTCCAAGCTCAAGGCCGACTGTCGCTGCGGCCAGCGCGGCGTATATCAGGTGCTGGCCAAAGCCCGGGACGCGCGCGCGGAACGCGCCAAGGCGATGATGTACGGTGAACGCGATGCCGTCTGCACCGTCGTTCTGTATGCCGTCGGCGTACACATCGTTGTGCGCACCCTTGCCATAGGTCAAACGGCGCATGTTCGGATGGCACTCGACCAGCAGATCGTCGTCGCCGTTGAGAACGGCCAGGCCGCTTTCATCCATCCCCTCGAATATCTCGCCTTTGGCGCGCAGCACGCCGGGGCGATCGCCAAGAAACTCAAGGTGGGCTTCCCCGATCATGGTGAACACGGCGATGGTCGGATGGACGATGGCGGTGAGGCGGCGCATCTCGCCAAAGCCGTTGATGCCCATCTCGACGACGGAGACCTCGTTTTTATCCTCCAGGCGCAGCAGCGTCCATGGCACACCGAGCTCGTTGTTGAAGTTCTTTTCTGTGCGGAGCGTATCGTACTTTTGCTCCAGCACCGCCGCGATCATTTCCTTGGTCGTGGTCTTTCCGACCGAGCCGGTGATGCCGATCACAGGGATATCGAAGCGCTGCCGATGCCATGCGGCGATGGCTCCGATCGCTTTTAGCGATGTATCCACGACGATACAGGGCATCTCGCCCGCATCTTCAGGTTCCCGCTCGGACACGCAGGCGACCGCGCCCCTTTCAAGGCAGCTGCGCATGTAGTCATGGCCGTCCGCGCGCGCGCCCTTGAAGGCCACGAACAGTGCGCCGGGGCCAGCCGTGCGACTGTCACTTGTGACGAATGTCACTTCGCGGTCCAGCGCCTTCGGATCGCCGTAATAGCGCCCGGCCGTCGCGGCAAGCGCATCCCTCAGCAGAAAAGGCTTCATGCCTTTGCGCTCCTCTCGATCGCATCATCCAGAATGATCTGACACAGCGTCTTGAAATCGATGCCCTCGGCCGCGGCTTCCTGCGGCATGAGGCTCGTGGGCGTCATGCCGGGCAGCGTGTTTATCTCAAGGAAGTACACATCGCCGTGTTCGTCCACGATATAATCCGAACGGGAATAGCCCTCAAGACCCAGGAGCTGATGCACCTTGAACGCCACGCGCCGCAGTTCCGCTTCGATAGCGGGCTCGATGGGTGACGGACAGATCTCCACCGTCGCGCCTGCCTGATACTTGTTTTTGTAATCGTAGAATCCGTGCTTGGGGATGATCTCGACAGAGGGCAGACTGTGGTCCTTCAGAACGCCGACGTCGATCTCTCTGCCCTTGATATACTGCTCCACGATGGTCCTTCCCATGGGCCGGTTGGCCTCCAGCGCCGCCGACAGCTCTTCCTGCGTATGCGCGATGGCCACACCGATGGACGAGCCGCTGTCAACGGGCTTGACCACGCATGGCAGACCGATCACAGACGCCTGTTTCAGTGTGTCGCCCTCATCGTACTTCACGATGCGCCACTTGGGCGTCTGAACGCCCGCCGCTGCAGCCAGCTGCTTGGCCAGGTCCTTGTCCATCGCCAGTGCGCTGGGCAGATAGCCGGAGCCCGTATAGGGGATGCCCATCAGATCGAGCGCTGCCTGGATGCGTCCATCCTCGCCGCATGCGCCGTGCAGACCCAGGAACACGACGTCGGCCAGCGCGCAGATCTCGAACACGCCCTTGCCGACCTTGCTTTTGCTCTTCCACTTTCTGGATGCCATTACCGCGGCCAGGTCCGGTTCGGCTTCGGCCACTGCCGCGTCCCTGATCTCCGGAAGCTCGTCGAATAGCCGCTCCAGCGGCGTGTCGATGTCCTCCAGGCCGTAAAACATATCGACCAACAGCGCCTTGTGGCCCATTTCCCGAAGCGCCCTGCAGATCAGCGTGCCGCTGGTGATGGACACGTTTCGCTCCATGCTCAGTCCGCCGCACAATACAACGATCTTCATATCCGATGACCGCCTTTCACAAAATATCCATAATATTATACCACGGAATTGCAAATTCTTCAGCATATTTGACGGTTCCCGTCACATTTAACACTTTTGCCCGATATTCAACCGCCGGGCCCGTCCAAATCCGGGTCGCTCATGTTGATTTTAACATGCGCCGGTATTATAATGAACGTGACGGTCATCGGAGGTGAACTTATATGAAAAAGATCATCGTCATGCTGCTGGCGTTCCTGCTGGCCGCGTTTCCTGCCGTGGGCGAGGGCTTCGCGCTGCAAAACGGCATCCATTGGGGTGCGAGCATCCAGGATGTTGCCGACATAGAAGGAGATGCTGTCGAGGCAGCCACCCGCGCCGGTTTTGACCTTCTGAAGCTGAGCGACAGCAAGCATTTCGGATATGTGTGCGAGATCGAATACTGTTTCCGAGGCGACAGCCTGCTGGCCTGTGTGTATGAGTATACGTCGGAAGCCGGCGCTGATCCGGATGAGATCGAGGCGCTCGTCACGTCCGAATATGGCGCGCCCATCGAGCCGGACCCGGAACGCTGGATGCTGATGCGGGATATCCTGGATGGTGAGATGGCGGATCGACCGGTCAGCCGCTTTGCCTGCTGGCAGATCGATGACGGCACGCTCATCACGCTCGTTTCGCGCGAGGACGATCCCCGCATAGAGCTCGGCTTCTTCGATGAGATGAAGCTGGTCGAAGGGATGCTTTGAGCCGTTCCCGATCGCATGAACCCCGACAACCGAACCAAAAAGGAGGTCTTGTCATGGCCATCGGCAATTCAAAATCCATCGAGGAGCGTCGCGTACTGCCCGCCGGCGCCACAGAGCTCTCCGAGCGCGCATTCAATCTGATCATCGGCGGCGTGCTGCTTTGGGGCTTTCTGCTCAACTATCTGATGGTGGCGTTCTACACGCCCCAGGTCTATCGTCTGATATCGCAGATCGGATACCGCGGCTTTTTGCTGGGATACTTTGTGCTGTGTATCGCAGGCAGCTTCATGATCGCCACGCCGAAGCCGGTCCTGAGCTTTATCGGATACAATCTGATCGCCGTTCCGGTGGGCATGGTGGTCTGCGTGTGTCTGGGCAGCTACACCATCGCAACGATCAAGTCTGCGGTGCTCGTGACCGCCGTCGTCACGCTTTCGCTCATGATCCTGGGCACGCTGTTCACGGACTTCTTCCTCAGCATGGGCCGTGCGCTGGGCGTATCGCTGCTGGTCGCCATCGTGGCGGAGCTGATCTCCACGTTCATCTTCCACACCCATCCGGTGATCTATGAGTGGATCTTCGTCGCTATATTCTCGCTCTACATCGGCTTCGACTGGGCGCGCGCGAACACCTGTGCCCGAACGGTCGACAACGCCGTGGACCTGGCCGCTTCGCTGTACCTGGACATCATCAACCTGCTGCTGCGCATACTGTCCATCATGGGCAAGCGCAACGACTGATCGGGCGTTCGAGCCGGCCGGACGCCGTTTGCGCGTTTGAAACAAATGTGCTATACTGGATGAAGGCATCGTTCATCCGGCAAGGGGGAAAACGAAATGGTCGAGATCAGAGAAGTCAGGACGAAGGCCGAGCTCAGGGAGTTCGTCGACTTTCCAAACCAGCTGTACAGGGACGTGCCCCAGTTCATCCCGGCGATGTACGGAGACGATATGCAGGACTGGGACCGGCGCAGGAATCCCGCCTTTGCCTATTGCGAAGGGAAGTGCTGGCTCGCCTACAGGGACGGAAAACCCGTCGGACGCATCGCGGCCGTCCTGAATAAAAAGGCCAATGAAAAGTGGCACCTGAACCGCATGCGCTTCTGGCAGGTGGACTTCATCGACGATCCCGAGGTCTCCTCGGCACTTTTCAGCACGGTCGAGGCCTATGCCCGCGAAAAGGGCTGCGACGAGGTCCACGGCCCGCTTGGCTTCACGGATCTCGACAGCGAAGGCATGCTCGTCGACGGCTTCGATGAAAAGGGCATGTTCATCACCTTCTACAACTTCCCCTACTACCGCATGCACCTGGAGCGTCTGGGCTATGGCAAGGACGTCGACTGGATCGAGTTTCTGATCGACATCCCCTATGACGAGCGCACCGTCTCCCGCATGGAAAAGCTGTCCGAGCGCGTGCTCCGGTATTCCAAACTGCACGTGGCGGAGGTCACCTCGCGCAAGCAGTATGGCCCGCTGCTCGAGAAGGTGTTCGCGCTGGTCAACGAAGCCTACGCCGGTCTCTACGGCACCGTTCCTATCTCTGAAGAGCAGATCCGTCGCTATGCGAAGAAGTTCATCCCCATCGTCGACCCGAGGCTGACCTGTTTCGTCCTTGACGAAAACGACAAGCTCGTGTCATTCGGGATCTCCGCGCCCTCCATGGCCGACGCTCTGAAGCGTTCCCGCGGACGCCTGTTCCCCTTTGGCTGGATCGGGGTGTTGAAGGCGCTGAAGACCAACGACACGCTGGACCTTTTCCTGATCGCCGTCAGCAATGAATACCGCAACATGGCCGTGAACGCCGTGGTGATGTACCACATCCTGAAGGGCTGCCACAGCATGGGCATCCGCAAAGCGGAGACCGGCCCCCAGCTCGAGACCAACGAAAAGATCCAGCACCAGTGGAACTTCTTCAATACGCGTCAGCACAAGCGGCGCAGATGCTTCGTCAAGCGGCTGGATGCCTGACGCCTTATCCTCCCGGGCAGTCCGGGACTGGCAGCCGTCCATCGTACACACGCGGCACAGGCTTTCGGGACGGCCCTTCCATCGCGTCCCGCAGGGCCTGTGTCGTTCGATGTGCCGGCGCTCGATCCCCCGCGTTCCACGGCGTGCCGCCCCTTCTCCACATCCCACATGATCCCGATGACCTGTACCAGAGAGGCTGCCTATGCTGTTGACCGCAGAACACCTGTCCAAAAGCTACGGTGAGCACGAGCTGCTCGATGACGTCACGTTGTACCTTGACCGCGGCGATAAAGTCGGCCTGATCGGCGTGAACGGCACGGGCAAATCCACGCTGCTCAGGTTGCTTGCGGGTGTGGATACGCCGGATCGCGGTCGTGTGAGCCTCGATCCCAACGTGCAGCTCGCCTGGCTTCCGCAGATCCCGTCCATGGACGGCGACAACACCGTGCTGGAGCAGGTCTTTCAGGACTTCCCCGAAGACTTCCGCGCGCTGAACGAATATGAGGCGCGCACCATACTGACGAAGCTCGGCATCACTGAGTTCGACAGACCGGTCCGCGAACTGTCCGGCGGCCAGCGCAAGCGCGTGGCACTGGCCAGTGTGTTCGTGCGCCCTGCGGACATACTCATCCTGGACAAGCCCACCAACCACCTGGACAGCGACATGGTGGCGTGGCTGGAGCAGCAGCTCATCCGCTTCACCGGCGCTGTGATCATGGTCACCCACGACCGCTACTTCCTCGACCGCATCACGCGGACCATCGCCGAGCTCTCCCACGGGAAGCTCTATCTGTACGACGCGAACTACCAGGCCTACCTTGGGCTCAAGGCAGAGCGCCTCGAGATGGCGCAGGCCTCCGAGCGCAAGCGTCAGGCGCTGCTGAGGCGTGAGCGGGAATGGATCATGCGCGGCTGCCGCGCGCGCTCGACGAAGTCGACCGAGCGCATCGCCCGTTATGAAGCGCTGAAGACGCAGGAAGCACCGGAGGCGGACGGCAGCGTATCCGTCGCTGCCGCCTCTGCGAGGCTCGGCCGCAAGACGATCGAGCTGAACGGTGTAACGAAGAGCTTCGGCGGCCGGACGATCATCTCTGACTTCTCCTATACCGTGCTTCGGGACGACCGCATCGGCATCGTCGGCCCAAACGGCGCCGGCAAGACCACGCTGCTCAGGCTGATCTCCGGCGATCTTCAGCCCGATGCCGGCACGGTGGATTTCGGCGGCACCGTGAAGCTGGGCTGCTTCACACAGGAAGGAACGGAGCTCGATCCTCGGCAGCGGCCCTGGGACTGCATCCATGAGATCGCCTCGAGCATACGGACGACAGAGGGGACCCTCTCCGCCACTCAGATGCTGGAGCGATTTCTGTTCAGCTCAGACCGGCAGTATACCCCCATCGCCCGCCTGTCCGGCGGCGAGCGGCGGAGGCTCCAGCTGCTCAGGGTGCTGATGGCCGCGCCCAACATCCTGCTTCTGGACGAACCGACAAACGACCTGGACGTCGATACCCTGACGGTCCTTGAGGATTACCTCGATTCGTTCCCCTGCGCTGTGATCGCCGTTTCGCACGACCGCTATTTTCTCGATAAGATCGCGGGCAGCATCTTCGAGATCATGCCCGGGGGCATGGTCGAACGCTATGTCGGCAACTATTCCGACTATCTTCGCCAGCGCCGCGCTCCAGAGGCGGCTGTGACTCAGAAGAGGACCGCAGGAGAGAAACCAACAGGAGCCCGCACCGGCAGCCACAGTCCAAAGCTCCGATTCTCATTCCGGGAACAGCGGGAATATGAGACCATCGACGCGGACATCGCAGCGCTGGAGGTGGAGATCGCCCGCTGCGACGCGGAGATCGCGCAGAACGCAAGCGACTATGTCAGGCTGCAGGCACTTTCAGCTGAGCGCGACAGGCTGGCTGCCGAGCTCGATCAGAAGACCGATCGCTGGGTCTATTTGAACGACCTGGCCGAGCGCATCGAGGCCCAGAAGGCCTGACACCGCCTGACATCGGCCTGCGGGCTTCAAACGTCACTCAAGAATGACATCCAATATAAGGAGACATGATATGGGTACATCCAATTTCGCAGTTTTCGTCGATCTGGAGAATGTGGGTGCGAAGGAATCGCTGCTCATCTCCATCATCGAAAAAGTCAAGATCCGGGGAGACATCCTCCTGGGCAAGGTATACGGCTACACCGACCGCTATACCGACCTCAAACAGTGCCTCCTCTCCAACACCTTCGCCGTCGTGCCCTCGCTCAGGTGGGGCAAGGTCCAGAAGAACAACCTGGACATACAGCTGGTGATCGACGCCATGGAGGTCGCCTACACCAACCCGCTGATCGACAGCTTCTGTATCGTGTCCGGCGACAGCGACTACACGCCGCTCGTTGGTCGTCTCAAGAGCATGGGCAAGCATGTGCTGGGCATCAGCCGCTCCGAGGCTGCGTCCGGCATCTTCGTCAACGCCTGCAACGAATTCGTGTTCCTCGAATCCGTAGCGAAGCGACCGCCGAAGAAGTCAAAGAAGGAAGAGCGCAGCGCCTCCGACGACGGCGACATCAACGAGCTGGTCGCCCAGGTGGAGACCATCGTATCCGACCAGGACGAGGAGCAGATGTACGCGAGCGAACTCAAGGACACTCTGAACCGCCTGCGCCCAGACTTCTCCGAGCGCAGTTACGGCTGCGCCACCTTCGGAAAGCTCGTACAGCTGATTACCCGGAATTCCGACAAGCTCACCAGCTGGATGGAGGCCTCGAGCCTGATGATCGGACTGGACACGGACGACGACGAGGGCGAAGCCAAACTCGACAAATCCAACTGGCTGCCCGCCTTCCGCCAGGCGCTGGAACACTTCAAGGATGAAGGCTTCGACCGCGTTAACCCCTCCATCCTCAAGTCGACCATCCAGGCCGATTACCCCAGTTTTGAAGAGAAGCAGATCGGCTTCAAGCGCTTCTCTGACGTCATGAAAGCCCTCGAGAAGCAGGGCCTTTTGACCATCGAGATGGACGACCAGCATACGATGCTGCTGCGCATCAATTGATCATAACGCCATATGGAGGGTTTATCACGTGAAGAAGCTCATCAAGGCACTGGCCATCCTTCTTGCCGCGGTGATCGTCGTGGTCGGCGGTTACGTGGCCTACGTATTCATCGCGTATCACCGGCTGCCGGATGCCGACACCCGTTTGGATATGGGCGAGGAATACGACACCGCGCGACCCGCGCCGGAGATCGGCACAAGCTATGATATCGTCACCTGGAACCTGGGCTTCGGAGCCTACAGCGACGACTACGGCTTCTTCATGGACGGTGGCACCGAATCGCGCGCCTATTCCAAAGACGCCGTTTTGCAGAACATCGGACATGCCATCGATGTGCTGAAGGCTGAGGACGCGGATTTCACACTGCTCCAGGAGGTGGACATCGGCTCCACCCGCAGCTATCATGTGGACGAAGCCGAGCTGATCCAGGACGCGCTGGGTGGTTTCATCGTATTTGCGCAAAACTACGATTCGCCCTATCTGTTCTACCCCATCCTCAAGCCACACGGAGCCTCCAGATCCGGGCTGCTCACGTTGTCCGACGGCTGGATCAGCCGCCGCGTCAGACGCAGCCTGCCCGTGGAGAGCGGCTTCATGAAGCTGCTGGACCTGGACCGCTGCTATTCGAAGAGCTTCATCCCCGTGGAGGGCAGTGACCGGCAGCTGGTGCTCTACAACCTGCACCTGTCGGCCTACACCTCGGACGGCACCATCGCCACCGAGCAGCTCAGGCTGCTGTGCGCCGACATGCTGGAAGAATACAGCAGCGGCAACTGGTGCATCGCCGGCGGCGACTTCAACAAGGACCTGCCCGGCAACGCCCCGGAGGTGTTCGGCGTTTCCAACGATGGCTATACCTGGGCTCAGCCGCTGGACAAGGCGCTCATACCGCAGGGATTGGATCTCGTCGATTCCCTCGATGAAGCCGATCCCGTCCCCTCCTGTCGCAACGCGGACGGACCCTACGTGCCGGGGCAGACCTTCGTGCTCACGGTGGACGGCTTCATCGTGTCCGGCAATGTGACCGTGCGCGATTGCCACGTGATCGACGAGGGCTTCGCCGCATCAGATCATAACCCGGTAAAGATGACTTTTATACTTGACGGACCGGAGGAGACAACGCCGTGAATTGGGATCTTTCCAAACTCTACACCGGCTTCGATGCGCCCGAATTCGAGTCGGACCTTATCGCCTTCAGGGTGCTCGCCGACGAGCTGTTCGACAGGGTCAAGTCGATGCCCGTCACCGCCAATGATCTGGAAGCCGTGAACATGCATCTCAAGGATCTCACCGATCTTCAGATCAGGACCATGAGCTATGCTCAGCTTACGCTGGCCGCAGACGCCAACTGCACGCCGGCCATGGCCGTGATGGCCAGACTCATGCCCGTCGCGAACCGGGTCAAACAGATCTCGTCCGCACTCTCTGCAAGGCTGGGCGCGACAGAGGATCTGGATCGTCTCATCGCCGGCTCGCAGGTCCTCGAAGAGCATGCCTGGCTGCTCAGGACCCTTCAAAGGGACGCTGCACATGTCATCGACCCGGAACTCGAGCCCGCGGTGCTGAAGATGCAGCTGACCGGCGGCAGCGCCTGGCAACAGCTGCGCGATCAACTTGAGGGAACTCACACCGTTGCCTATACGCTCGACGAAGAGACGCAGATCCTCCCGCTGTCCACTGTGCGCGGCATGGCCTACAGCCCGGATAGCGAGGTACGCCGCGCCGCCTATGAGGCAGAGCTGGCCGCCTACCCGAAGCTCGCGGTCCCGATGGCCGCCTGCCTCAACGCCATCAAGGGCGAGGCGCGCACGATGGCAGAGCTTCGCCACTTTGACTCCGTTCTCGACATGTCTCTGTATGCTTCCCACATGGACCGGACGACGCTGGACGCTCTGCTCACGGCCATGCGCGAAAGCCTGCCCATGTTCCGCCGCTACTTCCGCCTGAAAGCGCGCATGCTGGGCTATGAGGGTGGACTCAGGTTCTACGACCTGTTCGCACCCGTCGGCGATATGGACTGCAGCTATACGCCCCAGACCGCACGCGAGATCCTGGTGCGCGAGCTCGGCGCCTTCAGCCCGCGCATGGGCCGCATGATCGAACGCGCATTCGATGAACACTGGATCGACATGTATCCCCGCGAAGGCAAGGCCGGCGGCGCGTTCTGCGCAGGCGTGCATCCACTCGGGATCAGCTATGTTCTTACGAACTTCGACGGCAACTATTCTTCCGTCAGCACGCTGGCGCACGAGCTGGGTCATGCCTACCACGATGCGTGCATGAACGACGTATCCGTGCTGTTGTCGACGTATCCGATGCCCCTTGCGGAGACCGCCAGCATATTCAACGAGACGCTGCTCGCTGAGCGCATGCTGAAGACAGCCGGCCGCAGTGCGCGCATCGCACTGCTCGAACAACAGCTCAGCGATGCCGCACAGGTGATCGTCGATATCATGAGCCGCTATATCTTTGAGACCGAAGTCATCAGGCGACGTGAGGATTCCCTGCTCTCTGCGGACGACCTCTGCGATATCATGTTGGACGCTCAGCGCGAGACTTACGGCGACGGCCTGGATCCCGACTGTATGCACCCCTATATGTGGGCGTGCAAGAGCCATTACTATTCCATCGACGACCACTTCTACAACTTCCCCTATGCTTTCGGGCAGCTTTTCGCCGTTGGTGTCTACCGGTTGTATGAGCGTAAGGGCGCGGCCTTCCTGCCGGAATATGAAAAGCTGCTCCGCGCCGCCGGCAACGGCGACGTGCGAACGGCAGCCGCCTCAGTGGGGATCGACGTGTCGGATGTGGATTTTTGGCGCGGGAGCCTGCGATTCTTTGAAGAGAAGCTTCGCGCCCTGGAGGCTCTTGTTTGAAATACGAAAACATAAAGGGGTAACGGTCGCATGAGTCTCAGTGTTACGTTCGCGACAGTCGTCACGATGCTGTTGTATTGCATCCCCGGCTACCTGCTTGTGAAAGGCAGGCTCCTCTCAGCCAAAGATGCGCCGTCGTTCGCCGTATATCTTTTGTATGTGAGCACGCCCTGTCTCATCATCGATTCGATGCAGCAGATCACATACACCCCCTATATCGCCAGATATATGCTCATATCTCTGGTGGTCTCCGTCGTGATGATGGCCGGCGGCATGGGCGCGCTCTACCTTGTCCTCCGCCGAAAGCAGGCTGAGGTGCCCTATCGCATTTGCGTCTGCGGCGCCGCGATGGGCAACGTCGGGTTCATGGGACTGCCGCTGCTGCGGGCCCTGCTCCCGGATTATCCGCAGATGCTGACCTTCACGTCCATGTTCATCCTGACGTTGAACGTACTCATGTGGTCGATGTCATCCTGGATCATGACCCGTGATAAGCGCTACATCAGCCTGCGCAAAGCGTTGGTGAATCCCGCCGCGATCTCCGTTATGCTCGGGCTCATCCTGTTCCTTGCGCGCTTTCGGCTGCCTGACCGGCTCCTTGACATGGTGTCCCTGATGAGCCGCATGTGCACGCCCATCAGCATGCTGGTCCTGGGTATGCGCCTGGCATCCGCCCCGATCAAGCCTATCTTTACGAACCGGCTGCAATACGCCACCGTCGCATTGAAGCTGGTGGTCCTCCCCCTCATCATGCTCGCACTGTGCCGGCTCTTCCCGCTGGAGCGCGACTTTATCCGCGGCGTATTCATCCTGAGCTGTGTGCCTGCGGGCAACACGGTGCTCAGCTTTTCTGAGCTGCTTGGCGAGGGTCAGGACGTGGCCGCCAACGTGGTGCTGCTGTCGACCATGCTTTCGATGCTGACCATCCCGGCCATGCTGCTTTTGATCTGATATCGCAGCATTCGCATCATCTCCACATACGAGAGCCGCTCCGGTACGGGACCGGAGCGGCTCTTTTATTGAAACGGACATTTGCATGCACAGAGCTTCCCGATGGAACTCAAGCGGAGGATCCCCGCGCATTCATGCTTCACGTGCTGTGTTTACGGCTCAGCCTGGCCCGTAAAAATGCGTGTATCGAGCGAGTGATCGAACATGTTGCCGTACTGATAAATCCGGTACGCCTTCAGAAGATCTGAAACGGGAGAATTGGCATCGTAGTCAAAGCTCCTCCCGTCGATGAGGTATCCCATATGGTTCATGGCGTCGATCTGCTCGTTAACTGCCGTCAAAAAGCTGTAATAGGCGGGCTTTTGGATGCCGGTGAGATCGATCAGCTTTGATGGCAGGAAATTGATGCTGGTCATCGGTATGGATTCCACACGGTGTTCATAGTTGTCCCACATAATGAAGGGCACAAGGTATTTCTGCCCAACGGAGCTGGTCCCAACAGCGTTATAGAAATCACCTTCAAGCCATGGCTGATGATCTCCAAACAGAACGATTTCCACGGGTTCCTCCACTGCAGAAAAATATACTATCAACTCGCGGATGGCTTCATCTGTTTTTTTGATCAATGTGAGGTATTGCTCAGTATCAGGGTATTGATCTTTCATGCCTTCAAGACGAACGGTGGAAGCGTACCCGTCATATTTATAATTGCCGTGGTTCTGTATCGTTACGCCGAAAAGGAACAGAGGCTCGTTGCTGCGCTCTTCGAACAAGTGGATCATCTGTTGTACAAACGCGTGATCGGAGATGTAGCCGCGTTCGTACTCGCCCCAATCCAAATCATTGATGAAGTAGGTTTCGTCGAAACCCAGGGCCGGATAGACATCACTTCGTCCCCATCCATTGCCCTTTGCCGGGTGGGTGCCTATGGTATGATATCCTGCGTTTTTAAACACCTTGACCAGCGAGTTTTCATTTTCGGTAATATACTGGCGAAATGGCATACAATTTGGCGGCATGAAACCCATAGTGTTGCCTGTCAGGAACTCCCATTCACTACGGGCGGTGCCACCACCAAAGGTCGACACCAGCGCATTTCCGGAAATGGATTCCTGCATTAGATGATGGGTGTATGGCAAAAACTCAACATTTGTCTTCAGATCGCCAAGCACGGTCAAATCGCTAAGGGCTTCGACCATGATGGCAATGACATGGGGCCGCCGGTCACTTTCTACACTGGCTGGCCTTGCAGGATACTCTTCCGCCAATAGTTCCACACTCTTCGGAGAATAGTCTCGAGGCTCCTTAACATCTTTGATTGCCAACTCCATCAAGAATTCCATCGGTATGCTGAATCGGCGAATACCATTGAACTCAAATGTTGACGGTTTGCGATTCACAAGCGTCGCGACCGGTATAGGCAACGACACCGTGATACAGGCCAATGCCACCAGTCGAATGCGCAGCTTCTTAAGCCGTCTGCGATTCTCCCGCATACGCAGTGTCATCGTTATAAATGCGATAAACAGTATAAGATGTGTGACCATCAGTGGAACGATCTGCAGCTTGTAATGGTCAGCGACGTTCAATGCAGTATCTATAGCCGTGATGTCATTTATCGTGATCACATTGCCGCTAAACTCGTAGATGGCTGTATCCAACAGACAAAAGACATAGTTTAACGTCAGCCATACTGCCCCAAACCACTTGATATTTGCAGTAATGAAGAAGACAAGGCTAACGATGATCATGGCAATGCATGTGCCACGAATGATCCCTGGGGGAGTGATAAAAGTCAGATTGTAAATAGCGTGCTTGGCTTTTAGCAACAACGTGGACTCGGTGTCCATCCACTGAATCAACACCAGGTGCAGCAACAGAAAGCTGGCGATACTCACGAAGCTCGATGCAATAACCACACCCCACCATTGCTCAATTGTGACACGCGCTCCAAAGGCGAAAAACGTCAAGGCTGCCAGCAGTATTGCCAATATGAGATTTACAGGCAACGCCATACCCTGCCAGATACCGGCGGCCATCTGAGCAACGAAGGCGATCGCAGCGGCGATCCCTGCCAGAGTGCGTCCCTTTCCATTTTCAAACCATTTGATCTGCATTGTGATCCTCCAATCTCCATCGCGGGATCCCGCTTTGTCAATACTGAAACCGAGCCGAACCCGGTCCATCGATCCATCACGAGTCGGATGGGATCGGCCCCTCTGCTTGTCGCGACTTCCCTCTTCCGGGGCTGTCTTCCAGGGGTTCGGTCACGCGCTCCATCTCTCATCACATGATGACCGGAAACAGCGCGGGTGCGGAGCCGGCCGCGTCAATCGTGAAACGCAGACAGCCTGTTTTCAAGCTCTCTCAGCACGGTCCACGTCAAGCTCTGTCCTCCGGATGATCCTTCGATCCACCATTGGTACTGCTTTTCATCCCTTTGGCTGCCCCTGCTTAGCAACTAAAGCATTGTATTGGATTATAGCTTATCTTTCATAAGATTTCAATATATGCTGCTTATTTTTACACATTTCATCGACCCTTCCGACGCAACGTTATTGGTTCTGACGCACGCAAACACTGTGGTTTCGATCGTGGGCCAAACACACCGAGCAGCCGTCGTCCCGACCTGGATCGTCATGGCTCGAAACACATGCCAGCCCTGCTCCGTCCGCCTTTGACCCTGCAGCGGTAAGCCTGTGTGTTCGTTTCAATGCTATCCACTTGGGCAACCGCATTTCATGAATCGACGGCCTATATCTACCGGCACAGAGTCTCAAGCGAATGATTAACAGATTCTCTCTGTTTGTGTCCCAATACGATAACACAGCCGTGTTATCATCGTAAACACGTTAATAATTAGCCTGTTAATCAATGTAAGGAGGCACGATATGTCTCTGACGACTGACACCGGCGACAGAGCCCTGTACACGACCGGCGCAATGGACCGATTGGTGCGTGTGATGCACCTTCACCATCGGGTCATTGAGCGACGCATCGACGGGCTTGGCGTACATCACAGCCAGCACCGCATGTTGATGGTCCTCTCCGGCATGGGCCGCACGGCGTCGCAGAAGGATATCGCGGATGCGCTTGACATAAGTCCCGCGTGTGTGGCGCGCTCATTGAAAGCGCTGAGCGCGTCAAATCTCATCCACAAGGCTGAGGGTCAGGATGGTCGTTGCCGGCAGATCAGCATCCTGCCAAAGGGACAGCGACTGATCGAAGATTCCTTGAAGACCTTCCGCTCGATCGACGAAGATATGTTTCGCGGCGTATCCGATGATGAGATCCATCAGTTATCGATGACGCTGGATCGCATCCAGCAGAACCTCGCACTGATGGAGACCGTGCATGAGTGTAGGCCTCGGATGGAAAACAATACCGAAGGCTGCGCTGAACCCCGCCGAGCGGATCCTGAGGCTAATGACGAAGGGAGTGACGGCCTCATATGAAATGGTCAAAGTACATCAAGCCCTATTGGAGATACTTTTTGCTCGGGCCCCTCTGCATGATCGTCGAGGTCCTGGGTGAGATCGCCATGCCGCGCCTGTATTCGATGATCCTGAACGTCGGTGTGGAGACCCACGATGTGGGCTATATCGTGCTCACATGCCTGCTGATGGTGCTGACAGCGCTGCTCATGATGGGCGGCGGCATCGGCGGCACTTTCTTCGGGTCACGGGCGGCGGTCAACTTCGCCGCGGACCTGCGGCGCGATATCTACGCCAAGGTGCAGCAGTTCTCCTTTGCCAACATCGACAAGTACTCCACCGGCTCTTTGGTCACCCGTCTCACCAACGACGTGACGCAGCTCATGAACTTCGTGAACATGCTGCTGCGCATGTTCCTGCGCGCGCCGGGGATGCTGATCGGCGCGCTGATCATGGCCATCACCATGAATCCCAATCTGGCCAGAGTGCTGGCCGTCACGATCCCGTTGATCGCGATCACAGAGGTGCTGATCATCCGCGTGGGATTCCCGAGGTTCTCCATCATGCAGGAAAAAATGGATCATCTGAATTCCACCATCCAGGAGAGCCTGACCAACATCCGCGTCGTGAAATCATTCGTGCGTGAGGAACACGAGGACAAAAAGTTTGCCCGCGCCAACGCAGATCTGAAGGATGCCGCGATGCGCGCGATCGGCGTGGTGATCTTCATGATGCCCATGATGATGCTTCTCATG
>JAFRMB010000140.1 GCA_017430945.1 Clostridia bacterium | reverse complement strand
GCGCGCCGCCCCGGGCGGCGGCGCTTCCGCCCGCCCGGGGCGCTTGCCCAGGTTGATGCTGTGCACGGTCCCGCGGCTGTACGCGGGAGATGTACGGTTCCACGCTTCGCCCAGCGTGTCCCTCGACAGCGCGGGCGCGGTCCGCATCACGGTTCCGATCTCGATCATGTCTTCCTCCATATGGATCCTCGTCGGTCTCTCACGCCAGCCGGATCGCCGTCTCCAGCGCGAACTCCGGGAACGAGCGCCCGGCCGGGCACACATAAGCGCCTTCGGGCGCCGCATCGGCAAGCGTCGCGGGCAGTATGGCGGCATCCGCGGCGCGCAGCATGGGCAGATCCATCGCGCTGTCCCCGGCGGCGATGCCGCGCGCGCAGCCGAACCGCTCCATCAGCCTGGCAAAGGCCGAACCCTTGTTCAGCGGCGGCGGGAGCAGATAGATCTTTTTACCGGAGGCGGCGACCGCAAGGCCGGTGCGTTCCGATATGGCCCGCGCCTCGCCCACCGGATCGACGTCGCCGCGGCAGTAGACGAACAGGTAGGCGTCGTCGACCATCCGGCAGCGGATATAGCGGTCGGAATACTTGAGCCGTTCATGGCAGCGCCGGAGCTCTTCCCGCCACGGCGCGAGCAGCGCCTCCGTCTCAGCCCGCCACGCCGGATCCGGCTGCCCGTTCACGAGCAGATCAGCGCCGTTGGCGGTGACCGCCGCGGGCGGGCCGCCCGGCAGGCGGAGCCGCCCGTACTGCTCGATGGAGCGGGAGGTCACCAGCACGGTGCAAAGCGCCCGGCTGGCCCGGCCGAGCAGCGCCTCCGCGGCGGGCGGCATGAACGCATGCTCCTCGTCGTGGATCCATTCCACGCAGCGCCAGCCCGCATGCGGGTGTTTGCGCGAGCAGATCAGCGTATTGTCGATGTCACAGGCAAACAGCGTCCGCGTCATGTGTCCGCCAGCTCCTTGATGAGCCCGCACGCGCGATAGTGGCGCAGCGGATAGACCGTGAGGGGGATGTCCTTCTCCGCCGCGAGCTGGTACAGATGGCCCAGGTGCCGGTCGTCGTCCAGGCTGTGGACGAGCACCCGCCAGGGGAGCCGCCTGAGCAGCACCCGCGTCGCCTCGCCGATGCCGGGCTTGATCAGGTTGACGCTGCCGATGCCGAATTCGCGCTGTATGGCCGCCACCTCGCGCATGGGCACCTCGCCCGGATCCCGGAAGCCGCACGCCGGGGCGGCGTCGGGGAACGCGGATCCCACCGCGTCGATGAACGCGTAGGTGAGGTCCTCGTCCATCAGCTCGCGGTAGAACGCCGCGCCATGGAAGTCGTCCGGGCCGATGACATCGCCGCGCAGGAAGGTGCGGCTGATGAGCCCGGATACCGTCGCGTTTAGGCAGGCGCTGGGGATGAGGAAATCGTCGTGCGTGCCGCAGATCCGCGCCACGTTGCCCGGGTCGGACAGCACCGCCAGTCCCGGGTCGACGCCCGGATACGCCGCCATGGCCGCGTCGAGCTGGGTCTGTATGGCGCCCTTGCCCGTCCAGCCGTCCACGAATTGCAGATCGCCCGCGGCGTGGCGGGACAGTATAAAGCGCATGGCGTTGCCGTCGATCCCCCGGCCGCGTATGATGGAGATCGAATAGTGCGGAACGTCCGCCCCGTGCCTGAGCCGCAGCCAGCGCCGGATCAGCACGCCGACGGATGTGCCGGCCCTGGCCAGCGACACCAGCACGGCCCGGCTTCCCTTCTCCCGGTAGATCTGCTCGGCGACCGCGGCGACGGCATCGGCGGTGCAGCCCTTGTACAGGTCGAGCGCGCGCGCATAGGTCCGCATGTACATCGCGCTCGGCCGGTACTCCAGCGGCAGCATCTCGCAGTAGTGTACGCCGCGCTGTATGCGCGCCTCGCGCTCCGCCGCGGGCTGCGGCGCCACGCGCCCGGTGATGTCCTTCAAAAGTAGCGTCACATCTTCAGGCTTGTAGGTGCTGAACATGTCGGCCCTCCCGGATCAGTATCGCGTCGTTGCAGCCAGCCTCGCCCAGCGCAGCGGTCAGGTCCCGCATCGCCGGCCCGACGGCAGGCCCGTCCGGCGCGTCGGTGACGACGATCGCCGTGTCGCACGGCGCCAGATCGTAGATGTAGGTCACGCGCGCAGGGTCGTAGAAGCTGCGCAGACGCCAGCCGCTGTGGATGGGATAACCGTCGTCCCGGCACACGCCGATGGGGCTGCGCGTGGTGGCGTGACAGCGCACCGACCGCGCGATGCCCGCATCCTCCAGCCGCGCGCCCAGCACGAGCGCCGGCAGCATGCACTCCTCCGTGCCCAGCACGGTCACCCGCTTCCCGTCCAGCTGCGCGCGCAGCGACGCGGCGATCTCCGCGGCGCGCGCCGCCAGATCGGCCGTCCATGCGCCGATGTCGACCCCCTCGCGCGGCTGCATGCCGGACGATCCGGCATCGATCTCGCGCCATGGCATCGGCGCGCCGTGCGGCGCGCCGGCCTCGGCGATCGCGAACGCACGGACCCTTTGCGTGTAGTCCTCCGGCGGCAGGCTCAGCAGCGAAAGACACCTGATCCCCCGTCCGGCCAGCTCCGCTCTGCGCCGGTCGTCCAGGCGGCTGATGACCGATCCCAGCACCACCGGCCTTGATGAGAACGCCGGACAGGCCGCGCCGAGGGTCCGGATGGCATTGACCATCGTCTTCCCCGTCGACAGCTCATCGTCCACCAGCGCCACGCCGGCGCTGTCTTCGATCCACCCGCGCAGGCGGCGCATCGCCAGGCGCTGTTCGACGGCGTGGCTGTGCTCCTCGCAGAATTCGATGACGTCTCCGCGGATGAAAGCCTCGCGCGTCGTGTGGATATAGCGGCAGGGATGCCCCAGGCTCGCCGCGGCGGCGGCCGCGACGGCGGTGGCGGTCTCTGCAAAGCCGATCACCGTGTCGATCTCCGGGCCGGCCTCAGCCAGCCGCGCGCCGAGCGCGCGCATCATCTCCAGCGCACGCCCCGGGGAGACGGGCACGTGCTTGGCCTGCAGCGGGTCGACCAGCAGGTATTCCCGGCGCGTATTGTTGTGCCGCCGTGCCAGCGCGATCAGATCGCGCTCCGTATAATCCATCGCTCTCATGCGCCGTCCTTCCTGTCCAGCTCCAGCACCACCGGCGTCTCCAGGTTGACCAGCTCGACGGGCAGCCATGGCTCGGGATACCGCCAGGCCGCCGGCTGCCCCAGGAGCTTCGCCAGCGCCAGCGCCGGCAGATCGATGCCCGTCGCGGCGCAGGAGAGCTGGAGCCCGCCGGACATACGCGGGTTGATCTCCAGAAGGTACGGCCGGCCGCTCTCCATCCTGAATTGTATGTTGACCGGCATCTGCGGCCCGAGGGCGTCCATGATGGCTTCGCACAGCGCCGTGATCTGCGCGTCCGGGCGCACCTCGTGATAGCGCCCCACCTTGAAACGCGGCAGTATGATCCTGCCGCCGGCGGTGTCCAGGCAGTCCACGCTGACGTCCGCGCCGCTCAGATAGGGCATCACGATCAGCGGCACGCTGAAGTCGTACTGCGACAGTATCGCCGCCGCCGCGCGGCGGGTCACCTTCGTGCCGGGCTTCTCATACAGCGCCTTGACGGTCTCGATGGAATCGTCCAGTACCCTGAAGCTCCTCGCGCCCTCGTCCGTGACCAGCTTGTAGCAGAGCCGCCCCGACGGCGATGAAAGGCCGTCGCAGGCCGCCTCGAACGCCTCGAGCGAATCGGCCAGCCGGTGATCTGGGACGATCCCGGGGAGCCGCTCCTCAAAGAAGCGGTACGTGCGCACCTTGTCCTCCAGCAGCCCGACCAGCCCGGCGTCGCGCTCCGCCAGCAGGCGGACGCCCTGCGCCTCGAACCGCTCGGCGGCGCGCACCACCTCGAGCATGCCCCGCCGCGGCACGAACACATCGATCGCGTGCCGCCGGCAAAAGTCCAGGCAGAAGTCCGCGTAATCCTCCGGCGGCTGCGCCGGTTCGTCGTACCATTCGTCGCACGCCTGCCGGTAGGCGGCCCTCGGATTGCTGCCGGAGCCGATGAACGCGTCCGCCCGTCCCTGCCGCATCAGCCGGATGAGGTGGCTCGCGGTGCTGAACCAGTGATTGAACCACACGCGCACAGCGCTACACCTCCCTGCAGCCGTAGATCTCCGCGCGCCGCAGGATCCGCTCCGCCCATCGTCCGTGGCATTTGACCTCGTTCATCCTGCCGCCGTCGGCGCTCCCGGCGACGGCCAGGCGCGCGTCCGACCAGTTCAGGATGCGCGCCGCATCCGCCGCGTCCGCCGCAGGCGCCTTCAGGCTCTCTGAGATCACGGGCAGCTGGCTGGGGTGGATGGCCGTCTTGCCGAAGAAGCCGTTGGCGAGGTCGAGCGCCAGCTCGCGCCGCAGCCCCGCCGCCCACGCGTCGTCCGGATCCTTGCCGTAGTATTCCCACACCGGGCCGGAGACGACGTAGTCGTCCGAGAACACGTTCACGATGTCCACCAGGATGTCCCGCACGACGCCGATGTCGTAGATGGTCTGGCTCGCGTTCCTGCGCAGCCCGAACAGGTTGCAGAAGTCGTTGCCGCCCACCCGGACGTTGAGTATGGCCGGGCGATGGGCGTCCAGCACGCGCCGGACGGCATCGAGCTCGCCGGCGCGCGTGCGGATGTCGGCGATGGCGCGGCTCTCCAGGATGGGCATGCCATAGAAATGCGCCGCGCGGCGGTCGTTGATCCGCGCCAGCCCGTCCAGATAACGCGCGGCGTTGCCCGCGTCGAATTTGGGGAATACATAGCCCGTGAGCGCCCCGTCGACGTCCGCGATCCGTTCGCTCACCCGGCGAAGGTGTTCAGGGTCCTTCACCCGCACGAACACCAGAGGCCGTGCCTGCGCGTCCATGCCGCCGAGGGCGCGCAGGGTGTCTCTGAGCTGTGCCTCCGCCTGCGGCAGCGCCGCGTCCTGGATGGAATCCTCCAGGCAGAGGCAGATCGACGTCAGTCCCGGCCAGTCGCCGCGCATGACGTGCGCGGCGACATCCGGGTTGATAGCGGGCGAATAGAGCAGTCCGCCGACGGAAAACGCAAGTCGGTCCATTTCGTTCCTCCTCGGGCATCGGGCCCGCACCGATATCCATTCTGATGTTCCGCTCAAACGCAAAAGCGTCCCGGGGACGCCGTCGTCCGCGTCCCCGGGACGGCGTTTTGGGTCATCTGCCCTGCGCGGCGCTGCAGCGGTCCGCGAAGTCCCGCTTGATGCGCTCCAGCTTTTCCTGATCCTGCTTGCGCTGCACGCGCGTGGATTCCTGGATCCGCCGGGTCTCCTCGATGCCGCTGGTGATCGTGCGCCAGGTGGCCTCCAGCGTATCGCCCCTGACGGAGCTGCCGGACGCCATGCGCGCGGTGATCTTCGCCTGCTCCGCGGTGTTCCGGGCGTTTTTGAGGAGCAGCTCGTTGGTGCGCGCGTCCAGCGCGGACATCGCGTCCGCCTGAAGCTTCTGCCGCTTCAGCATGATGGCCTGCGCCAGCGCCTGCTTGAACACGGGCAGCGTGACGATGAAGGCGGAGTTGATCTTGCGCACCAGGTTCATGTTGCTGAACTGGATGGCCTTGATCATCGGGATGGACTGCAGCGCGACCGTCTCCGCGATCCTCAGATCGTGCGTGCGCTGCTCCAGCATGTTCAGCGCGTTCGACAGCGTCTGCAGCTCGAACGTGATGGACTGGTCGCCCGTCGCATCCATCTGCGCCCTGAGCTCGCGCATGTAATCCTCGATCTCATGGCAGCCCTGCTCGCCGGCCACGATGTACTTCTCCAGCTCGTGGAAATAGCCCACGTTGGCCTGGAACATGTCCTCCAGCATCTGATTGGACCTTCGGATCTCGCCCTCGTACCGCTTGAGCTCCACATAGATCCTGTCGACCTCGTCGCCCATGGTGCCGTACTTGGCGAGGATCCGGTCCAGCTGCTTGCGCACGTTGCCGAAGAGCCTCCCGAACACCGAGGCGTTGTCGCGGATCTCGTCGATGTCGAACTGGTCCATGATCTTCGCCAGCGCCTGCATCATGCGGCTGGATTCGTCCAGCTGCGACATGCTCATGCTCCTGAGCACGACATCCGACACCTTGGAGATCTCTTCGGCGGTGCCGCTGCCGAAGGTGACGATGCTGCTCATGTCGTTGACGTCGATCTGCGCCGTCAGCGCCTCGATCTCGTCGGAGCCCGCGAGGCTCGCGACCACCGCCTGCCTGTCCGCCATGATGTCGTACGGCTGTACCTCGAGCGCGCCGGCGTCCGCCTGCGCCGCGGCCGCCCGGCCCTCGACGGGCCTGTTGAAATCCATCGCCATGTCAGTTCCCCCTCTTCAGCAGGTCCTTCAGCCACGAGCGCCCCTTCGGCGGGGGCAGCGCATCGAAGTCCGGGACCGTGAGATCGTAGATGTATTCGCCCGCCTGGTGCTCGACCGGCCCGTTGTCGTTGAGGAAGCGCTCGATCACCTGATAGCCGGTCGGCACGAACATGGCGATGTCGAAGCCCACGAGATTCAGGAACGTGAGCATGATGGCGTCCTCCAGCGAAGCGCCGCGGTCGTCCGCGGCGATGCACACCACTTTGGGGTTGCGCCGCGTGAAGTCAAAGCTCTGGAGCATGCGGACCAGCGCCTTGTCCATGTTCAGCACCGTGGCCACCACGGTATACTCCGTGCCGTTTTCGAACGTGCCGCGTATGAGCCGCCGGTCCAGCATGAGCTGGAGCTTGTCGAAGATGTGCTCCTGCAGCTCCTGCCGGATGATCCCGAACGGGTACTGCCGGTGCCCGCGAAGCAGCTCGCGCTGCAGGACGCCGTTTCGCACCGCCTTCACGGCGATCGACTGGTATGGGTTCCCCGCGCCCGTCTGGAGCATCGGCATCCTGCGCACGACGTAGGCGCCGTCTGTCATGAGCAGCTTCGCGCGCTGCCAGTAGGCATCGACCTTGCCGCCTTCCACCCCGGAGATCTTGGCGTAGATCACGGGCATCGTCACGGTCTGCCCGACGGTGCCGAACCCCGAGCGATACCTGAGCTCCTGGTCCCACAGCAGGAACAGCTCGTCGTAGGTCGTTCTGAGCGTCAGCGCGTCCGCCCGCGCGAACTGCCGGTTCCGGTAGATCCCGGAGTCGGCGTAGAGCGTCGAGGTGAGGTCCTCCTCCGCGTGCGCGGCCAGCGTCTGCACCTGGAGCGAGCCCGCGTCCCGGGGGAAGCGGTCCACCCTGAGCGACTCCGGACCGTCGAGCTCCAGGAGCCGGTCGTCCCGAAGCGCGCACCGCCGGTCCAGGTCCGGCGCCAGGATCAGCACGTCCACAGGCAGGTGCGACAGGAACCGGGGATACAGCGCCTCGCGCGCGCTCCGGCAGCCGCCCATCAGGATAAAGCACGGAATGTCGCCGTCGCGATAGCCCTCGAACAGTCTGCCCTGATATCGCTTGATCCAGCACAGCAGATACACGGCGGCGGTCAGCAGTCGGTTCAGCGCCGGCTCCTCCCGCTGCGCGTCCAGCACCGTGCGCACGAACGCGCGCTGCTCCAGGCGCTGAAGCTCCACGCTGGCGCAGGCGGGCAGATTGCCCGCCAGGCCGACGGCCATCTCCTCGGCGTTTCGGTAGCTCCGCCGCCGGATCCGGGCGATCTCCTCCTGCCCGGGCGCCTCGAGCCCGCCGTCCACCACGACGACCCTGCGGCCGGCTGCCTGAAGCGCCTGATAGAGCTGATGCATCTCGCCGGGCCAGGCCACCTTGTCGGTCGTCCCCGACATGCGGATGAACGCATTGCAGAACAGGCCCAGGTCGTCGCCGCGCTCCCTTGCGGGCGTCAGGACCGCCCTGTAGTCCGCCGACTTCATCCACGCGTTCGTGCATGCTTCCGTGGCGGGTTTTTTGAAATAGCTGTAGGGATCGATGCGCGCCGCGGGCTTTGCGGGCGCGTTCCTCTGCACCGGCGCAGGCACCGCGGGCGCTGCCGCGCGCCGCGGAGAAGCCCCGTCCCGGTCGGCCGCGGGCTGCGCCGCACGAT
>JAFRMB010000139.1 GCA_017430945.1 Clostridia bacterium | reverse complement strand
GTTGTCGGAATCGTCCCCGGGGATGACCAGCTTCATCGCCTCGATGGCGCACTCGATCATGCTGTCGTCGGGCTCGCGCGTGGTGATGTGCTGCAGCCACTTGCCCGGCGCGGAGACCACGCGGGTGAACAGGTTGTCCGTGCGCCCCGCCCATTTGATGAGCTCGTAGCCGATGCCCACCACGATGGGGAACGTGAGCAGCTTGACCAGCACCCGCAGCGGCACGAAGTCGATGCGGATGAACATGGACACGATGATGCCGACGATCAGCATGAGCACCATGAACGAGGTGCCGCAGCGGGGATGGAAGCGCACCTGCGGCCGCACGTTCTCGACCGTCAGCGGCAGGCCCGCCTCGTAGCAGAAGATGGTCTTGTGCTCCGCGCCGTGGTACTGATAGGTGCGCCGGATGTCCTTCATGAGCGAGGTCGCCCACACATAGCCCACGAACAGCACGATGCGCATGACACCCGAGAAGCACGCGCGCAGATAGTAGTTCGCCGCCACCGCCGGGGCGCGCATCGTCATCCACTTCCACAGCTGCTCCGGCAGCCACACGAACAGGCCCAGCGCCAGCACCACCGCCAGCACCGTCGCCAGCGGCATCATCACCGCCTCGAAGACCTTGTCCCAGCGGGAGGGCTTCTTCGCCTTGCCGTTCTCCTCCTCCTCGATGCCCGACAGCTCCGCCGAGCGCATCAGGCACTTGTAGCCGAAGCTCAATGAGTCGATCATGTTGAAAATGCCTCGCACGAAGGGCAGCTTGAAGATCTTCGCCCGGTCCTTGCCCCGGGTCGGGTATTCCTCCAGCGTGATGCGGCCGGACTTGACGTTCCGCACCGCCATGGCCGTCTTCTCCGGCCCGCGCATCATGATGCCCTCGATCAGCGCCTGTCCGCCGATGCTCGTCCGCTTCATCGGGCAGTTGTTCTTCGCCATATATCATCGTCCTCTCCGATCACGATCCCTGTATTTGCCGTGACCTGACCATACCGGGTCTATTATATTATACACGATTTGCCCCGCTTGTCAAACCGGGCGGGAAAACACGGCCATTGACAGGACCCCTCGCCGGAATCTATAATATCGGTATCACCCGACCGGATCGCGCACGCTTCCGGGAGGATCGCGAGGGAGGCGCGCCCATGTCGAACGATCGCCCGTCCACGACCGGCGCGCGCGCTGCGCGCTGCCGCGTGGTTTTCGCCGCGCTGATCGCCGCGCTGCTGCTCGTATCGGCGCTGAGCGTCAGCATCGGCACGGTGCGCATCCCGCTCGGCGACGTGCTGCGGACGCTGCTTGGGACGGGCACCGCCGGCGCGAACGACCGCTCCATCATATGGTCGCTGCGCATGCCGCGCGTGCTGCTGGCGGCGATCCTCGGCGGCGCGCTGGCGCTGTCCGGCTTTTTGCTGCAGAGCTTCTTCGGCAACCCCATCGCAGGCCCCTTCGTGCTGGGCATCTCTTCTGGCGCCAAGCTGGTCGTCGCGGTGACGCTGGTGATCGCGACGCCGCGCCTGGGCGGCGTATCCTCCGGCGCGCTGATCGCCGCGGCCTTCCTGGGTTCGCTGATGTCGGTCGGCTTCATATTGCTGCTCTCCAGAAGGCTCCGGCACATGGCGGTGCTGCTGGTGGGCGGCATCATGGTGGGCTACATCTGCTCGGCGGCCACTGATTTCATCGTCACCTTCGCCGAGGACAGCGACATCGTGAACCTGCACGGCTGGTCATTGGGCAGCTTCGGCGGCGCCACCATGGACAGCGTGTTGGCGGCGGCGGCCGTGGCGGGCGCTGCCGGCGTGGCGGCGTTCCTCATGGCCAAGCCCATCGGCGCCTACCAGCTGGGCGAGGCCTACGCGCAGAGCATGGGCGTGAACATACGCGCCTTCCGCACGGCGCTCATACTGCTCTCCAGCCTGCTCTCGGCCACGGTGACGGCGTTTGCCGGCCCCATATCGTTCGTGGGCATCGCGGTGCCCTGCCTCGTCAAGCGCGCGCTGGACACCTCCCGGCCGATCGTCGTGATCCCCGCGACCTTCCTGGGCGGCGCGGTGTTCTGCGTGTTCTGCGACCTGGTGGCGCGCACGGCGTTCGCGCCCACGCAGCTGAACATCTCCACCGTGACCAGCATCTTCGGCGCGCCCGTGGTCATCGCGATGCTGCTGGGCCGCAGCAAGGGGAGGTGACGGACATGGCAGCCTTCCACTTCCGCACGCAGCAGCTTTCCGTGGGCTACGACGGCAAGCCGCTCATCACCGACATCACCTTCGGCGTGCAGCGCGGCGAGATCGTGACGCTGATCGGCCCCAACGGCTCGGGCAAATCCACGATCCTGAAGAGCATCACCCGGCAGCTGCGGCGGCTGGGCGGCGAAGTCTGGCTGCTGGACGAGGAGCTGTCGCGCCTGAGCCGGCGGGCGCTGTCCACCCGCATGTCCGTGGTGCTCACCGACCGCATACGGCCCGAGCTCATGACCTGCCGCGACATCGTGGCCATGGGCCGCTACCCCTATACCGGGCGGCTGGGCATACTGTCCCCCGCCGACGAAGCCGAGGTGGCGGCCGCCATGGAAGCCGTGCACATATCGGACCTGTGCGACCGCAGCTTCGACGCCGTCTCCGACGGCCAGCGCCAGCGCGTGCTGCTCGCGCGCGCCCTCTGCCAGCAGCCGGAGATCATCGTGCTGGACGAACCCACGTCCTATCTGGACGTGCGCCACAAGCTGGAGCTGCTGGGCATACTGCGGACCATGGCGCGGCAGAAGGGCATCACGGTGATCATGTCGCTGCACGAGATCGACCTGGCGCAGAAGGTGTCCGACCGCATCCTCTGCGTGCCGGACGGCGGGCCGGTCCGCTTCGGCGCGCCGGAGGACCTGTTCACGGCGGAGGCGATCGGCGCGCTGTACGCCATCGGGCCCGACCGCTACGATCCGCTGTTCGGCACGGTCGAGCTCGACCCGCCCGCGGGCGAGCCCCGCACCTTCGTCATCTGCGGCGCGGGCACGGGCATACCGGTGTTCCGCGCGCTGCAGCGGGCAGACTGCCCGTTCATCGCCGGCATACTGCACGAGAACGACGTGGACCACCACCTGGCGCGGCAGTTGGCCCGTGAGGTCGTGTCCGAGGCGCCGTTTGAGCCGGTGTCCGAGGCCGCCCTCGCGCGCGCGTGCGCCCGCATGGCCGCCTGTGACCGGATCATCGACGCCTGCCCGCCCATCGGCAGCATGAACGCCCGCGTGGGCGAGCTCCGGCGACGCGCCCGGGCGATGCCGGGCTACGAGACCTGGCCGCCCGCGGCCGGCACATAGATCCCCCTTCGCGCAAACGACCGACCCCGGACATCCAAAGGAGGCAACCATGATCTACGATTGCGCCATCATCGGCACCGGCCCCGCCGGCGTATCCGCCGCCCTCAACCTGAAGATCCACGACAAGCACTTCCTGTGGTTCGGCCGCCGGGGGCTTAGCGAAAAGCTGTCCCGCGCCGAACGCATTTCCAACTACCCCGGCTTCATCGACGCGCCGGGCAAGCAGCTCTGCGAGGCGTTCCGCGCGCAGGTCGAAGCCATGGGCATCGAGATCGACGAGACCATGGTCAACGCCATCATGCCGATGGGCGATCACTACGCGCTGTCCGCCGGGCCGGATTTCTACGAGACGCGCACGCTGATCCTCGCCACCGGCGTCAACCAGGCCGGCGCGCTGCCCGGCGAGGCGGAGCGCGTGGGGATGGGCGTCAGCTACTGCGCCACCTGCGACGGCGGGCTGTACCGCGGACGCACCGTCGCGGTGGTGTGCGGCAACCGCCGTTTCGAACACGAAGCCGCCTACCTCGCGTCGCTGGCCGCGAAGGTGTACCTGTTCCCCTACTACAGAGATCCTGGCGCGATGCCGGAGAACGTGACCGTCATGTCCGCCAAGCCCGTCGCGGTGACGGGCGCGCCGCGTTTGGAAGCGCTGAAGCTCAACGACGGCAGCGAGCTGCCGGTGGACGGCCTGTTCTGCCTGCGGGATTCCATATCGCTGAACACGCTGCTCCCGAAGCTGCAGCTCTCGGGCGGCCACATCGAGGTCGACCGCGCCATGGCCACCAACCTTCCGGGCTGCTTCGCCGCCGGCGACTGCACCGGACGCCCCTACCAGTACACCAAGGCCGTGGGCGAGGGCAACGTCGCCGCTCACAGCGTCATCGACTACCTGGCTGAAAAGCGCCCGCAGTAGGCGGCGCGGGAATGACCGCGGGGCGGCCTCGAAACGCTTGGCGATGGACCGTGGATCGATGTTCGTTGATCCCTTCACCCCACGCCGTTTTGAGGCCGCCCTTCGTCTGCGCCGAAGCGGCGCCGTGAAACTTTTGCCCTTCCCCCTGCCGGTGTGACAGATGTGTGATGGAGGGTGTGATAAACTGTGTCCATAAAGAAGAGCAACACACCGCTTGAGGATACAGGAGGTAACACCATGAATATCATGAAGAAGATCGTCGCCGTCGCACTGGTCGTCAGCATGCTCGCCATGAGCGCGGCATTCGCCGAGGGATTCGTCAAATTCACCGGCAACGCGCACTGCTACAAAAAAGCCGGCTCCGGCGAGACCGAGACCGTGATCAAAAAGGGGTCCGTCGCGGAGAAGGTGGACACGAAGGGCAGCTACACGCAGGTCAAGGTCAACGGGAAGACGAAGCTGTGGGTGAAGAGCGAGCTGGTGAAGGCGGACAAGAAGGCGAAGGCCTCGAAGATCGCGTTCAGCGAGGGCGGCAGCAAGCTGTCGAAAGAGGGCAAGGCGCACGGTGT
>JAFRMB010000138.1 GCA_017430945.1 Clostridia bacterium | reverse complement strand
GGATCAGTATTCTACCCGCGAGGTTTCATTGCCGGACGCCGCCCTGGACGGCACGGCCAGCGTGCAGCTGCTGACGGAGGCGGGCGTCGATCTGAACGATCCTGTCGTGGCGGAGAAGCTGGGCCTGATCGGCAACCTGTCAGAGCTCATGCTGTCGATGTATGGCAATGCTGAGGTGGATTCCTGCTACGTCGCCCTGCCGGAGGGCGTGATGCTGCTGGCGGACGACCACGCCTCGTCCAAATTCGACGAAAACGGCGAAATCGCCTCCATTCCGATCCATGAACGGGATTGGTACAGGGGCGCGATCGAAAAGGGCGGGCTGTACTTTACCGACATCGCGTCCGACGTGTTCACGGGGCAGTACTGCGTCATGTGCGCCATGCCGGTCTATGACACGCGCGGCAATATCGTGGCCGTCGCGGGCGCGGACCTGTTCCTGGACAACATGGAGGCCTATGTAAACGCTTCGGATGAAAACGGCCAGTTCACCTGCATCATCAATAATCGCGGCCATGTAGTGTTCTCGCCCCGGTCGGAGGGCATCTTCCAGATCAAGGGAGACGCCGAGGCGGAGGACCTGCGAAAGCTGGGCAACGCGGCGCTGGCGGCGTTCATCGACAATGCCCTCGCCGCGAACACGCAGGTGACGCTGGTCGAGGCGGACGGCGCAACCTGGTACATGACCGGCGCGCCCATCCCCGCGGTGGGTTGGACGGTGGTCAGCTTGGTGGACAAGACGGTGGCGGACCAGCCGACGGTCATGCTGGCAGCGCAATATGATGAAATATCGCAGAATGCGGTTTCCACCTTCCAAAACGGTATCTCCCAAGCCCGGACGTGGATCACGGTTGCGCTGATGATCGTGACGGTTCTGGCGCTCGTCGGCGCGCTGACGGTGTCCAAGCGCATCGTGAAGCCGCTGGAGACCATGACCCAGCGGGTGGTCTCCCTGGGTGGGGACAACCTGCAGTTCATGATGGAGGACACCTACCGCACGGGGGACGAGATCGAGGCGCTGGCGGAGTCGTTCGCCACGCTGTCGGCGCGGACACTGCAATACGTGGAGCAGGTCAAGAAGGTCACCGCGGAGAAGGAGCGCATCGGCGCGGAGCTTTCCCTGGCGACGGACATCCAGGCCTCCATGCTGCCCCACATCTTCCCGGCCTTCCCGATGCGCAGCGAATTCGACATCTACGCCTCCATGGATCCGGCCAAGGAGGTGGGCGGCGACTTCTACGACTACTTCCTGATCGACGACGACCACCTGG
The DNA here is from genome assembly GCA_017430945.1 of Clostridia bacterium. Next base: position 2,316 of record JAFRMB010000138.1, on the reverse strand, counting down.
GCCTCGTCATTGCGGACGTGTCCGGCAAGGGTGTGCCGGCGGCGCTGTTCATGATGGCGAGCAAGATCATATTGCAAAGCGTGGCCATGCTGGGCTACTCTCCGGCGGAGATCCTCGCCCGGACCAACGAGGCGGTCTGCTCCAACAACGAAGCGCAGATGTTCGTCACGGTGTGGCTTGGCATCCTGGAGCTGTCCACTGGCAAGCTGACCGCCGCCAACGCGGGCCACGAGTTTCCGGCGCTGCGGCAGCCGAATGGACAGTTTGAGCTTTACAAGGACAAGCACGGCTTCGTCATCGGCGGTATGGAGGGTGTGCGGTACAAGGAATACGAAATCCAACTGGAGCCGGGCAGCAAGCTGTTCGTGTACACCGACGGCGTGGCGGAAGCTACCAGCGCGGAGAAGGAGCTGTACGGCACGGAGCGAATGATCGACGCGCTGAACACCGATCCGAATGCCGCACCGCGGCAGATCCTCAAGAACGTCCGCGCCAGTGTGGATGGCTTCGTGAAGGAAGCGGAGCAATTTGACGATTTGACCATGCTGTGCATCGAGTATAAGGGTGCAAATCAATAAATCGCAGGAGGCAAGCGAAGAATGATTTCATTGATACTTTCCCTGGTTGTGCTGTTGGTTGGCTTCGCCATGTACAGCAAAGTCGTGGAAAAGGTGTTCGGTCCGGATGACAGGCAGACACCGGCCATCGCCATCAATGACGGCGTGGACTGCGTGCCCATGAAGCCCTGGAAGGCCTTCCTGGTACAGCTGTTGAACATCGCGGGAACGGGTCCCATCTTCGGCGCGCTGATGGGTGCGTGCTTCGGCCCGGTGGTGTTCCTGTGGATCGTGTTCGGCTCCATATTGGGTGGCGCGGTGCACGATTACATGTCGGGCATGATCTCCTGCCGCAACAAGGGCGCATCTATCGCGGAGCTGTCCGGCGTCTATCTCGGAAACTTCGCCAAGTGGGTCATGCGCGTGTTCTCCATCGTGCTGCTCACACTGACGGGCACGGTGTTCGTCAACAGCCCGGCAGCTCTGATCGCCCGGCTGACGCCCGCAGTGCTGAACGAGCAGTTCTGGATCGTGGTGATCCTGGTGTACTACGTGCTGGCGACGCTGCTGCCCATCGACAAGCTGATCGGCAAGCTCTATCCCATCTTCGGCGTGATCCTAATCGTCATGGCGGTGAGCGTGCTGGGCGGCATCGCGTTCGGCGGCTATACCATTCCCGAAATCACGCTGAAAGACCTGCACCCGCAGGGCCTGCCCGTGTGGCCATTCATGTTCGTCACCGTGGCCTGCGGCGCGATCTCCGGCTTCCACGCCACCCAGTCGCCGATGATCGCTAAGTGCATCACGAGCGAAAAGCAGGGCCGCGCCATCTTCTATGGCGCGATGATCGCCGAATCCGTGATCGCCCTGATCTGGGCGGCGGCGGGCGTGGCCTTCTACGGCGCGACCGATGTGCTGAACAACGCCATCTCCACGCTGGGCCAGTCCGGCACCGTGTACGAGATCGCCAACACCATGCTGGGTGTGGTGGGCGGCGCGCTGGCAGTGATCGGCGTGGTGGTCTGCCCGATCACCAGCGGCGACACGGCCTTCCGAAGCGCGCGGCTGATCCTGTCCGAGATGTTCCACCTCAACCAGAAGCCCATCAAGAACCGACTTATCGTGACGATCCCGCTGCTGGGCGTCGCCGCGGTGCTGACGCAGCTGGACTTCAACGTGCTGTGGCGCTACTTCTCCTGGAGTAACCAGACCCTGGCGATGATTTCCCTGTGGGTGGCGACGGCTTACCTGATAAAGGAGGGCAAATATCGGTACGGCTCGCTGATCACGGCGCTGCCCGGGGCGTTCATGTCGGCAGTCAGCCTGACCTACATCCTGATGGCGAGCGAGGGCTTCGGCCTGTCGGCAGGCGTGGCCTATCCCGCGGGCATCGTATTCGCGGCTGCGCTCTTTGGCGTGTATGTCGTGATGCTCAGAAAGAAGCTGACGAAGTAACAATTCGTGAAGATGTTCTTTGAACAAAGAAACACAAATGTAGGGGGAGGAGAGCGTTGTGAAGGAATTGACACTTGCGGCGACCCTTGACAACATCGAGGTGGTCACGGCGTTTATCGACGAGCAGCTTGAGGCGCTGGACTGTTCGATGAAGGCCCAGATGCAAATCGACATTGCCATTGACGAGCTGTTCGGCAACATCGCCCACTACGCCTATGGTGATGACACAGGCACAGCGACGGTGCGGTTTGACTTTGACGAAGCGACACGCACGGCGAGCATCGCGTTCATCGACGGCGGCATG
>JAFRMB010000137.1 GCA_017430945.1 Clostridia bacterium | reverse complement strand
GGGATCGCGTTGGCCCATGCCGGTCTCAGGGCGGAGGACGTGACCTTCAGGAAGGTCAAGCTGGACCGCGACGACGGCCGCCGGGTGTTTGAGATCGAATTCGTCAACAACGGGATGGAGTATGATTTCGACATCGACGCCGCCAGCGGCAGGATCCTGGACTTCGACGTCGACCGCAACGACTGACCCGATCCCCGGCACCGCAGGATATGACGCAACACAGCACCGCGACACGGATGTCGCGGTGCTGTGATCGTTGAAGGGCCCTTTTTCAGGTGCGGGGGATCAGCAGGCCATGAACGCTGCGTAAGCGCGCACGGCCTCGTAGAGATCGGCCTTGTTGATGATCTCCCACGGGGCGTGCATGGACAGCACCGGCACGCCGCTGTCGATGACATCCATGCCGTAGAGGGCGCAGATGTAGGCGATGGTGCCGCCGCCGCCCACGTCGACCTTGCCCAGCTCCGCGGTCTGGTAGTTGACGCCGGCGTCGTCCATGACGCGGCGCAGCCGGGCGATGAACTCGGCGTTGGCGTCGTTGGAGCCGGCCTTGCCGCGCGAGCCGGTGAACTTGTTGAAGCACACGCCGCGCCCCAGGTAGGCGGCGTTCTTCTTTTCGAACACGCTGGCGAAGTTGGGATCGAAGCCCGCGGACACGTCGCAGGACAGCATGCGGCAGGCGGCGAGCGCCCGGCGCAGCTTGAGCTCGGAATAGTCGCCCAGGCAGTTCATCAGCTCCGCCACGGCGTTTTCGAAGTAGCGCGCCTGCATGCCCGTGGCGCCTACGGAGCCGATCTCCTCCTTGTCGGAGAGCAGGCAAAGGCAGGTGTGTGCCGGCACGTCCGCCTGGCTGAACAACGCCTCCAGCGAGGCGTAGGCGCAGACGCGGTCGTCGTGGCCGTAGCCCATGATCATGCTGCGGTCCAGCCCGAAGTCGCGGGATCTGCCCGCCGGCACGATCTCGATCTCGGCAGAGAGGAAGTCCTCCTCGTCGATGCCGTATTTGTCGCTCAGGATCTGCAGGATCGCGGCCTTGACGGGGTGCTTTTCGTCCTCGTCGGCGCCCGCAAGCGGCCTTCCGCCGACGATCACGTTCAGTTGGTCGCCCTCGATGACCACCGAGGCCTTCTTGGCCAGCTGCTCCTGCGCCAGGTGGATCAGCAGGTCCGACACGCCCACGACCGGGTCGTCCTCATCCTCGCCGATCGCGATGTCCACGACCTCGCCGTCCTTCTTCGCCACGACGCCGTGCAGCGCCAGCGGGATCGCCACCCACTGGTATTTCTTGATGCCGCCGTAGTAGTGGGTGTCCAGGTAGGCGATGTCCTCGTCTTCGTACAGCGGATTTTGCTTGACGTCCAGGCGCGGGGAATCGATGTGCGCGCCGACGATGTTGATGCCCTCGGTCAGCGGCCGCGCGCCCACTACGAACAGCATGACCGCCTTGCCCATCCAGTCCTGATAGACGCGGTCGCCCGGCGCCAGCCTTCCGCCCTCGGCCGCGACGGCCTTCAGGTCGCAGAAGCCGCGCGCCTGCGCCATGCGCACGGCCTCGCGCACGCATGCGCGCTCGGTCTTGCCCGCGTCCAGAAACGTGCGGTAGCGGCGCGACAGCGCTTCCAGCGCGTCGACGTCCGATTTTTCATAGGTGCTCCATGCCTTCTTGCGTTCCATATTGTCCTCCTGTCAGGCGCCGATCGCGCCGTCATTTCCACACGATCATCTTACCGCATGACGGTAAAGAACGCAAGACCGATCCATCGACAAACTTCGCTTGGAGGGGTCGCGCGCGAACTTCCACGCACGGGACGTGAAAGTGGTACACGGCACCGGTCCTGTCGTCGTCACGAAGGCCTTTCAGTCTGTTTTGTCGCCCGTAAGGTTCGCGATCTGTGACGATATTGAGGAATTATACCCGAAAAATGACTTTTTCGAGACAAAGAGGGCACGATTCATATGATATTTTGACAAACTCATAGATTTGTGATATAATATCAATATCTGCGATATATTTGACGGCAGGAGGACATAAAAATGTCACGATCTGTTAGAAGGATACTGTGCGCGCTGCTGGTGTTGATCCTGGCGTCCGGCGCGCTGCCGGCCTCGGCGGCGAGCGTGAAGGCGAAGGTGAAGAGCGCGACCAAGTTCTATCGCTATCCCACCACCGCGAGCGCGGGCGTAAAGATCAAAAAGGGCGCGAACGTGACGGTCAAAGCCGTGCAGAGCGGATGGGCAAAGGTAAAGTGCGGGGGCATCACCGGCTATGTCAAGACCTCGGCGCTGAAGCTGGCGACGCGAAAAAAGACCACCAACTGGAAGAAGAAGGTGGTCAAGATGGGTTGGTACGACGGCGGCAGCAGCGTGCTCAAGAAGCACAAGTACGGCTACATCTACGATGTCGACACCGGCATCTGCCTGCGCATCAAGCGCATGGGCGGCAGCAGCCACGCCGACGTCGAGCCCGCCACGAAGAAGGACACCGCCAAGCTTTTGAAGATCGCGGGCGGAAAGTTCTCGTGGGATTCGCACGCGGTGATCCTGCACGCCGGCGGGAAGTACGTGGCGGCGGCCATCAACACCAAGCCGCACGGTGACCAGACCATCAAGGGGAACGGCTACAACGGCCAGTTCTGCCTGCACCTGATGGGCAGCAAGACCCACGGCAGCGATTCGGTCAATTCCGAACACCAGGCATCGATCCGCAGGGCCTATAACTGGGCGCATTGAGAAAGAGGGCATAAAGGGCCGGACCGTCGCGAACGCGACGGTCCGGTTTTTAGATGGGTCGATGGGGGACTTTTCCGCCGATCTCCCTGGCCCCGCACCGGGGAGCCGGGGAGTTATGCGGATGCATGGATATGGCGGCCCTGCGGGGCATGTGGGCGGGACACCTGGCGCCCTCTTCGAGGGAGCTGTCTGCGGAGCAGACTGAGGGAGTTATCCGGACGCCAGGATATGGTGGTCCCGCGGAGCATGTGGGCGGGACACCTGGCGTCCTCTTCGAGGGAGCTGTCTGCGGAGCAGACTGAGGGAGTTATCCGGACGCCAAAGTATGGCGTCCCTACGGAGTGAAGGCGCGAGGACCATGCGGTGGCGCGAGCCGGACTGAGTCTGAGAGATTCGAAGGACTCGTCGGGAGAAACCCGCGGCCCGACGCCAGTCGTGGACGCGGGGCGGATCGCGAGATCGTCACCAGGCCGCCCATGGGCGATGAGGACCAGATGCGGACACCAATTATGGTGTCCCTACGGTGGGGTATCGCACACACCTGCCGTATAGGCGTCCGGCGGCAGCCGGACTGAGCCCGAGCGATCCGGAGGACTCGCCGCCTGTTGCCTACGGCTGCACGGATGTGCAATGATGCGGGGCCGTAGGGACGCCATACTTTGGCGTCCGGGGGCTTTGCGGGCAGTAGCGCGACGGCGCGAGATCGTCACCAGGCCGCCCATGAGCGACGAGGCGTAAATGCGGACACCGATTATGGTGTCCCTCTGCGAGGCCGTGCGCGCCTACGCAGCGTTCATGGCCTGCTGATCCCCCGCACCTAAAAAGGCTTTTCAACGATCACAGCACCGCGACATCGGTGTCGCGGTGCTGTGTTGCGTCATATCCTGCCGTGCCGGGGATCGGGTCAGTCGTTGCGGTCGACGTCGAAGTCCAGGATCCTGCCGCTGGTGGCGTCGATGTCGAAATCATACTCCATCCCGTTGTTGACGAATTCGATCTCAAACACCCGGCGGCCGTCGTCGCGGTCCAGCTTGACCTTCCTGAAGGTCACGTCCTCCGCCCTGAGACCGGCATGGGCCAACGCGATCCC
>JAFRMB010000136.1 GCA_017430945.1 Clostridia bacterium | reverse complement strand
CCGGCATCTACCAGAACTTCAAGGCCAAGAGCGCCGAGCTCGGCCTGGAGATCGTGTCCGAGACCACCTTCACCGACGACACCACGGACTTCTCCGTTCAGGTGGCCGCCGCGAAGGACGCGGGCGCCGATCTGGTGTTCCTGCCCATCTACTACACCCCCGCTTCCCTGATCCTTGCGACGGCGAAGACCATGGACTTCGCGCCGGTGTTCTTCGGCGTGGACGGCATGGACGGCATCCTGGCGATGGAAGGCTTTGACGCCGCCCTGGCCAACGACGTCATCCTGCTGACGCCCTTCTCCGCATACTCTACCGATGAGCACACCGTGGACTTCGTTGCGAAGTACCAGGAGGTCTCCGGCGGCGACACCCCGAACCAGTTTGCCGCGGATGCCTATGACGCCGTGTATGCGCTGTACAACGCCAGCCTGAACGCCGGCATCGACGGCTCCACCTCTCCCGAGGACGCCTGCGAGAAGCTGATCGAGCAGTTCGCGACCCTGAACTATGTCGGCCTGACCGGCGACATGACCTGGACCCCGGACGGCAAGGTGAACAAGCTTCCCAATGCCTATGTGATCAAGGACGGCGCTTACGCACCCTTCGGCGAGTAACGGATCGCTGCGCCCGACCCCCTGAAACAGGGGGCCGGGCATCTGTCCCCAGAGGTAACTGACGATTGTCAACAGAAGGGTCTGCTGATGATGGTCAGTTACCTTATATCACTTTAAAGAGGAGCTGGAATTCATGGTATCGTTCCTGCGATTTCTGATCAACGGAATCAGCCTGGGAAGCGTATACGCCATCATCGCGCTGGGCTATACGATGGTCTACGGCATCGCCAAGATGCTGAACTTTGCCCACGGCGACGTCATCATGGTGGGATCGTACATCGCTTTTTGCGGGATGTCCTATCTGGATCTGCCGCCGGCACTGTCGGTGCTTCTCGCGATGGTGGTCTGCACCTGCCTCGGCGTGGTGATCGAGGGGCTGGCCTATCGGCCGCTGAGGCAGGCGACGAAGCTGGCGGTGCTGATCACCGCCATCGGCGTGAGCTATTTCCTGCAGAACGCCGCGCTGCTGATCTGGAGTTCCAACCCCAAGGTGTTCCCGTCCGTGTTCAGCGTAGGGGCGATCCGCCTGTTCGACGGGAACCTCGTCATCTCCAGCGAGACGATCCTGACCATCGCGGCGAACATCGTCATCATGCTGGCACTGACCGCCTTTACCGGCGGGACCAAGATGGGCAAGGCCATGCGCGCGGTGTCCGAGGACAAGGGCGCGGCGGAGCTCATGGGCATCAATGTCAATCGGACGATCTCGCTGACGTTTGCCATCGGCTCTGCGCTGGCGGCCATCGCGGGCGTGCTGCTGTGCTCGGCGTATCCGACGCTCCAGCCCACGACCGGCTCCATGCCGGGCATCAAGGCGTTCACCGCGGCGGTGTTCGGCGGCATCGGCTCCATCCCCGGGGCGATGCTGGGCGGCCTGCTGCTGGGCATCATCGAGATCCTTGGCAAAGCCTACATCTCCACCGAGCTCGGCGACGCGCTGGTGTTCGCCGTGCTGATCATCGTGCTGCTGTTCAAGCCGGCGGGCCTGCTGGGCAAGCCTGTGCATGAGAAAGTCTGAGGTGGCGCGCATGAAGATGAAAAAGAGTACCCTCAACAAGCTGATCTGCTACGGCATCGTGATCATCGCGTTCATCATCTGTCAGTCGATGATCTCCGGTGGCGTCATGAAGCGCTCTCTGAAGGGACAGATGATCCCGATCTGCGTCTACATCGTCATGGCGATCTCGCTGAATCTGGTGGTCGGCATCTCCGGCGAGCTCAGCCTGGGACATGCGGGCTTCATGTGTGTCGGCGCGTTCGCCGGGACCATATCCTCCGCCTGGATGTTCGGCGCGCTGCATCTGGAGAACGCGCTCGTGCGCCTGATCCTTTCGATGATCGTGGGCGGCGTGTTCGCGGGCGTCGCGGGCGTGCTGATCGGCGTCCCCGTGCTCAGGCTGAGAGGCGATTACCTGGCCATCGTCACGCTGGCCTTCGGTGAGATCATCCGCAATGTGCTGAACTGCATGTACTTTTCACTGGAAGGCAGCAGGCTGCACGTTTCGTTCAACGACCCGGGCATCCCCGGAACGATCCTCGTGAACGGCCCGGCCGGCGTGTCCGGCATCGACAAGATATCGACCTTCCCGGTGGGCTTCGTGCTCATACTGTTCAGCCTGTTCGTGGTGCTGAACCTGGTGGACAGCCGGAACGGCCGCGCCATCATGGCCACCCGAGACAACCGCATCGCGGCTGAAGCCATGGGCGTGAACATCACGAAGTACAAGATGATGGCCTTCGTCACCGCGGCGGTGCTTGCGGGCATGGCCGGCGCGCTGTACGGCCTGAACTTCTCCACCGTGGCGGCGTCGAAGTTCAAATTCGACACGTCGATCCTCGTCCTGGTGTTCGTCGTTCTGGGCGGGATCGGCAACATCTGGGGCTCCATCATCGCGGCGGCGCTTCTGACGATACTGCCTGAACTGCTGCGCGCGTTCAGCGACTACCGCATGCTCGTATATGCCATCGTGCTGATCCTCGTCATGCTGGTGACCAACAATCCCACGATTCGCGCTTTGCTCTCGAAGCTTTTGCCCGGACGCGGCACGCGGGCTGAGGCGCGGCAGGAAGGAGGCGCTGACGCATGAGCGAGAACGTCAGAAGAAGGCAGAACACCAAAATGGTGCCCGCCCCGAGCCAGGGCATCATCCCGGAGCGCGACCTCTACGCTTCCCCGGTGCTGGAAGCGCGGCATCTCGGCATCGAATTCGGCGGCCTGAAGGCGGTCGAGGATTTCAATCTCATCATCGGCAAGACGGAGATCGCGGGACTGATCGGCCCCAACGGCGCCGGCAAGACCACGGTGTTCAACCTGTTGACCAAGGTCTATCAGCCCACCATGGGCACGATCCTGCTGAACGGACGGGACCTGCACGGCATGAACACCGTCCAGGCCAACAAGCTCGGCATCGCGCGCACGTTCCAGAACATCCGCCTGTTCGACAACATGACGGTCGAGGACAATGTGCGCATCGGACTGCACAATCAGATCAAGTACGGCATGTTCACCGGCATCTTCCGGCTGCCGGGCTATTGGCACGGGGAGCGGCAGCAGCACGAGAAGGCGATGGAGCTGCTGAGCATCTTCGATATGCAGGACACGGCGAAGCTGAGGGCCGGCTCGCTGCCCTACGGGGCGCAGCGCAGGCTCGAGATCGTGCGCGCGCTGGCGACGAATCCGTCGCTTCTGCTGCTGGACGAGCCCGCAGCGGGCATGACCCCGCACGAGACCGAGGAGCTCATGAACAACATCATCAAGATCCGCGATCGTTTCCAGATCGCCATCATGCTGATCGAGCACGACATGAACCTGGTCATGGGGATCTGCGAGGGCATTTGCGTGCTGAACTACGGCAGGATCATCGCCAAGGGCACGCCGGACGAGATCCAGTCCAACCCCACTGTGATCGAGGCGTATCTGGGCAAGAGGAAGGAGGCGTGATGCGATGAGCCAGACGGTCAATACAGGCGCGGCGCCCCTTTTGAAGGTGGACGACATCCACGTCTACTACGGTTCTATCCACGCGATCAAGGGCATATCCTTTGAAGTCAACGAGGGCGAGATCGTCACCCTGATCGGCGCCAACGGAGCGGGCAAATCGACCACGCTGAACACCGTGGCGGGCCTTCTCAAACCGCGCATGGGCATGATCTCATTCAACGGCGAGAGCATCGTCGGCATGGGCGCGAGCCGGATCGTATCCAAGGGGATGGCGCTTTGTCCTGAAGGCCGGCGCGTGTTCCAGCAGATGACCGTGCTCGAGAACCTCGAGATGGGCGGCTTTTCCCGCCCGAACGAGGAGATCGCGGCGTCCCTGGAGAACGTTTTCCGGCGCTTTCCGAGGCTCAAGGAGCGCGAAAAGCAGGTCGCCGGCACGCTGTCCGGCGGCGAGCAGCATATGCTGGCCATGGGCCGGGCGCTGATGAGCAAGCCGAAGCTGCTCATGCTGGACGAGCCCTCCATGGGCCTGGCGCCCATCCTGGTGGAGCAGATCTTCGACATCATCAAGGAGCTCCATCGCGCCGGGACCACGATCCTGCTCGTGGAACAGAACGCGCAGATGGCGCTGTCCATCGCGGACCGGGCCTATGTGCTCGGCACCGGCCGGATCTCCATCTCCGGCGATGCGGCGGACGTCCTGGCGGACGACCGCGTGCGCGCCGCCTATCTGGGCGGCTGAATCACAGCGCCGGCGCGCATCGCATGCGCCGCCGCGGCTATCCGGGAACGATGATCCCGAAGCCGCGGCGGCGCTTTGTATCGCGAAGAGCACATGGACCGTTCTGATACCGTCTGCGCAAAACCCTCTGCGGCTGTCTGCCCGCTTGCGGCAGGTTTGCTGCGGCCGGTGATCCGCATGACGCCGATGGACGCGCCTGATCAGTCTCAAAAGCGCCGAATGCCGGTGTTTTGTATAAAAATTAATAGATAATCTCTTGAGCTTTGTTATAGAATAGGGTATAAATATATAAGGTATAAGTATTTTGGGACACGGAATCGTGTCTGCGGCGGGGGTGCCAGTGCGCAGGACATGGCGCATGGCCCTGCCTGAAGGGAATGACGATCCAGGTATGAAACCGGACAGGTCCGTGCTTCGGGAGACGGGGCGCGTGGCAGTGGGAACGCTCTGCGCGGTGGCGGTGATGCTGGCTGTCTACGCCTGCATCGGCAGGCTCGACATGCGGGTCGCCCTCGGCGGCATCTATACGGGTCTGCTGGGCGTCGCCAACTTCTTCACCATGGGGCTGACGGTACAGAGCATCGCGACCCGCGCCGCCGAAAAGCAGCGCGACGAGCAGGAGCTGCAAGCGTTCAAGCAGCAGATGGAGAACCGCATGAAGCTCTCGCGCAACGGGCGCATGATCGCGCTCATGCTGCTCATCATCGCCGGCATCAAGCTGTTCGGCTTCGATCCGCTGGCCACGATCCTTCCCATCGTGTTCCCGAGCATCGTCATCCGCATACTTCAGATCATCGACAGTAGAAAGAATGCTTCAGCCAAAGGAAGTGAAGAGCTTTGAATCTGGATGTCCACGGCGCAAAAGTATTGCTGGAGATCCCGGCGCTGGGAGGATTCATGCTCACCGAGACCGTTGTGAACACGTGGATCGTCATGGCGGTCATCGTTGGGCTGTGTCTGTTTTTGACGCATGGCATGCAGGTGCACGCCCGCACCAAGCGCCAGATCATCGCGGAGTTTTTGGTGACGAAGGTCAACAGCATGGTCGGCGAGAATATGGGCGAGCGCTTCCTTTCGATCGGATACGCGCCGCTGATCGCGTCCATCATGTCGCTGTCGGCGTTCTGTTCGCTCTCCTCCATGATCGGCCTGTACGCGCCGACTTCCGACCTGTCCACGCTGCTGGGCTGGGCGCTCATGGTGTTCGTGCTGATCACCTACAACAAATTCCGCTCGGGCGGCGTGCTGGGTTATGTGAAGGGCTACTTTCAGCCCATCCCGGTGCTCTTTCCGTTCAACGTGATCTCAGAGGTGGCGACGCCCCTGTCCATGGCGTTCCGTCATTTCGGCAACATCGCCTCCGGCACGGTCATCACGGGCCTCATCTATGCGGCGCTGGCCTCGCTGTCGCACGCGGTGCTGGGGATCCTGCCGGGCGTGCTGGGCCAGGTGCTGGGGAGCATCCCGCTGTTCCAGGTGGGTATCCCCGCCATCTTCTCGATCTACTTCGACCTGTTTTCTTCGTGTCTCCAGGCGTTCATCTTCTGCATGCTGACGATGATGTACATCGCTTCGGCTGCGGAGGGTTGACATAAGCACAACATAATAATCATGGGAGGATATAGCAATGGATTCTGAGCAGATCAAACTGTGGGGCAACGCAATCATCATGGGTTCTTCCGCTGTCGGTGCCGGCCTGGCGATGATCGCCGGTATCGGCCCCGGTATCGGCGAAGGCTATGCCGTCGGCAAGGCCTGCGAGGCCATCGGCCGCCAGCCCGAGTGCAAGGGCACCGTCCAGTCCACGATGCTGCTGGGCTGCGCCGTCGCCGAGACCACCGGTATCTACGGCTTCATCGTCGCGCTGCTGCTGATGTTCGCCAATCCCTTCATCGGCAAGCTTTGAGCCAGATCCGCGGAAATCACACAGTTTCCAGGAGGGTGAAAAGTGAAAGCGGTTCAAGAGTTTATTACCATTACGCCCTGGACGATCATCTTCCAGATCTGCAACCTGCTCATACTGTTCACGCTGATCAAGAAGTTTTTGTTCAAGCGTGTGATGGCCGTGCTTGAAGCCCGGCAGCAGCAGCTTGACGGCATCTACGAGGCGGCCGACAAGGCCAGGGACGATGCCGACCGGATGAAGGCGGAATACACACAGCGCATGTCCGACGCCCGCGAGGAAGCGGACCGGCTCGTGAAGAACGCCGTGGATACCGCGACCCGCAGGGGCGAAGCCATCGTGCAGGAAGCCCGCGACGAGGCGGCGCACATGAAGCAGAAGGCAGAATCGGACATCGAGCAGGAGCGCCGCAAGGCTTATTCAGAGCTGGTCGGGGAGATCTCCGGCATGGCTGTGGACATTGCAGGCAAGATGGTCGAGCGCGAGATCAGCGAGGACGACCATCGCGGTCTGGTGGAAGAGTTCATCAGAAATGCAGGTGAGACGCAATGACCGGACTTGCCCGGGAGTACGGCAACGGCCTGTATGAATTGGCGCGCGAGGAAGGCCTTCGCGATCAACTGCACGATGAGCTTCAGGAGATCGGGGCGGTCATCGAATCACAGCCGGAATTCATCCGACTGCTTTCGTCCCGAGCCATCGAGCGCGATGTGAGGCTCAACGTGGTCGAGGACACCTTTGGCGGACGCGCGCATCCCTACGTCGTCAGCTTCATGAAGCTGATGGTCGAGAAGGAGCGCATCGAAGCCTTCGGCGACTGCGTGAAGTGGTTCCACCAGCGCTACAACGACGACTTCGGCATCATCGAGGCCGAGGTGACTTCGGCTGTGCCGCTGGATCAGCCCGAGTACGATGCGCTGAAGGCCAGGCTCGATCAGATGTCCGGCAAGAACGTCAGCCTGATCTGCCGCGTGGATCCCGCCCTGCTCGGCGGCGTGCGCGTGGAGATGGAGGGCCGGCGTTATGACAACACCATCCAGAACAAGCTGGGCAGGCTCCGCCACAGCCTGGCAAAAGGCATGTAGAGAAAGAGGACGTTGAGATGCAGTTGAGACCTGAAGAAATATCGAAGATCATAAAGGATCAGATCAAACATTACGATAACCGGATCGTTCAGTCGGACGTCGGCACCGTCCTGCTGGTGGGCGACGGCATCGCGCGCGTCTCCGGACTGGAAAACTGCATGGCCAACGAGCTGGTACGTTTTTCCAACGGCGCGTTCGGCATGGCGCTGAATCTGGAGGAGAGCTCCGTGGCAGTGGTCATGCTGGGCGATGACGAAGGCATCAAGGAAGGCGATACCGTCGAGCGCACCCGCGAGGTCGTATCCGTCCCCGTGGGTGAGGCGCTGATCGGCCGCGTCGTCGACGCGCTCGGGCAGCCCATCGACGGCAAGGGCCCGGTGAAGACCACCGAGGAACGGCGCATCGAATCGCCGGCCCCGGGCATCATCGAGCGCAAGAGCGTCTCCGTGCCGCTCCAGACCGGCATCAAGGCGATCGACTCGATGATCCCCATCGGCCGCGGACAGCGCGAGCTGATCATCGGCGACCGCCAGACCGGCAAGACCACCATCGCGACCGATACCATCATCAATCAGAAGGGCCAGAACGTGATCTGCATCTACGTCGCCATCGGGCAGAAGCGCTCGACGGTCGCGCAGGTCGTGGATTCGCTGACCGCCGCGGGCGCCATGGACTACACGATCGTCGTGTCGGCTACCGCGTCGGAGCTTGCGCCGCTCCAGTACATCGCGCCGTATTCGGGCTGCGCGATGGGTGAATACTTCATGGCTCAGGGCAAGGACGTGCTGATCGTCTACGACGACCTGTCCAAGCACGCCGTGGCGTATCGCGCCCTTTCGCTGCTGATCCGCCGCCCGCCGGGGCGCGAGGCCTATCCCGGCGACGTCTTTTATCTGCACAGCCGCCTGCTGGAGCGCGCGGCCCGCGTGGCGCCGGAGTACGGCGGAGGGTCCCTGACGGCTCTGCCGATCATCGAGACCCAGGCCGGCGACGTGTCCGCCTATATCCCCACCAACGTCATATCCATCACCGACGGACAGATCTTCCTGGAGACCGAGCTGTTCCATGCGGGCATCATGCCTGCCGTGAACCCGGGCATCTCCGTCAGCCGAGTTGGCGGCAATGCGCAGATCAAGGCGATGAAAAAGGTCGCCGGTACGCTGAAGCTGCTGTACAGCCAGTACCGCGAGCTGCAGAGCTTCGCCCAGTTCGGCTCGGACCTCGACGCGGATACCAAGGCCCGCCTGGGCCAGGGCGAGCGCATCGTCGCGGTGCTCAAGCAGAACCACAATGCGCCCGTCAGCGTCGAGCATCAGGTGGCGATCCTCTATGCCGTCATCAATGATTATCTGAAGGACATCGATGTGGAGTTCATCCCGGATTACGAGCATGGCCTCTACGAGCGCCTGGATGCCCAGGCCGATGACGTCATGCGCGCCATCCGCGAGACCGGCGCGCTCTCGAAGGAGACCGAGGAGGGCCTGAAGTCCGCCATCAAGTCCTACACGGAGGACTTCCTGAAGCTGCACGAGGAGGCATAACGCATGGCCGGAGCATCGATGAAGGATATCAAGCTGCGGATTCGAAGCGTCGAGAGCACCATGCAGATCACCAAGGCCATGCAGCTCGTCGCGTCCTCGAAGCTCAGAGGCGCCAGGCAGCGCATGGAGGCCAGCCGGCCGTACATGAAGGTCGCGCGCACCGCCATCTGGGACATCGCCCTGCACAACACGGGCGCGCAGTCGGATTATGTGATCCCGCGGGAGATAAGGCACAGGTGCTACATCGTCATCGCCGGCGACCGCGGCCTTGCGGGCAGTTATAACGCCAATATCTTCAAGCGCATCGAATGGGATATGCGGGACGCCGAGTGCTGCTTCATCCCGATCGGACGCAAGGCGCGCGAATACTTCAAGCGCAAGAAGATGGATATCGTCACGGAAGTGGACAGGGTCGAGGGACTGAGCATCGACGACTGTCAGCTGATCGCCAGGGACGTGCTCAAGGCTTACGACGACGGGCGCTACGACGAGATCGTGCTGGCCTATACGTCCTTCGTTTCCGTGCTGGTCCAAAAGACCAAGCTGAAGCCGCTGCTGCCTCTGGATACGCGCGACGCGCCGGATGAGCAGAAGACGACGAAGCAGATGCTGTGCGAGCCCGCGGCGGACAACCTCCTGAAGGAGTTCCTGCCTCAGTATCTGGCCGGCCTCATCTATGCGGCGGCATGCGACGCTTTCTGCAGCGAACAGGCTGCGCGACGGGTCGCGATGGATTCCGCCACGAAGAACGCCGGAGAGATGATCGAGGATCTCAGCCTGCGCTACAACCGCGCGCGTCAGGCTTCCATCACGCAGGAGATCACGGAGATCGTCGCAGGCGCCGAGCACTGATGATTCAGTAACAACTAGGAGTTTGAGCTATGGAAAAGAATATCGGAACAGTCGTTCAGGTCATCGGCCCGGTGCTGGACATTCGCTTCGGCGATGGCAGACTGCCGAATCTGCTGACGGCCATCGAGATCGAAAACGGGGGCCGCAAGGTCGTGGCCGAGGTCGCCCAGCACATCGGCGACAACGTGGTGCGCTGCATCGCCATGTCTTCAACCGACGGTCTGCGCCGGGGCATAGATGCCATCGACACCGGCGCGCCCATCTCCGTGCCTGTCGGCAACGGCTGCCTCGGCCGCGTGTTCAATCTGCTGGGCGAGCCCGTCGACAATCTGCCCGCGCCGGAAGCGGAAGAGCGCTGGCCGATCCATCGTCCCGCGCCCGCGTACGACGAGCAGGAGGGCACCACGGAGATCCTCGAGACCGGCATCAAGGTCGTCGACCTGATCGCGCCCTACGCCAAGGGCGGCAAGATCGGCCTGTCCGGCGGCGCCGGCGTCGGCAAGACGGTCATCATCATGGAGCTCATCAACAACATCGCCACGCAGCACGGCGGCCTGTCCGTGTTCGCCGGCGTGGGCGAGCGCACCCGTGAGGGCAAT
>JAFRMB010000135.1 GCA_017430945.1 Clostridia bacterium | reverse complement strand
TTGTAGAAGAAGTAGCGCACGTTGTACTTCCGGAAGATCTCCAGGATGCGCTTGTAGTCGGTGTCGTCCACGTCCGGATCGGCCAGCTTGTAGCGGCAGGAGCCCAGCGCGGAGGACGGGGTATACTTCATGTAGGCGAGCTCTTTGGGATCTTCCTTGCCCATGTCGATCAGGTCGTCGTCCAGCACGCCCTTGATGCCGTGCAGCGCGCCCAGGACCTGAGTGATGCTCTCGTTCTCCAGCGCGGTCTTGATCGCGCCGTAAGCGGAGGCGTTGATGACGGCGCTGGGGCCGCCGGACTGACCGATGATGCATGCGCCTTTCAGCTGGCTCATATTCGTCATTCCTTTCGATGCTCTCTTATTTATTGGCCTGCGCGGCATGACACCGCGCATACGCCTTTAATCTAGCATAAATGGACCGAGTTGTCAAACCACCGCACGTTAATATTG
Source organism: Clostridia bacterium (assembly GCA_017430945.1). The sequence continues at coordinate 12,665 of JAFRMB010000135.1, read as the reverse complement.
CTATATGGACGGTGCGATCCGCTCAGCCGGCGCGCCCGAACAGCTTCGGCCGTATGCGCCGGATATACAGCGCCGCGAAGCGCACCAGCACGATGTCGTAGAGCGCCAGCGTGAGGTTGCCCAGCACCGCCATGGCGACGGCCATGGCGCGCGTCATCGACTGATAATCGGCCAGCACCTGATCGAGCCGCAGTACATAGAAGATGATCGCGTACATCGCCGCCAGCGCCGCGTTCCACATGACGAGCTTCAGCGCCCGCCGCAGCCACCTGCGCCTGAGTCGGGCGTCGATCCACCACTTCATCACCGGATACCACCCCAGGAACACGAACAGCAGCGCGGCCTCCTTGTCCGGACAGAGCATCAGGCTGAGCAGCCCGATGGCGGCCCACGCAGACAAAGCGTGCGCGCGCGTGCAGTCGAACACCAGCGGCAGCAGCACCAGCCCCGCGACGGCGGGGCAGCAGAACGTGGCGACGGGGATCGCCCCGCCCAGCAGCATCACCGCCGTGCCTAGCGCCACCATCATACTGCTGACCGCCATCCGGCGGCTGGATCTGTTCATGCCATCACGCCCCCCATCGCCGTTAATGATTCTCTGCGCGGCGCCGTTCTTCCTTCCCCGCAATTGCGAAGCGGCAAAAAATCGTGTATAATGGCGGTATCATTATCCACGAGGGAGATGAACCCGGCATGAACAAGGTCGTCATCATCACCGGCGGCACCAGCGGCATCGGTCTGGCCACCGCCAGCCGGCTCCGGGCGCTGGGCTGCACCGTCTACGAATTCAGCCGCCGTCCGGCGGCGGACACGCCCAACCACCTGAGCGTGGACGTCACCGACGCGCGCGCGGTGAAGGCCGCGGTCGATGCCGTGGCCGCCCAGGCGGGGCGCATCGACATCCTCATCAACAACGCGGGCTTCGGCATCTCAGGCGCCATGGAGTTCACCGATCCCGCCGACGCCCACCGGCTCATGGAGGTCAACCTGTTCGGCATGGACAACATGATCCGCGCCGTGCTGCCCCATATGCGCGCGGCGGGTTCGGGGCGCATCGTGAACATCAGCTCGGTGGCCGGGGTGTTCGCCATCCCCTTCCAGGCCTGGTACTCCATCTCCAAGGCCGCGGTGCGCGCGCTGACGATGGCGCTGGCCAACGAGGTCGCGCCCTACGGCATACAGGTCACGAGCGTCCTCCCCGGCGACATCCGCACCGGCTTCACCGCCGCGCGCGAAAAGTCCGGCCTCGGGGACGACCAGTACGGCGGCCGCATCGCCCGCTCCGTGGCCCGCATGGAGCGCGACGAGCAGAACGGCATGGCGCCCGAAGCCGCTGCCAGGACCATCGTCCGCGTCGCCACGAAGAAGGGCGGCGTCAAGCCGTATCACACCATCGGGCTGTCCTACAAGTGCCTGGTCTTCCTGGACCGCCTGATGCCCTGCGGGGCGACGCGAAGGCTTCTGTACCTGATGTACGCGCGGTGAACCGCGCGGTCGGGATCGATCTGAAGGAGGTGCGACGAACGCGCCTCCTTCGTCGTGTCCGGGCATGCCCGGCTGGCCTGGAAAATTTTTTTGTTTTTGGCGAAAACCTATTGCTTTTGGCCGGCTTATGTGCTAATATACAACTGATATATCTGACATGTGTCAGGACATATTGCGACATCGGATGGAGGTAAGCGCCATGGAAGCCATGAGGATCAGGGACCTTCGGATCTACAGCACCGTTTCTGACATCAGCAAGCCGATCGCGGATTCCACACATCAGATCTCAAAGATCGCCTTCTACGTGCTGGAGGTGGAGACGGAGAGCGGCGTGGTCGGGCAGTCGAACCTGCTTTCCTTCCACTACAGCCCCAACGCCATCGAGGGCGCGCTGAAGGACCTCAGGAATTTCGTGCTGCCCCGCGGCTACTGCGTCAACGAGGTGCGCCGCATCCAGAAAGACGTGGAGATCGACAACGAGTATTTCGGCATCGTGGGCCTGCAGCGCTGGGCGCTGGCCGCGCTGAACACCGCCTGCTGGGACGCCTGGTGCCGCGCGCTGGACGCGCCCATCTGGAAGGTGCTGGGCGGCAGCATGAAGGCCATCCCGGTGTACGGCAGCGGCGGATGGCTGAGCTACAGCGACGAGGAGCTGCTGGAAGAGGTGCTCGACTATAAATCCAGGGGCTTCACGGCGGTGAAGATCAAGGTCGGCTCCCCGGACCTCGAGCGCGACATCCGGCGGCTGAACAAGTGCCGCGAGGCGCTGGGCAGCGGCGTGAAGATCATGATGGACGCCAACCAGGGCATGGATGTGCCGGGCGCGGTCGCGCTGATCCATGCGGTGGAGCATCTGGGCATCCACTGGTTCGAAGAGCCGGTGCGCAACGACGACTTCGAAGGCTACGCCACCATCCACGGCAAGACGAAGATCTCGCTGGCCATGGGCGAGCGCGAATACTCCACCGTGGCGCTGCGCGAGCTGATCGGCCGCCGGGCGCTGGACCTGTGGCAGCCGGACCTCATCCGGCTGGGCGGCGTGGACGCCTGGCGCGATTCCGCGGCGCTGGCGGACGCCTACAACATCCCGGTGCTGCCGCACTACTACAAGGATTACGACGTGCCGTTGCTGTGCACCGTGAACAAGCCCTTCGGCGCCGAATCCTTCGACTGGATCGACGGTATCATCGACAACACCATGCGCATCGAGAACGGCTTTGCCTGGCCCCGCGAAGGCGCAGGCTGGGGCTTCCGCTTCAGGCCGGAGACACTGACACCGGTGAAGTGACCGCACCCCAAACGGTATGTGACCCCTTTGAAAGGAGACAGCGCCATGGATATGAACGGATACAGCGCCGCGCCCCGGGAGCTGGAAGGGCTCTGCGGCATCGTCACCGGCGGCAGCAGCGGCATCGGCTATGAGATCGCCAATCGCCTGGCGGCGGCGGGCGCGCGGGTCTACGTGATCTCGCGCACCGGCGGCCCCAAGGCGGGCTATAAGGACAACCTGCTCGGCGTCATCCACCTGAAGGGCGACATCGGCGACGCAGAAGCCATGCGCGCCGCCTGCGGAAAGATCGCCGCGGACAACGGCGGACACATCGACTTCCTGGTGAACAACGCCGGGGTCAGCCACAAGTGCCGGGCGGAGACCTTCCCCATGGAGCAGTTCGACCGCATCATGCAGATCAACGTGCGCAACGTGTTCGCCATGAGCGTCACGTGCTACCCCTGGCTGAAGGCGAGCCCGGTGGGCGGCAGGATCGTGAACATCACCAGCATGAGCGCTCACCTGGGCTTCTCCGAGGTGGTCCCCTACTGCGCCAGCAAGGGCGCGGTGCTGGCCATGACCCGCGGCCTGGCGGTGGAGTGGGCGGATGACGGCATCACCGTCAACAGCATCGCTCCCGGCTGGTTCCGCAGCCGTATGAACGAGCAGGTCGTGGACGCGGCCCGCGAGCAGAAGATCCTCGCCCGCATGCCCATGCACGCCTATGGCGACACCCGCGATCTGGGCGAGATGGCCCGCTACCTGGTGGGCCCGGCCGCCCGATACATCACCGGCCAGGACTTCGCCGTGGACGGCGGCGCGCTGGCTTACGGCTATTGACCGAACGCCATGGACGAATTTGTGCTTGTGAAATGCCCTGCAACGTGATATAATTCATCTATACAACTGGCATATCACAAATGCACTTGGAGGTACGTCCATGGGTAAGACTGAAGATGCCTATCGGCTGATCAAGGACAAGATCGTTCGGGGCATCTATCCCCCGATGAGCGACATCTCGGAAGAGGCGCTGCAGCAGGAGCTCGGCACCAGCCGCACGCCGGTGCGGGAGGCGCTGATGCGCCTGGAGCGGGACGGCCTGGTGATGGTGTACCCCCGCAAGGGCACCATCGTCACCGACGTCACCCGGGATCTGATCGAAGAGATCTATATCATGCGCAAGCTGAACGAGCCGGAGATGTCGGTGATGTCCATGCGCACCATCGACCGCAGCTGGCTCACAGACATCCGCTCGCGCTTCCTGCAGCCGCCCGCGGAGCTGTCCAGCGACGCGCTCCGGAGCTGGTATCTGTCGCTGGACGACGAGCTGCACAGCACGGTGATCCTGAACTCGCCCAACCGCTTCCTGCGGCAGGCCATGCAGGTCGTCTACGACCAGAACGTGCGCATGCGCTATCTCACCAGCCAGCCCACCCGGCAGGGCGATCACACCATCGAGGAGCACGTCGCCATCGTCGACGCGTTCCTGGCGGAGGATCCCGAAGCCGTGCGCCGGACGACGCTGTATCATCTGGAGATGTCGCAGATGCGCACCCATCGCGATTTTCGCTGAAACGAGCACACGATACAGGAGGTATCCCCATATGAAAGCAGTACTGATCCCCGAACCCGGCAAGATCGAAGTCGTCGAGCGGGAGATGCCCGTCATCAAGACCCCGACGGAGGTCCTGGTGAAGGTGGAGGCCGCGGGCATCTGCGGCAGCGACCTGCACATTTTCCACGGCACCCATGCCTACGCGACCTATCCCAGGGTCATCGGCCACGAGGGCTGCGGCGTCGTGGCGGCCGTCGGCAGCGCGGTATCGGACTTCGCGGTGGGAGACCGCGTGGTCATCGAACCCATCCATGGCTGCGGGAAGTGCTACACCTGCCGTCACGGCCACTACAACTGCTGCCCGGACATCGTGGTGCTGGGCGTGCACGCCGACGGCATCATGGAAGAGTATCTGACGGTGGAGAGCCGCCAGCTGCACCGGTACGACGACAGCCTGACCGCGGTGCAGGCGGCCACGGCCGAGCCCTACACCATCGGCGCTCAGGCCTGCGCCCAGGGCGGCGTCATGGCGGGCGATCTGGTGCTGGTGCACGGCGCCGGCCCCATCGGCTCCATTATCTGCGACACGGCCCAGTCCATGGGTGCCACCGTGATCGTCAGCGAGGTGAATGAGGCGCGGCTCGCTCTGGCAAAGGAATTCGGCGCCGCCTATACCATCAACCCCGCCTGCGAGGATCTCGCGGGCCGCTGCATGGAGATCAGCCGCGAGGTCGGCGACGGTCACGGCGTGAACGTGATCTTTGAGACCACCGGCGTGCCCGCCATCACCACCGCCTCCATCCCCCTGCTCAGCCCCCACGGCCGCTTCGTGCCGCTGACCTTCGCGAAGGACCCGATGCCCATCGATTTCCGCCTGGTCAACAAGAACGAGCTGGTGATCGCGGGCACCCGCAACCAGAACAGCAAGTTCAAGGGCGTCGTGGAGAGCCTGCCCGGGCGCAAAGCGCGCATCGACCGGCTCGTGACCCACGTGTTCCCGGCGGACGAAGCGGTGAAGGCCTTCGAGACCGCCATGGATCGCAACAGCGGGGCCTGCAAGGTCGTGCTGACCTTCTGAGCATGATCGCGTCCATCACGGCCATCGAGGCCGCCTCCTGGCACACGCCGCTGGTGCTGCGGGGACACTTTTCACAGACCATCGAAACGGCGGCGCGGCTGGGCTACGCGGGCATCGAGCTTCACCTGAAGGATGCCTCCGCGCTGGATCAGCCGGCGCTCGCGCGCGCCCTGAAGCAGCACGGCATCCGGCTCACCTCCATCGGCACCGGCCCCTCGTACAGCCAGGACGGCATCTTCCTGACGCACGACGATCCGCAGGTCCGCAGCGCCGCCATGGCGCGGATGGCTTCGCACATCCGCCTGGCCGCGGCGCACGGCGCCGTTGTGATCATCGGCCTCATCAAGGGCCAGCGGCGGGACGTATCCGATCCCGGCGCCTACGACGGGCGGCTGGACGAGGCCATGCGGACGCTCATCCCCATGGCGGAAGGCGCGGGCGTGAAGCTGGTCTTCGAGGTCATCGACCGCTTCGAGAGCGACTGGCTGAACACGGTCAACGAAGGCCTTGCCTTTCTGGACAGGTATGGAAGCCCCGCACTTGCGCTGCACCTGGATACCTTCCATATGAACATCGAAGAGGCCAGCCTGGAGGGCGCCATCCATGCCGCCGCAGGCCGGATCGGGCACGTACACGTGGCGGACAGCGACCGCTGGTATCCTTCTCACGCCCACTACGATTTCGCCGGCACCTTCCGCGCGCTGCACCAGGTGGGCTATGACGGCGCGGTGGCGCTGGAGTCGTTTTTGTATCCCGACCCGGAGACCGCCGCGCGAAAGAGCCTTGCCTGTTTGCGCGACATGATGGAGACCGCGCCGTGACGCCGGCTTTATCTTCACAACACCGAAAAAAGCTGCAAAAAAAGCACAAAAGCCTATTGCAATTTACGCAGGGGTGTGTTATACTCTAATCAACATCTGATATATGAGTCGTATGTCAGATAAGCAGACTACATTTTTAGGAGGAAGAGAACATGAAGAAGCTGTTGGTTATGATCCTGGCACTCGTCCTGGCCCTGACCGCCACCGCCTTCGCGGACGCCGAGTACACGCTGCGCCTAGCCACCAACCTGGCCGAGGACCACGTGGCCTGCAAGGGCTACTACGCCTTCGCCGACGCGGTGAAGGAAGCCACCGATGGCAAGGTCGAAGTGATCGTCTACTCCGGCGAGCAGCTGGGCAAGGAGAGCGACGTGACCTCCGCCGTGGCCATGAGCCTGGGCACCACCGACATCGTCTGCTGCGGCCCCTCCGAGCTGAGCAAGTACGACAAGGTCTTCACCCTTTTCGACGCTCCCTACGTGTTCAACGACGGCACCGCCATGGAAGCCTTCACGAACAGCGAAGAGGTCCAGCCCCTGTACGATGCTCTGGCCGAGTCCTCCAACCTGCGCGTGCTGGGCATGTACTACTACGGCGCCCGCAAGGTGACCACCAAGGGCTTCGCCGCCACCACCCCCGCTGAGCTGGCCGGCTGCAAGCTGCGCGTGCCCGATTCCGAGATGGCTCTGGCCTACGGCGCGGCGCTGGGCGCCACCCCCACCGTCATGAGCCTGGGCGAGGTGTACATGGGCATCCAGCAGGGCGTCGTGGACGGCCAGGAGAACCCGCTGCCCACCATCAACTCCAACGCCTTCTACGAGGTGTGTGACCAGCTGCTGATGACCGACCACGTCATCGCCGCCGTGACCTACACCATCGACAACGCCGTCTGGTCCAAGCTGCCCGAGGACATCCAGGCCACCATCAAGACCTGCGTCGAGGAGAGCTGCGCGGCCATCACCGCCGCCATCCAGGAGCAGGAAGCCGGTCTCGTCGACACCATGGCCGAGAAGGGCATGAACGTGGTCGAGGTCGACAAGGAAGCCTTCAAGGCCAACTGCCAGAGCATCTACGACAAGTATCTCCCCACCTGGGGCGAGTGGTTCGATGTCGCTCAGAGCTTCAACAAGTAAAAAACCGTCTGAAAGCAGATTCCCCGGTCTCATCCGATCGGGGAATCTGTTTAAAAGAGGAGGGCGTCAAAATGAAAAAGCTGATGAGCGGCATCAACCGGGGCTATGATGCGTTCAACAAGGTGAACGAGGTGCTGGTGATCGTGCTGATGATCGCCATGTGCGTTGACATCATGGCTCAGGTCATCGCCCGATTCATCTTCCGAAGCCCCTTCACCTGGTCCGAGGAGCTTTCCCGCTATCTGTTCGTGTGGATCGCGCTGTTCGGCGCGGCCTGGTGCGGGCGCAAGCACATCCACGTGCGCATGACGGCGGTGATCAGCCGCTTCCCCGAGCCGGTGCTGCGCGTACAGCAGATCGCCATCGCCGTGATCTGCGCGGCGTGCTGCTTCTATCTGTTCCCCAGCGCGATCAGGATCTTCAACGGCCAGAAGCGCCTGACGGCGGTCACCCTGGGCGTGACCCTGGGCGTGGAATACATCGCGGCGCCCTGCGGGATCCTGATGATGGCGATACAGAACACCGTTGACGCGCTCTATGCCCTTCTGGACTGGGAGGGCTACAAGGCGCGGTACCTGCCGAAGGACGCGTAAGAAAGGAGTGGGAGAATGGGACTGTTGATGAGCGCATTCCTGGGCCTCATGATATTCGGCTGCCCGATCGCCTACTGCCTGATCGTGAGCGGCACGGTATACTTCGTTGCCAACGGGATGAACCTGATGATGCTGGTGCAGCGCCTGACGGAGGGCGCGAACACCTTCACGCTGCTGGCGGTGCCCGGCTTCATACTGGCGGGCAACCTCATGAACAGCGGCGAGGTGACGGACCGCATCTTTGATTTCTGCGGCAAGCTGGTGGGCCACATCACCGGCGGCCTGGGCCACGCGAACATACTGGCCTCGGTCATCTTCGCGGGCATGTCCGGCGCGGCCATCGCGGACGCGGGCGGCCTCGGCGCCATCGAGCTGAAGGCCATGCACGACGCCGGCTATGACGACGACTTCTCGCTGGCCGTCACCGGCGCATCGTCGCTGGTGGGGCCCATCATACCGCCGAGCATCCCCATGGTGGTGTACGGCACGGCGGCGTCGGTATCCATCGGCCGCCTGTTCATGGCGGGCGCTGTGCCGGGACTGGTCATGGCCGTGATCATGTGCATCATGGTGTACATCATCAGCAAGCGCAGGGGCTACCAGAAGGAAGCCTGGTGCGGCTGGCGCGAGCTTTGGCGCGCTTTCAGGCGCGCGTTCCTGAGCCTTCTGACCGTCGTGATCATACTGGGCGGCATCCTCGCGGGCGTGTTCACGCCCACCGAAGCGGCCATCGTCGCGGTGTTCTACGCGGTGTTCCTGGGCTTCTTCTACAAGACGCTGACCCTGAAGAAGCTGATCTCGGCCGTCAAGGAAGCGACGGAGACCACCTGCACGGTGATGCTGATCGTCTGCGGCGCGACCGTGTTCTGCTACATACTGTCGTTCGAGCGGTTCCCCCAGACGGTGGCGAACATGTTCCTGCAGTATGTGAACAACAAGTACCTGGCGCTGCTGATCATCAACATCTTCCTGGTGTTCGTGGGCATGTTCATGGACTCCTCCCCCTCGATCATACTGCTGACGCCGGTGTTCCTGCCGGTGGTCATGGCATACGGGGTGGATCCGGTGCACTTCGGCATCGTGATGGTACTGAACCTGATGATCGGCCTGCTGACGCCGCCGGTGGGCATGGTGCTGTACGTGCTGTCGAAGGTGTCCAGCGTTCCCTTCGAACGCATCTGCAAGAGCATGGTGCCGTTCATCATCGTGTTCTACATCGTGCTGCAGTTCATCACCTATCTCCCGGGCATCACGCTGGCCCTGCCCAGGCTGCTCTACGGCGGCTGATCCCGCGGCACAGGTGCGCATGACCGGCGCGGCGGCGTTCGCGCCACCGCGCCGGTCTTTTGTAAGTCAAGCGGACGCTCGGCAGAGCGGGCCGCATCCACAGACGAAAGGGTGCATATGATATGGCGCGACCCATGCTTTTGCTGATCCAGCCCAATGACAACGTGGCCATCGCCCTGCGCCCCCTGCAAAAGGGGACCGCCTGCGAAGCGGGCGGGCGCGAGGTCGTGCTGCGGGAGGACATCCCCGCCGCCTTCAAGGTGGCCCTGACGGACATCCCGGCGGGCGGCCAGGTGGTCAAATACGGCCTGCCCATCGGCCACGCCACGCAGGACATACCCGCCGGATCGCTGGTACACATCCACAACGTCCTGACCAATCTGGAGGGCGTGATCGATTACCGGTATCATCCGGACGAGGCGGCCATCCGCCGGTTCGACGGGCTGCGCGCGTCGGGCACCTTTGAGGGATACCTTCGGCCGGACGGCACCGCCGGCACGCGCAACGAGATCTGGATCGTGCCCACCGTGGGCTGCGTGAACCAGACGGCGCGGATGCTGGCCGGGCGGGCGCAGCGCCGCTACGCCGGGCGCGTGGACGGCGTGCAGGCCCTGACGCACAACGCTGGCTGCAGCCAGCTCGGCGACGATATGCTCACGACCCAGCGGCTGCTGCGGGGGCTGATCAACAATCCCAACGCCGGCGCGGTGCTGGTGCTGTCACTGGGGTGCGAGAACAACTGCCTGGAGTACTTCAGGCCCGTGCTGGGCGACGTGGATCCCCGGCGCGTGAAGTTCCTGATCACACAGGAGCACAGTGACGAGCTGGAGACCGGCATGGCGCTGCTGGACGAGCTGGCGGACTACGCCGCCTCCTTCCACCGTCAGACGCTGCCCGCCAGCTTCCTGCGGCTGGGCCTCAAGTGCGGGAGCTCCGACGCCTTCTCCGGCGTCTCCGCCAACCCGCTGGTGGGCCGCATGACCGACCGGGTCGTCGCGTGCGGCGGCATGGCGTGTCTGACCGAGGTGTCCGAGATGTTCGGCGCCGAGACGCGCCTCATGGACCGCGCGGTCAGCCGGGAGGTGTTCGACGGCGTCGTCGCACTGATCAACGACTGCAAGGAATACTTCATCCGCTACGGTCAGCCCATCGACCGCAATCCCGCGCCGGGCAACATACGAAGCGGCATCTCCACGGACGAGGACAAGTCGATGGGCAACATCCAAAAGGGCGGCAGCGCACCGGTGGTGGATGTGCTGTGGTACGGCGACGCGATGAAAAAACCGGGCCTTTCGCTGCTGACGGGCAGCGGGAACGACGCCATATCGGTGACCAATCTCGCGGCGGCGGGCGCGAACCTGATCCTGTTCACCACAGGCAACGGCAATCCCTTCGGCGGCGTCGTGCCCACCATCAAGGTATCCTCCAACACGGACCTGTACCGGCGCAAGGCGAACTGGATCGACTTCAACGCCGGTCGCGTGCTGGACGGCGAAAGCTTCGAGTCGGCGGGCGACGCGCTGTTTGAGTATATGCTCGACGTGGCCAGCGGCCGGAAGGCGACCCACAGCGAGCTCGACGGCTATCGGGAGATCTCCATTTTCCGCGACGGCGTGATCCTGTGACGCGCGGCCGGGATCGACATACGACAGGAGGATCGAACATGAAATTCAGTGCAACGGTGACCCTGCAGTACCCGACGGTGTTCTCTCCCTTTTCGGTGGAGGACTGGCTCAAGGGGCTGGACTGGATGCGCGACAACGGCCTGGACGGCGCCGAGCTGTGCATCAGCCACTACAACGGACTGGACCTCGGGTTCGTCAAGGCGCAGCTGGACGAGCGCGGCCTGGGCTGCAGCACCCTGTCCACGGGACAGGCCAGGGGGCTTGAGGGACTGAGCCTCATCGGCGTGAGCCGCGAGGTCAGCGAAAAGACCCGCGCGCGGCTCATGCAGCATGTGGACGCGGCGGCCGTACTGGGCAGCAAGGTGACCATCGGGCTCATGCGGGGCATCGGCAGCGTGCAGACCATGGACGCGGACCTCGACGCCCTGGCCGAGGCGATGAAGCCGCTGGTGGACTACGCCGACAAAAAGGGTGTGGTGCTGCTGCTGGAGGCCATCAACCGCTATGAGACGGCGCTGCTGAATTCCGCCGAGGCGGACGTGGAGTTCATCGAGAACCGGCTGGGCGCCCCCGACTGCGTGGGCGTGCTGTGGGATCTGTTCCACGCCAACATCGAGGACATCGGCTTCGAGCGCAGCGTGGACCGGCTGGGCAAGCGGCTCCAGCACATCCACCTGGCCGACTCCAACCGCATGTTCCCCGGCTACGGGCACATGGACATCGGCCGCATCCTGAAGTACGTGAAGGATACCGGCTACAGCGAGTACGCCTCGTTCGAGTGCTTCAACCAGCCGGATCTTCAGACCGTGCTGCGCGAGACCGGCCCCTGGGTGGCGTCTGTCCGGGCGCTGTGACCGGGATCTGCGCGTAAAGGGGCGATCGCATGGACATCATACAGGTCCTCACGAATCTGACCAACGGCCAGGTCATGGCCATCGGCATCGCGGCCTTTCTGTGCACGCTGATCTTCCCCAGGCTCATCCGCCGGCGGCGCATGGCCAGGCTGCTGCTGGAAAAGAAAAAGGCCGGCGAGCGGCTGACCCGGCAGGACCTGGCCTGGGAGAAGCGCCGGCCCTTCACCCACAACGCCGGCAAGGGCGAGATCGAAGAGCTCGTCGTGTCGCTGAAGGGCTTCGCGCGATCCAACGGCATGCGCATCGTATTCCCCGGCATGGTGCGCGACGGCGATGCGCGGGCGTCGGCGACGCTGCTGCTCGTGGGGCGCTTCGGCATCATGATGATCTTCTGCTACGGGTTCGGCGGAGAGATCTCCAGAGACAAAAAGGGCCGGTGGGTGCAGACGATGAACGGCCAGACCCGTTTCATCCCGGACCCGCTGGCAGCCATCGAGGCCGACCGGGCGCTGATCGGCCGCGTGCTGGCGCGATGCGGCTGGCCCGATGTCCGGCTGGACGGCGCGGCCGTGTACACCCGCAAAGACGTGCTGCTGATGAGCGGCGTGAAGGGCAGCGTGTTCACCCGGCAGGAATTCCTGGAATGGGTCGGCAGCCGTGCGGATCTGCTCGAAGACAAGGGCATCGACGTCGTGGCGCTGTCCGGGCAGCTGGTCAAGCTGGTGCGCCCGCCCGAGGAAGGCGGCCCGGAAAAAGACAAGGAGGCATAGAGATGACGGGACTGGAATATGTAAAAGCGAGGAAGGTCGTGGCGATCGTGCGGGGGCTGGCGCCGGAGCACATCGTGCGGCTGGGGCACGCGCTGTCAGAGGGCGGCATCGGGCTGATGGAGGTGACGTACAACCAGAGAGCGCCTGAGACGTGGGGTGCCACGGCGAAGGCGATCGAGGCGGTCGCGAAGGAA
>JAFRMB010000134.1 GCA_017430945.1 Clostridia bacterium | reverse complement strand
TCCTATCTCCGCAACGAACGATACTGCGGCGACGTGCTCGCCCGGAAGACCTGGACGCCGGACTTTCACAATCACAAGTCCGTACGCAATACCGGGAGCAAGAACCGGTATTATCAATCGGGGCACCACGAAGCAATCGTCACGCGTGCCCAGTGGAATGCTGCCCAGCGCATACTGAACAGCCACCTCTATCGACACACAGGAGGGTACCTGCCCATGCGCGTCATCGACCACGGGGCGTTGGCTGGGTATATCTCCATCAACCGTTCATGGGCGGGCTACGATGCTGACGAGTATTTCCGCGTCTGCAGTATTGCCATGGGGCTCTCGGACGGGGAGTTGGAGATCGATCCCGAGACAGAGTATCTGCCCGATGGTGGGCACCGGCTGGCCGGCCTGACGGACGACAGCGGTATCCAGCGGATCGCGCGCGTACTCACCGAGGCCGAGAAAGCAGTCAAGGCACAGATCGAGGGCGCGCCGCAGCCGGAGCAGGAAAAAGAAGCGGTGCCAAAAGCGCGAGATGGGTTTCAGGTGGTCAGCGGCAGCATGTTTTCACATATACTGACTCCGTATGTGCGGATCGCCCCGGGGTCGCTCTACTTTAGCATAGCCTGCGTAACACGTTTGCTCCGCTTAGATCAGCCGCCGTGTACTGGACAAGGGCTATGTGCTGAACAGCCGAACGGCGTAGCAGAGCCGCGGTATCAGGAACACGTGGAAGCACTGCTGAATCCCGTGGAGCGTATGCTGGCGGTACGTCCATGCGAAGCGAATCACCCCAACGCCATCCGATGGGCAGATTCACGGGGAAAATCCCGCTGGCTCAGCGCGAAGGCATTTTGCACCATCCTTTATGAGGTGCTCGGTTGGGATGATACATACAGTTATCGGGTTCCTGCCATCTCACGTGTCCGGAACGGCGAAGCGATCTTACTGTTCGACCTCGACAACTATGTCGGCGTTCCACTCCGGCAAACGGATGCTGCAGAAGAGCCGGCTATCGAAGTTCCGGGAGGGCCGCCCCGGCATGAGGACACCAAGGGCATATTCTATGGAGCCGAGGATGATGAAGTGCAGGAGGTGACGGACACGGAGGAGATGGAGAACAGGCTCCGGGAGTTGGCCGAATACGAGCGACGACACTTCGGTACGCCGGCTTTTGAACACGATGGCAATGTCCGCCTTCCTGGTATCGACGACAACGGCGAGTGGAATGTGATGGCTGAGGCGCGTGTGCTCGGTGACGACCACAGGGTGGACGATAGCATTGTTGAAGCGCTGCAGGAAAAAATGAAGATGGGGGAATTCGTCGGCGGGAAGGAAGATGATGCCGGAATTGACAATGAGAGCGAGACACTTGACGATGAGCATGAAGGAGGAACGGTATGAATACAACCAGGAATCCGGCTCGCAGCAGGCCGCTATCAAAAAACGTGAAGCGTCTGATGAAAATGGCGCGAGAGGATCCACTCAATCCGAACGTGGAGAAGATCGAGCGGGGGTTTAGCACGCGGGACCAGGCTTACTGCGATATGCAGGGGAATATCTTCGTGGCGGCGGTTGACCGTGGACTGAACATGAGCGAATTTGCCCCGATCTTTATGAACAGCCAGTTGGCAGGGGTGATCGACTACAGCTTTTCCCGCGCCGGGGGCATGGAAGAGGACGATCTTTCAACTTATCTGCGGATGCCCATTTTGCTCAAGTCTCCGGCGCTCATCGTGGATACGGTGATGTGGCTAAACGAGATCGTCACGCGCACCGGCCCAGGTGAGAGCCTAAACATCGCCGTAGTCAATGCGCTGGTGGAGGATGATCGCGATGTGGTCGACGTAAATAGTAATGACGAGCAGGGGAGTAGCGGCGAGACCGAGACCGATCTCAATGCCCTGACGGACGATTACGAGTACGCCTATTGGCTCGGCTACATATACCGCTGCGAGTGCCACATGCACGATGAATCCAGCCGGATGGTGTACGGCGCATTCAACGAAGCTTTCATGCGGGAGCTGTACGAGAATTTGGCTCTCGACGAGGACATGGCAATCACGGAGTGCGCGATGGAGATATGCCACCGTATGGACGCGCTGCTCGTTGGGAAGATGTGGAAATAAGGAATCTGAACAAAAGGAGAAGGAGTGACTATCATGGAAGAACGCAGAAACGAATATCCCTACACGACGGCAGGCGGCAATCCGTACCCGCGCCAGGGCATGATGCCGAGGCAGCCCGGGTACGGCGGGGCGCCACAAACGGCCTCACGACAGCAGGTCCGCGACAGGGCGGCCATGATGGTGCAGGACGCGCAGGTGCTGACACAGAACGGCTTCAAGCCGCTCACAAAGGAGGAGCGCGCCGAAGCCGCCCGCATCGCGGAGGAAGCCGTGTTTTCCTTCGATGGCTACCAGGTGGTGCGGCGGGAGTTCTTCTCACACAAGTTCGATCCCACGCTGACGATCAAGGGCAACAGCATCACGTTCAACAATGCCTGCATCTCCAAAATGGAGCAGGTGATCTATGTCCAGGTGCTGGTCAATCCTACAACAGAAAAGCTGGTCATCCGCCCCTGCGAAGAGGGCGCGCGCGATGCGATCCGCTGGTGTGTCGCCAAGGACGACAAGCGCAAGAGCCGCGAGATCACCTGCAGCCTGTTCACTGCGAAGCTGTATGAGATGATGGGGTGGGAGGCGTTGTACCGGTATAAGCTTCAGGGCACGCGGATCAATTACCGGGGCGAACAGCTCTATGTGTTCGACCTGACGAGCACGGAGATTTTCCTCCCGGCGATGAAGGATCCCGAGAACCCCAAGGCCAAAGCCCGTCGCAGCGCCGCCGTATATCCCGCCAACTGGCGCGACTCGTTCGGCATCCCGGTCGATCAACACACTGAGTCCGTACAGGTCGATCTCATGGAGGGCTTCAGCTTTGCCGACATGGCGAAGAAGACGGGGAGGTCATCAGCGGACGATCAGGTGCGGTCAGATACTTCCCAACCGGCGCAGGGACTGGATCAGCAGAGAGAGGACGTTGATCAGATGCCCAAAACTGATCACATGCCCAAAGCCGAACAAATGCCTCAAACTGTACAAATGCCCATAGAGATCGTCGATCAGGAGACAGGGGAGGTGACCCGGGTATGATCGAATATCCCACCTCCTATGCTTCGGATGCGCCGCTGACGCTGACACTCTGCCTGGAGGAAGGCAGCATACTTCTGAATGAGAATGTATTGGACGCGCTCGGCCATCCCCGGCAGGTGCAGCTGCTGATCAACGATGAGCGGCGTATGCTGCTCCTGCAGGCCTGCACTGTGGACGACCGGGAGGCCATCGTGATCCCGCCGATGACCCTCGAGCACTTTGAGATGAGCGGGCATGCCCTGCTCAGGCGCATACGCAGGCTGACCGGCTGGACGGACGACCGGCCGCGGGTCGTGCCCGGCAGCTTCCTC
>JAFRMB010000133.1 GCA_017430945.1 Clostridia bacterium | reverse complement strand
GGGGCCGGCTCCGCAGAGGGGGCCGGGTGTGCCGGCGTGCCGGCATGGCGCTCGGGGATGACGGTGGAGGGGCGCTCGGGCGCGTCGGCGGCGGGCCGCACGATGGTCGAGGGCGCGGGGGCGTCTTCGGGTCCCGCCGAGGGCGCGGGAGCGTCCGGTACGGCCGGCGCGTCCAGGATCTCGTCGCCGTTCATGCCGGCGGCTTCGCGGATCATCTGGATCTCGCGCGCCTTCATCTCCCGGCCGTTGAACAGGTCGTAGAGCACGGGCACCACGAACAGCGTCATCAGCGTGGCATAGGTCAGATCGCCGATGGACACGACGGCCATGGGCTGCATCATCTCAGCGCCGGTGCCGTGGCCGAGCGCCATCGTGGACATGCCGAGGATGGTCGTCAGCGCGGTCATCAGGATCGGGCGCAGGCGCTGCCGGCCGGCTTCGATCAGCGCGGCGCGCTTCTGCATACCGCCGATGCGCAGCTGGTTGACGCAGTCGATGAACACGATGCCGTTGTTGACCACCACGCCCGAGAGCACCAGGAAGCCCAGCATGGCCACGATGGACAGATCCATGCCGGTGATCAGCAGCGCCAGCAGGCCGCCCGTGAAGGCCAGCGGGATCGTGAACATGACGATGATCGGCGACTTGAAGGACTGGAACTGCGCCACCATGATGAGGAAGATGAGCAGCACGGCCACCAGGATCATCCACATGAGGTCCTCCATGATGCCCATGACGGTCTCGTTCTCGCCCGCCAGGTCCGCGGAATAGCCCGCGGGGAGATCGTAATCGTCGAGCTTCGCCCTGAAGTCGTCGCTGACAAGGTTGGCGGCATAGCCGTCCTGTACGGCGAAGCTCACGGTGACCATCCGGCGCTGGGAGGCGCGGTTGATGGTCGCGAGGCTGGCGGTGTCCCGGAGCTCCGAGATGTCGCCGATGCGCACCAGCTTGTTCTCCGCCTCGTTGTCCACCTCGATCTCCAGGTCCTGGATCTCCTCGGGGCGCAGCCCGATGTCGCGGCCCTCGATCATCTGGATGGACATCTCCTTGCCGTCCAGCGTGATCTTGCCGATCTCCACCTTTTCCATGAGCTTCTGGGCGATGAACTGGTAGACCTGGCCGGTGGTCAGGCCCTGGTCGATGGCCTTCTCCTTGTCCACTACGATGCGCAGCTCGGGCACGGCGTCCTCGAGGCCGTCGCTGACGTCGGTGATGCCCTCGGTGTCGCGGGCCAGCTGCGCCACGTCCAGCGCGATGGACTGCAGGGTCTCGATGTCGTCGCCGGTGATCTCGACGGAGATGCCGGAGCCCGTGAGCATGGAGATGTCCATGGTGCTGGCCTGTGCGCTGAGATCGGCGCCGTATCTGTCGCCGATCGCCTCGATATCGGCGGCGATGTCCCTGTTTTTACGGCCGGCGGATTCGTCGACGATGATGTAATAGGAAAAGTTTCCGTCGGAGGCCATGACGGAGCCTGAGCCGTTCATAAGGCCGATGGATCCGATGCCCTCCAGCGCCAGCATGTCGGTCATGATGGCCGAGGCCTGCGCCTTTTGATCGCGATCGGACAGCGCGGTATCCGGCGTCAGCGTCGCGCTCATCTGGCGGGAATTGACCTCCGGCATGAACGAGATGGCCATCTTCGAGACCTGAAGTCCCGAGAAGGCCAGCAGCGCCAGCGCCGCGACCAGCACCAGGGGCTTGACGCGCAGCGCGCCGCGCAGCAGCGCGGTGTAGCCCGCCTGTATGTGCGCAAACAGGCGCATCTTCCGGGGCTTTGAGCGCCGCATCAGATACGAGGTCATCATCGGCACCACGGTCATGGCGACGAAGAGACTGGCGAGCAGCGAGAAGGCGATGGTCAGGCCCATGTCCGCGAACAGGTCGCGGGCCATGCCCTGCACGAACACGATGGGCAGGAACACGCAGATCGTGGTCAGCGTAGATGAGAACAGCGCGCCGGAGACCGACCTCACGCCCTCAACGCACGCGCGCAGCAGCGGCAGCTTCTCCTCGCCGTGCAGACGGTAGACGTTCTCCACCGATACGATGGAGTTGTCCACCAGCATGCCGATGCCGAGGCTCAGGCCGGACAGCGACAGCACGTTCAGCGTGATGCCCGAGAAGTACATGCACACGAAGGCGATGACCACGCTGATGGGGATCGAGAAGGCCACGGTCAGCGTCGGCCGCCAGTCCAGCAGGAACAGCAGCAGTACGAGTATGGCCAGCGCGCCGCCGTAGAGCAGGTTGCCGAGCACGGAATCCACGACGATGTCGATGTATTCGCCCTGGTTCATGAGGTCCACGATGTGCAGCGCGGGATCCTCTGCCTGCAGCTGCTTCGCGCGGACCATGATGGTGTCCGCCACGTCGGCGGTGGAGTAAGTGGACTGCTTGTCCAGCGACAGCAGTATGCCGTCCTGTGCGTTCAGCTTGGTGAAGACGTCTTCGCGGTCGTCGGTCAGCTCGACCCGCGCCACGTCGGACAGGCGCACTTCGTCGATGGTGTCCAGATCCAGCTCGAACAGCTTCATGCGCTTGAGCTGTGCGGCGGCCGTGAACTTGTCGCCCACGCGCACCAGCACGCGGTCCTCAGACGCATCCTTCACATAGCCCG
The DNA here is from genome assembly GCA_017430945.1 of Clostridia bacterium. The sequence continues at coordinate 25,109 of JAFRMB010000133.1, read as the reverse complement.
CGGGCATGGACAGGTTCTGCGCGCCGATGATGCCCGACACCATCTGCACGGTGATCACGCCGTCCAGTCCGGCATTTTCAAAGGCCTCGTCACGCTTGTCGTTGAATTCCCTGCGGGCCTTGGCGAGCTTCGCCGCAGCGTCGTCCAGCGCCTTTTGCGCCTTGGCGAAGGCGCCGCCCATCTTGGACTCGGCGTCCTCCAGGGCCTTCTTGGCGTCGGAGAGCTTCGTGTCCTTCTTGATGCCGTCGATATAGCCGGCGGGGATGATGCCCTGGTTCAGCTTGTCGATCATGCTGTCGAGCTCAGCGATGCCGGCGTCCATCTGCTTGAGGCCTGCCTGGGCCTGGGCGTACTGCGCTTTGAGCGCCTTGGGGTCGCTGATGAGCGCTGCCGTCTGGCCGGCGCCGGAGGCCTCGAGCGCCCGGATCTGCTGATCCAGCTCGGCGATCTGCCGGGACAGCTCATCTGCGACGGCATCGCCGGACTGGCCCATCTGGCCGCTGAGCAGGGCGATGGAACTCTCCAGCGCATCGATGCGCCCGCTCAGCTGGGAGATCTGCGCCTCCGCATCGGAGATGCGCGCCTCGATGTTCTCGTTCTCATCCCGCAACACCTGCAGCGCCGCGAGCTTTGCGGCGTAGCTGTTGTTCAGATCGGAGAGGCGGGCATCGAGTCCGTTGACCTCCGCCTTCTGCTCGGTGATCTGGCGATTCAGCTCCGCCAGCTGGCCGCGGGCGGCGCTGAGCTGCGCCTGCAGAGACTCGGCCGTGGCCTCCTCCGCCCAGGCGACGCCCAACCTGTTCATGACGGACACGCTGTCTGACGCGCTGCCTGAGGAGCCGGAGCCGCCTGAGGAGCCTGAGCCGCCTGAAGAGCCTGAGCCGCCTGAAGAGCCTGAGCCGCCTGAAGAGCCGGAGCTGCTGCCTGAGGAGCCGGAGCTGCTGCCTGAGGAGCCGGAGCCGCCTGAGGAGCCGGAGTCGCTGCCGGAGGAGCCGGAGTCGCCGGAAGAGCCGGAACTGCTGCCGGAGGAGCCGGAGCTGCTGCCGGAAGAACCGGAGTCGCCGGAAGAGCCGGAACTGCTGCCGGAGGAGCCGGAGTCGCTGCCGGAGGAGCCGGAGCTGCTGCCGGAGGAGCCGGAACTGCCGGAGGAGCCGGAGCCGCCGGAGGAGCCGTTGCCGGAAGAATCGGAGTCGCCGGAAGAACCGGGGCCGCCGGATGAACCGGAGCTGCCTGAGGAGTCAGAGCCGCCGGACGACCCGGAGCCGCCGGAGGAAGCGTCAGCGCCGCCGGAAGTGCCGGAGTCGTCGGAGCTGCCGGAGGGACCGGCGCTGCCGCCGGAAGGATCGCCGGAGCCTCCCGAAGAAGCGGAGGCATCCGGGCTGCCGCTGTCGGAGCTGCTGCCGCCGTGGCCGTCGCCAGAGCCGTCGCCCGGGACGGTCGGATCGCCGCCGGAGCTGTCGGACCCGGTGCCGTCGGCCGGATCGGAGCCGCCGCCATCAGCGCCGGAGCCGTCCTGGTTGTCGCCGCCGCCGTCCTGCCCGCTTTGGCCGTTGGCGCCGGTATCGCTCTGGTCGTCCGGATCGCCGCCGCTGTCGCCGCCGGAGCCGTCCTGACCATCGGAGCCGTCCTGACCATCGGAGCCGTCCTGACCATCGGAGCCGTCCTGACCATCGGAGCCGTCCTGACCATCGGAGCCGTCCTGACCGCCGGAGTCTTCCTGGCTGCCGTTGCCGTCCGGATCGCCGGACCCGTCCTGGCCGCCGGTGCCGTCCTGACCGTCCGTGTCGTCGGGATCGTCCGGATCGGGCGTTCCGTCGCCGCCGGGATCGTCCGGATCGGGATCCGGGGAAGACCCGGAGAGCGCCGCCAGCCGCGCGGTCAGGTCGTCCACTTCCTGCATCAGCGCATCGCGCTGCCGCATCAGGTCGTCCAGCGCCTTCTGCGCATCGTCGCGCTGTGTGTGGGTCGATACGATCTCAGCCGACAGGGCATCGGCATCCCTTTGGAGCGCGCTCTCGTCATTGAGGCGCAGGTCGCCGATGTAATCCTCGAGCGCTTTGCGCCGGCCGATCAGTTCGTCGCGCTGGGACCGGAGCTCGAGCAGCTGGTCGGACAGATCGGGGTCTTCGCCGCTCTGTATCGCGGCCAGCTGCCGCTCCAGGTCGGCCTTCCTCTGCCGGGCGGCGTCCAACGCAGCGGCGGCCTCGAGTATGGCGGCCCTGTCATCGTCGGAGAGATCCATCGCCTGCGCCATCTTTTCGGCGGCGGCGGCCAGGCTGTCGCGCTGGCTGACCAGGTCGTCCCGCTGCTGGATGAGGGCCTGTACGGCGGGGCCGAGGTGTTTCTCACCGTCCTTGAGCGCTTTTTTCACCTGATTGAGGCGGGAATAAGCCATGCCCCTGGCGACGGCCAGCTGTCTGCGGCCCTCGGAGAGCTGGCTTTGCCCCTCGTTGAGCTGACGCTCCACCTTGGAGAGCTTTTTGTCCAGGTCCTTCAGGATCGCGGAGTTCAGTACGTCGATGCGGCTCTGTTCGATGGTCACGTCGAGCTCCTGCTCGATGACGCCGGAGGCCGTCGCGGAGGCGACGCCGTTGAGCGATTCGAAGGCGGGCACCAGTTTGTCGTTCACATAGTCGGACAGCCCGAGCAGATCCATATCGTCCCGCGTGACGGACAGGATCGTCACCGGCAGCATGTCGGGGTTCAGCTTCATCGCCACGGGACTGCCTACGTCGTCGTCGAACGACCCTTTGAGCTGATCGAGCCGCGAGGAGATCTCGATGAGCGCAGTGTCCATGTTCGCGCCGTCGTTGAACTGCATGATGACCACAGAAACGTTGTCCCTGGACCGGGAGGTGATCTTCTTGACGTCCGTCAGCGTGGCGAAGGCCGCCTCCATGGGCCGGGTGATCTCGTTTTCGGCCTGCTCCGGCGTCGCGCCCGGGTAGGGGGTATATACCACCACATAGGGCAGGTTCATGCTGGGCAGCAGGTCCGTGGTCATGTGCTGGAAGGAGATATAGCCCAGCACCAGCGCGAGTATGATGCCCACGATGACCGTATAGGGTTTTTTGACCGAGATTTTGGACAGCATATCATGACCTCCGTGTCAGAGGAAGGATCCGCCAGATGGGGTGGATCATGATCATCCAACGATATAATAACAGGGAAGTATGAATTGCAGATAAACAAAACGCCTGCCTGTTAAAAGCCGGCAGGCGGATCTTCTGATATGGCGCCAGGAGGCGTCTGCGTCAGTCCGGGCGAACGTCCCCGCGCGACGCATCGCGCGCTTCGGCGAGCAGCTCGTCCAGCAGGCGCGCGGCGGTCCCGACCAGCCGGGTGCAGGGGCGGACGGTGTAGTATTCCGGGGTGCGCGGCGCAGGCCCGGGCCCGGGGACGACGCCCGCGGCAGAGAGCAGCTCGGCGCACACGCTGGTGCCCTCTGCGTCGCGGAAGCGCCGCACGAAGGTCTGCGTGCGTTCGTAGTGGGCGGACTTGGCTGCCTCGTCGTCGGGGTCCGTCCAGCCTCTGGCCATCCCCAGCACTACCAGCGCACCGGAGACGGCACCGCACATCTCCCGGAGGCCGCCCACGCCGCCGCCGAAGGACGCGGCGATCCGCATCGATGTGTCGCGGTCGAGCCCCGTCACATCCTCGAATGCACACAGCACGGACTGTGCGCAGGTCATGCCGGAAAGGAAGTTTTCCCGGGCCGGCTTTGCGTGATCGATCATTCTGGACCTCCTGTGATGAGCGTTGGGGGAACAAAGGTCGTTCGCCTGTCGTACGGGATCATTATAGCACGGCGCGCAGCCCGGTGCAACACCGTCCGAAGCGCTGTTTTCGCATGAGATCTGCGGCTGTCCGGCCTGTCGGAGCACGCTCCCGGCGGGCGGCTTTTTCAGCTGTGGGGCGATGGGCGCCAATCATTACAAAAACGACAAACAATTGTGACCGAAATCGCGTTTTCGTTTGGAATTACGAAAGAATTATGTGCTATAATGGCGGAAATAAGGCAGGATGATGTGCATCCTGCCCGGTTGCGCAACGGTCAGGAGGTCGTCCGGGATGAAGCGTTCGGGATTCGCAAAAAAGCTCATTGCGCTCGTGGTCGTCTGTGCGATGATCGCAGCCATGGTGCCGGCGATGGCCAGCTACAGCCTGGTCGCCAAGAAGAAGATCACGATCTACTCGGATCCTTTCCTGGGATTCCCGCTGAGAAGTGTGCCGCGCTACACCGTGATGCGCGCCCTGGGCGAGAAAAACGGCGTGGCGAAGCTGCGCATGGGCGGCAAGACCTTCTACGCCAGCACCAAAAACCTGATCACCGGATCGAGCATCCTGATGAGGTCCAACATCATATGGGATCTGAAGGTCGAAGCCAGCGGCTACGTCTACTGCTATCCCAGTGAGAAGGCGCCCCGGCGCAGGGTGCACAAGGGCGGCCACATCTACGGCACCAAGACCAAAAAGGGCTGGGGGCTCGTGGTGAGCGCCTCCGGCCGCTATGTGGGCTATGTGAAGCTGCATTGACGGAGCATCGAAACGCGGCGGACCGAAACGGATCAGACGGGAGTCTGGTCCGTTTTATGTTCGGCCGGCCGCCGCTGCGGAGGGGGAACGCCCCGGGACGGCGCGCGGCGGCGAGGCTTCAAAGGCGCGGCACGGCCGCGGATTTTGGCATTTTTTGTAAAGAACCGGATGTGTGGCAAAATCGGCGTTGACTTGTTTGAAAACTGTGAGTATAATAATATGCTGTATGATAATGCTTTGAATGGCTGCGTATGCGCAGCCAACAGCAGGGAGGAACAAGCGACATGAAGAAGAGTCTGATCAAACTGGGAATCGTTGCGCTGCTCATCGTGGTTGCGGCATTCCTGGCACTCAACGGCCTGCGCTTCGGCGACAATCCGAAGTACCTCAAGCCCGTTGGCGAAGCCATCAGCCTTGGCCTCGACCTGAAGGGCGGCGTCTCTACGGAGTACCGGGCCACTGATACCAGCATGGACAACTACGAGGTGCTGATGGAGAACACCGTCGGCGCGCTGCGCAACCGCCTGACCCATGCAGGCTTCACGGAGGCCACCGTGGCCACCCAGGGTTCAGACCGCATCCTGGTCGAGATCCCGGACGTGGAAGACCCCGAGGAAGTCGCGCAGATCATCGGCACGCCGGCGCACCTGGAGTTCAGGGACCCCGAGGGCAATGTGGTCATCGAGGGCAAGGACATCCGCCAGGCGCAGGCCGAGTGGACCGACGAGACCCAGACCCGCGCGGGCGTGGGCTTCCGCCTGACCGCGGACGGCAGCAAGCGCTTTGCCGACGCCACCACCAAATACCTCAACCAGGCCATCTCCATCTATCTGGACGGCGAACTGATCTCCGCGCCCAGGGTCAACACGCCCATCACCGGCGGCCGCGGCATCATCACCGGCTCTGAGAGCGAATCCACCGAGGCGTCCATCAACTGGGCCAACGCCCTGGCGATCCAGATCCAGTCCGGCGCGCTGCCGATGGATATCGAAGAGGTCGAGACGCGCGCCATCTCGGCGACGCTGGGCGTCGAGGCGATCCACGGCGCGATCATCGCCGGCATCGTCGGCCTGATCCTGATCCTGATCTTTATGCTGGTCATGTACCGTCTGCCCGGCGTCGCCGCGGACATGGCGCTGCTCATCTATGTGCTCATCGTGTTCTACGCCCTGGCGATCACCGGCGCGCAGCTGACGCTGCAGGGCATCGCCGGCATCCTGCTGGGCATCGGCATGACCGTCGACGCCAACGTCGTCATATTCGAGCGCTTCCGTGAGGAGCTCAGGGAGGGCCGCACCCCGCTGAACGCCGTGAAGTACGGCTTCCGCAACGCGGGCCGCGCCGTCGCCGACTCCAACATCACGACCCTGATCGCCGCCATCGTGCTGATGATCTTTGGTACCGGCACCATCAAGGGCTTCGCCATCACGCTGACGATCTCCGTCGTCGTGTCCCTGTTCACTGCCGTGGTGATCACCCGCGGACTGCTGATCCTGATCTGCAAGCTGGGGATCAACGACCGCAAGGCCTACACGCGCTAATGATGAGGAGGGTACGAGCATGAAAAAGAGATTTACCGGAAACACGCGCCTGTACCTGTGCATTTCGGGCGCCATCATCGCCGTCGCGCTGATCATGCAGCTCGTGGGCGTCGGCATGAACCTGGGCATCGACTTCACCGGCGGCTCGATCCTGAGCTACTCCGTCGGCGAGGACTACGACGTCAATGACGTCATCACGATACTGCAGTCTGCGGGCTACACCGATCAGCCGCAGAAGGCCGCGCCCTCCGAGGCGTCCATCCGACTGCAGGAGAAGCTGGCGGCAGACGCGGCAGCCGAGGCTGCTGCGGCCGCAGAAGACGCCGCGGCGGAGGCTGCCGAAACTGAGGCCGCAGAAGACGCCGCCGAAGAAGCTTCCGAAAGCGCCGAGGCCGCCGAGGATACCGAGGCCGGGGCCGCCGAAGACACTGCGGCGGAGGCTGCCGAGACCGAGACCGCAGAAGACGCTGCCGAAGACACCGCAGCAGAAGCGGCCGGGGAGCCCGCAGAGGAAGAGACCTTTGTGCCGATGCTGAACATGGACAAGTCCGGCATCGCCTCCGACGGCCTGACCGACCTGCAGATCCGCCTGAAGCTGGCGGACGCGACCAAGGGCATGGAGGAGACCGTGGCAAAGGCCGTGCAGAGCGTGGTCTCCGGCGCAAAGCAGACCAGCTACCGGACCGCCACCAACCTGGAGGTCAGCGACCTGGGTTACGACCTGAGCTATGCCGGCGGCAAGATCATCGAGTTCAGCATGGGCGGCGACTACGACAAGGACGCCGTGGCCGGGGCCGTGAACGCCGCGCTGAAGGAAGGCGGCTTCAGCCTGAACGAGATCCAGTTCGCCAGGTACGACGCCGCGGCGGAGGCCGCCCGCATCGAGGCCGAAGAGGCTGCGATCGAAGAAGCCGAAGCCGAAGAGGCCGAGACCGAAGGCACCGAGGGCGAAGGTGAAGAGGAAGCCGAAGCCGCCGAGGAAGCAGAAACCGAAGCCACCGCGGACGCAGAGCCCGAAGCCGTCGAAGAGGCCGGCAGCGATCTGCGCATCCTGATCAACGTGGACGACGTGACCAGCCAGGTGCGCACGATGCTCGAGCGCGAGATGACCGCGAAGTATCCCAACTTCCGATTCATCTCCGTCGACCATGTGAGCGCCATCGCCGGGCGCGATCTGCTGTCGAACGCCATCAAGGCGCTGCTGATCGCCTTCGTGTGCATGCTGATCTACATCGCCATCCGGTTCAGCCCGCTGTCCGGCGCCGCCGCGCTGTTCGCGCTGCTGCACGATATCCTGATCATGTGCGCGTTCATGGTGTTCTTCCGCTTCGCGTTCCAGGTGAACAGCTCCTTCATCGCGGCCATACTGACGATCGTCGGCTACTCCATCAACAATACGATCATCATCTTCGACCGCATCCGCGAGGATCGCAAGAAACCCGGTCTGTCGCAGATGGATATGATGGACATCGTGGAGGTCTCCGTCAGCACGACGCTGTCGCGCACCATCAACACCACGCTGACCACGCTGATCACCCTGGTCTGCCTGTTCATCTTCGGCGTGTCCTCCATCCGCGAGTTCGCGTTCCCGCTGATCATCGGCATGCTGGCCGGCACGTACTCCTCTGTGCTGCTGAGCGGCCAGGTCTGGGCCATGTGGGACAAGAAGCTCGGAGCGCGCCGCGCTGCCAAGCAGGTGAAATAATCGATACAGCATCGGAATTAGGAATCGACGCACAGCCGGTTCCTAATTCTGTTTTGAATCGGCCTTTCGTTCAGGCTGTGTTTGCGAGGTCCACATGCTGCGATACGTCAAGAGGAACAATGACCGGACGTGGTTCGAGCGGCCCGAGGGCATGCCCGAGGCCCTGCACGCGCTTTTGATCGAGCGGAGCATCGCATCCGCCGCCGAAGCCGAAGCCTTCCTTCACCCCGGCATCGAGAGCCTGTGCGATCCCTTCCTGCTGAGCGATATGGGCGCGGCGGTCGGGCGCATCCGCGCCGCCGTGGCCGCGGGCGAGCAGATCTGCATATACGGCGACTACGATGTGGACGGCGTGTGCGCTTCGGCCATCATGAAGCTGTGGCTGGACGGGATCGGCGCCAGAGCGCAGGTGTATCTGCCGTCAAGGCATTTGGAAGGCTACGGGCTCAACGAGGCCGCGATCCGCGAGATCGCCGCCCGGGCGAAGCTCATGGTGACGGTGGACTGCGGCGTGACGTCGGTGGAGCTGGTCGCACTTGCGCGGTCGCTGGGCCTGGACGTGATCGTCACTGATCATCACCGGCCCATCGGGGACGCGCAGAACGGCTATGCGCTGCCGGACTGCCCGGTGATCGACCCGCTGCTGAACGACTATCCCTTTCCGTACCTGTGCGGGGCGGGCGTGGCGTGGAAGCTAGTGTGGGCGCTGTCGGGACAGCCGCCCACGGATTATGTGGACATCGCCGCGCTGGCGACGGTGGCGGATGTGGTGCCCTTGACCGGTGAGAACCGCGCCATCGTGCGCATGGGCCTTGACAGCATCAATGCCGCGCCGCGCCCCGGCCTCGCCGCGCTCATCGAGTCGGCCGGGCTGTCCGGGAAGCCGATCACTTCGTCGGTCATCGCCTTTCAGCTGGCCCCGAGGCTCAATGCCGGCGGACGGCTCGACACGGCTATGCGCCCGCTCCGGCTGGTGATGTCGTGCGATGCGGACGAGGCGAACGCGCTCGCGGAGGAGCTGGAGACGGAAAATGCCGAGCGTCGCAAGGTGGAGGAGCAGATCCTGAACGAGGCGCAGGTCCGGCTGAGGGGCTTCGACTTCATCCGCCACAGGGCGATCATCCTGGCGGGGAAGGGGTGGAACCCGGGCGTGATCGGGCTGGCGGCGTCGCGGCTGGTCGAGCAGTACAACTATCCCGTGGTGATGCTTTCGGACCAGGGGGACCACATGACCGGCTCGTGCCGCAGCATCGAAGGCGTGGACATCCACGCAGCCCTGACGGGCTGCGCGGCGCACCTCCAGCGATACGGCGGCCACCGCCAGGCGGCGGGGCTGACGCTGGCGCCGGAGAAGCTGAACGACTTCATCGACGCCATGGACGCGTGGCTCTGGGAAAACGTCGATCCCGGCGTATACGTCCCCGTCAGGGCGTACGATATGCAGCTGCGCCTCGAGGAAGTGACGACGGATCTGGTGGCCGCGCTGGAGGGCATCCAGCCCACGGGATTCGGCAATCCGGCCCCGGTGTTCCGGGCGGAGGCGGAGGTCATCGAGGCCCGGGCCGTCGGCGCGGGAAGCGCCCATCTGAAGCTCACGCTGTCGCAGGACAGCCACCGGCTGGGCGGCATCGCGTTCCGGGAAGGGCGCAAGGCGTCGGAGCTTCACACGGGCGCGCAGGTGGACGTCCTGTTCTCGCCGAAGCTGAACGAATACATGGGCAGGACGACCGCACAGATGGAGGTGCGCGCGCTGTCGGAGACCGGGGTCGGGACGCGCATCGCGGAACATGAGGGCGAAAGATCGCTTCAATGCGATTTCTTAACAGAAGTACTATATAATAAAAAAATAGCCCCCTTCGAGGGGACGGTGTCGCCGGTCGAAGCGGATACGCTCGCTGGATGGATGTGCGCGCGCCCGCAGGGCACGCTGGTGCTGACGAGCGATCTGGCCTGCGCCGCCAGGCTCAGCCGGTGCATCTCGCCGGAGCCGGATGTGAGCTTCGGCACGATGCCGGAGGACCCCCGCGCCTTCAATGCCGTGTGCGTCTGCCCCGCGGCGGACAGCATCCCGGGCGTCTACCGGCGGGTGGTGCTGGCGGGCGTGCCCGCGGCGTACCTGTCCGGACGGCTGGAAGGGACGCCCGAGGTGTACAGGCTCGAAGAATGCCCGGCGTGGATGAAGCTGCTGCCGGATCTGGACGCCATGCGGACGGCCTACCGCGCACTCATGGACATCGTCCGTCGGCCGGTGCGCTTTCAGGATCTGTCTGAGCTGGCCCATCTCGTGGCGTCGTCCCGGGACATGGATGAGAGATGCGCGCTGGCGTCGGTGCTCGCGCTTTCGGATATGGGGCTGTTCGAACTGGACATGACGGCCTGCCCGCCGCGCGTTCGGCGACTGGCGGCGCAAAAGGCCGACCCGGAGGACAGCGCCGTCTGGCGGGCGATCCGGTGCTGGCGGGAAGGAATGCTGTAGGAGGATCCAGGGGGGATCATGCAGGGAAGGGAGGAGCCGACTGTGTCTGATACCGGTGTACGCGCCTATGTCAGCGTCGACGAGCTGATCGCGCGCATGCAAAAGTACCATCCGGACGACGATATGGATCTGGTCAGGCGGGCGTACGAATACGCGGAAAAGGCGCACGCCGATCAGGTGCGCAAATCCGGCGATCCCTACTTCAGCCATCCCTGCGCGGTGGCGGTCATATTGACGGATCTGATGCTGGACGCCACGACCATCGCCGCGGGACTGCTGCACGACTGCGTGGAGGACGTAGAGGGCTGCACGCTGGACCTGGTGCGCGAGTCGTTCGGCGACGAGGTGGCCCTGCTGGTGGACGGCGTGACCAAGCTCTCCCAGCTGAACTTCGCCAACCGGGAGGAGGCGCAGGCGGAGACGCTGCGCAAGATGTTCCTGGCCATGGCCAAGGACATCCGCGTGGTGCTCATCAAGCTGGCGGACCGGCTGCACAACATGCGCACGCTCAAGTACCAGCGCCCGGAGCGGCAGGTGCCCATCGCCCGCGAGACGCTGGACATCTACGCGCCGCTGGCCCACCGGCTGGGCGTATATACCGTCAAATGGGAGCTGGAGGATCTGTCGCTGCGCTATCTGGACCCGGCGGGCTACTACGAATTGGTGCGCCTCGTGGGCATGAAGCGCGAGGAGCGCGAGCAGCTGATCGCGCAGGTGACCCAGGAGCTCAAGACGCGGCTCAGCGAGGCGGGCATCAAGTGCGAGATCGACGGCCGTCCGAAGCACTTCTACTCCATCTACAAAAAGATGAAGAGCCAGAACAAGTCCTTCGACGAGATCAACGACCTCATCGCCATCCGCGTGCTCGTCAATACCAAGCAGGACTGCTACTTCGTGCTGGGCATCGTGCACACGATCTGGCCCCAGGTGCCGGGACGGTTCAAGGACTACATATCCATGCCCAAGGCGAACATGTACCAGTCGCTGCACACCACCGTGGTCAACCAGGGACGCCCCTTCGAGGTGCAGATCCGCACGTTCGAGATGCACCGCACCGCGGAATACGGCATCGCCGCGCACTGGCGCTACAAGGAGGGCAAGGCCGCCGACGAGCTGGACAACAAGCTGTCGTGGCTGCGGCGCATACTGGACTGGCAGTCCGACGCCAAGGATCCCGGGGATTTCTCGGAGCTTTTGAAATTCGACCTGTTCGCGGACGAGGTGTTCGTGTTCACGCCGCGCGGAGACGTGATCTCGCTGCCCCGCGGCGCCACGCCGCTCGACTTCGCCTACCGCATCCACTCCGCCGTGGGCAACCGCTGCATCGGCGCCAAGGTGAACGGGCGCATCGTGCCGCTGGCGTCGCAGCTCGAGACCGGCGATTTCGTCGAGGTCATGACCTCGGCGTCGTCGCACGGCCCATCCCGCGACTGGCTGAACATCGTCAAGACCTCCGAGGCCAAGGCGAAGATCCGCGCATGGCTCAAGAAGGAGCAGCGCGAGGAGAACATCGTCCACGGCAAGGAGCTGCTCGAGCGCGAGGCCAAGCGGATGGGCTACAGCATGTCCCAGCTGAGCAAACCGGAGTTCGTGGAGACGCTGTACAAGCGCTATTCCGTGCAGTCCTACGACGACGTGTGCGCCATGGTGGGCTTCGGCGGCCTGAGCACCGTGCAGATCCTGAACCGCCTGGTGGAGGAGTTCAGGAAGACCCAGAAGCCGGAGGACATCGCGCCGCCGCTGCCGGAGGTCAACAAGCCCGAGGAACAGCCGAAGAAGCCCCAGCACTCCAGCGCCTCGAACGGCGTCATCGTCAAGGGCGAGAGCGGCATGCTCGTGCGCTTCGCGCGCTGCTGTTCGCCGCTGCCCGGCGACAAGATCATCGGCTACATCACCCGCGGGCGCGGCGTGTCCGTCCACCGTGCGGACTGCGTGAGCCTGAAGGACCCGAGCGTCGAGAAGGACAGGCTCATCGAGGTCGAGTGGGAGAAGCAGTCCGGCGGCACCTACGAGGCGGAGATCCGCATCATCTGCTACAACCGCACCGGCCTGCTGGCGGAGCTGAGCGTGCTGTTCGCATCTATGGAGGTGCCCGTGAGCGCCATCTCCGCGCACACGCTCAAGGACAACACCTTCATCTTCAACATATCGCTCGTGATCAAGGATACCCAGCAGCTCAACAAGATCATCCGCGAGCTGAACAAATGGCCGGACATCATCGAGGTCAACCGCGTCTCCGGCTGACAGGAAAGGTCCGGACCGAAGGGAGGAGACCCCATTGCGCTGTGTGATCCAACGGGTCGCCCGCGCCTCCGTCACGGTGGCGGGGGAGATCGTCGGAAAAATCGAAAACGGCTTTATGGTCCTTGTGGGCGCGGAAAACGGCGATACCGAATCCGACGCCCGCTATTGCGCCGATAAGATCGCGGGCCTGCGCGTGTTCGAGGACGAAAATGACAGGATGAACCTGTCCCTTGCGGACGTGGGCGGGGACGTGCTGCTGGTCAGCCAGTTCACGCTGCTGGCCGACGCCCGCCACGGCCGGCGACCGGACTTCATACAGGCCGCGAAGCCCGATGTGGCCGAGCCGCTGTGCGAAACGGTGAAGGCCCTGCTGGAGCAAAAGGGCCTGCACGTCGAGACCGGGCGCTTCCGCACCCACATGCAGGTGGAGCTTTTGAACGACGGCCCGGTGACCATCCTGCTGGACAGCCGGAAGCGGTTTTGATCCAACAGCCATCAGGAGGACATATGCCCATACAGTCTAGAGCGGTCGTCTGCGGCGACATCGAAGAGAATGCCTGGATCGTACAGGCGGAGGGCCGGGACGACTGCGTCGTCATCGACCCCGGCGACGAATGCCGGAAGATCATGCGCGCGACGGGCGGCAGGAAGGTGGCGGCGATCCTGCTGACCCACGGCCACTTCGACCACATCATGGCGGTGGGGGAGATGGCCGCGGAGACCGGCGCGCCGGTGTATGTCTCCGCGGAGGACGTGGAGATGCTGAACGATCCCCGGAAGAACGGCCTTCAGGACCTGATGGGCATGCCGTCGATGCCCGCTGCGCCCATCGAGGCGACGCCCTTTGACGGGTCGCTGACCGTGGCGGGCCTTGACTTCGACATCCTGCGCACGCCCGGACACACGAAGGGGTCGGTGTGCCTGTACCTGGAGGGAGAGGGCATGCTGTTCTCCGGCGACACGCTGTTCATGGCGGGCTTTGGCCGGACGGACCTCTACGGCGGGAGCGCCCGGGAGATGCGCGATTCGCTGATGCGGCTGTTCGCGCTGCCGGAGGCGGTCCGCGTGTATCCCGGCCACGGGCCGCAGACCGCCATCGGCGTCGAAAGGAGCCGCTATCGCCTATGATCCGCATCATCACGGACGCGCCGGAGTTCTTTTCCGATCTGGGCGATGTGCTCAGGCTGTTCTACGGTGATGTGCCCATCAGCCTGACCGACGGGGACGCGGTGTTCGTGCATCGCTTCACCGAGGCGGACGGGCAGTGGACGGACCGTTGGACGCACGGGAAGGCTGTCAGCACGGTCACGCGGCGCGCCGCCGGGGCGACGCCGGTGGAGGTCAAGCGCCTGCGCAAGCGGCAGGTGAAGCTGGCGCTCTACGACCTGCTCAAGCAGGTGACCGGCGCCCATCCGCCGTGGGGCAGCCTGACGGGGATCCGGCCCACGCGGCTCTTCTACGAGGGCATGGAAGCGGGGCTCACGCCCGAAGCGGCCGAGCGCCACGTGCGGGACGAATACGACGTCACGCCGGCCAAGGCGCGGCTGCTACGCGAGATCGCCGACATGCAGGCGGGCATCCGCGAGGCGCAGGCCGATCGGTTCGACTTGTACATCGGCATCCCCTTCTGTAAGACCCGCTGCGCCTACTGCTCCTTTTCCGCCGGCGAGATCGGCGACGGCAGCCGGGTGGGGCCCTACGTCGAGGCGCTGCTTCGGGAGATCGCGCTTTGCCGCGATCTCATGGCCGAGGCGGGCATGACGGTGCGCGCCGGCTATGTCGGGGGCGGCACGCCCACGGCGATCCCCTGCGGCGAACTGGAGCGCGTCCTCTCGGCGGCGCAGGCGGCGTTCCCGGGCGCGGTGGAATGGACCGTCGAAGCGGGCAGGCCGGACACCATAGACCGGCAGAAGCTTGAGATGCTGCGCCGGCGCGGCGTGGGGCGCATCTCGGTCAACCCGCAGTCCTTCAACGACGAGACGCTCAGGCGCATCGGGCGCGCGCACACCGGCGAGGAGACCGTCGCCGCCTATCGTCTGGCGCGACAGCTGGGCTTCGACGACATCAACATGGACCTGATCGCCGCGCTGCCGGGAGAGACGGTGGCGGACTTCGCCCACACGCTGGACGTGGTCGAGGCGCTGTCGCCGGACAGCGTGACCGTGCATTCGCTGGCCATCAAGCGCTCGAGCAGGCTGCACGAGCAGCTGACCGTGGCGGGAGGACACACCCAGATCAACGCCGAGGGCGCCGCCGAGATGATCGATATGGCGCGCGAGCGGCTGACCGCAGCCGGATACCGGCCCTACTACCTGTACCGGCAGAAGTACATGGCAGGCAACCTTGAGAACGTGGGCTATGCCAGACCCGGCAAGGCCTGCCTTTACAACATCGGCAATATGGAGGAGACCGTCAGCGTGCTGGCGCTCGGCGCGGGCGCCATATCGAAGTGGCTGTTCGACCGCGCGCTGCGCATCGAGCGCGCGCCGAACGTTCGAAACATCGACGAGTACATCGCCCGCGTGGACGAGATGGTGCGGCGCAAGCGCGATGTGATCCTTCAGGGGACGGAGGTGGATCTGCCTTGAAACGCTGGATCTGTGCGCTGCTGGTGCTGGCGCTGGCCATGGCGCTGGCGGGCTGTGGCAGGCGGCAGGAAGAGGACGAAGAGCCGGCGCCCAATCCCGTGGCCACCATCAACCTGGGCGACGGCAGCCAGATGCGCATCGAGCTCAGGCCGGACATCGCGCCGAACACGGTCTACAACTTCATCCAGCTGGCCAACGACGGCTTCTACAACAACAGGGAGATATTCCGCGTGGTCTCCAACGTATTCATCCAGACGGGAGATCCCAACGACAACGGCACCGGCGACCCGGGCTATTACATCAAGGGCGAATTCTCGGCCAACGACTTCCCGAACAGCCTCTCCCACATGCGCGGCACGGTGTCCATGGCGCGCAAGGCGGATTACGACACCGGCGGCAGCCAGTTCTTCATCATGGAGGGCAGCTATCCGGAGTACGACGGCTATTACGCCGCCTTCGGGACCATCGCCGACGAAGCGAGCATGAACGTGCTGGACGAGATCGGCTCGCGCCCCGTGGACGGCAGCTATGTGCCGCTGGACCGGATCTACATCCGCAGCATCCATGTGGAGACCTTCGAGGTGGAGTACCCGGAGCCCGAAAAGCTGAAGAAGTCGGATATCGACGATCGAAAGGAAGGAAAACGAAAATGAAAAAATGCATCATCGCGCTGCTGGCGCTCGCGCTGGCGATGTCGGCTGTGGCGGGCTTTGCCGCAGAGGCGCCCGTTGCCACCATCACCATGGAGAACGGCGGCGTCATCGTGGTGGCGCTCCAGCCGGAGACCGCGCCCAACACCGTGGCGAACTTCATCGAACTGGCCAACGCCGGCTTTTACGACGGGGTGATCTTCCATCGCGTGATCAAGGGCTTCATGATCCAGGGTGGCGATCCCACCGGCACCGGCATGAGCGGCCCCGGCTACTACATCAAGGGCGAGTTTGCCGCCAACGGCATCAGGAACGACCTGTCCCATTCGCGCGGCGTGATCTCCATGGCCCGCGCCCAGCACCCGGATTCGGCGGGCAGCCAGTTCTTCATCATGCACGCGGACGGCCCGTTCCTGGACGGACAGTACGCCGCCTTTGGGCAGGTGACCGAGGGCATGGATGTGGTGGACGCCATCGCGACCACCCCGACCGACGCCAGCGACCGCCCCATCGAGGAACAGAGGATCGCCACCATCCGCGTGGAGACCTTCGGCGAGACCTACGAGGCGGAAAAGATCCGGTAAGGCAGACCGAAAGCGATCAGGAGGAGATCGAATATGAGCAATCCCATCGTCACCATCGAAATGGAAAACGGCGGCACCATCCGGGCGGAGCTTTACCCCGAGGTCGCGCCGAACACCGTGGCGAATTTTGTGGACCTGGTGAAGCGGGGCTTCTATGACGGCCTCATCTTCCACCGCGTCATCCCAGGCTTCATGATCCAGGGCGGAGACCCTCAGGGCACCGGCATGGGCGGCCCGGGGTACAGCATCAAGGGCGAGTTCGCCCGCAACGGTTTCAAACAGAACACGCTGAAGCACACGCGCGGCGTGCTGTCCATGGCGCGCAGCATGATGCCCAACTCGGCGGGCAGCCAGTTCTTCATCATGCATGCCGACGCGCCGCACCTGGACGGCGACTACGCCGCCTTCGGCAAGGTGATCGAGGGCATGGACGTGGTGGACCGCATCGCACAGGCCTCCACGGGATTCCAGGACCGCCCGGTCAAGGCGCAGCGCATCAGCCGCGCCACGGTGGACACCTTCGGCGAAAAGTATACGCCGGAAAAGTACGGCAAGTGAGAAACGGCCGGCAGGCGCGCCGGCGCGCATGAGACCACGGACGAGGGAGCGGAGCTTGTGCCCGCTCCCCGATTTTCAAACAGGAGAGAAGCATGTCGAAGAAGCTGATCGTCGCGGAGAAACCATCGGTGGCCAGGGACATCGCCCGCGTGCTGGGCGTGCGCGGCAGGGGAGAGGGCTATCTGTCCGGCGACGATTACATCGTCACTTGGGCGATCGGCCACCTGGTGTCGCTGTGCGAGCCGGGGGAGGTCGATCCCGAGTGGAAAAAGTGGAACATGGCGCAGCTGCCCATACTGCCGGACGAGATACCGCTCAAGGTGCTGCCGAAGACGAAGGACCAGTTCGCGACCGTCAAGAAGCTGATGAAGGACAAAGACGTCGCCTCGATCATCTGTGCGACGGACTCGGCGCGCGAGGGCGAGTTGATCTTCCGCTACATCTACCGCATGGCCGGCTGTCAAAAACCGGTGGAGCGGCTGTGGATCTCGTCGATGACGGATGCCGCCATCCGCCAGGGCTTTGCAGAGCTCAAGCCCGCCGCCGCCTACGACGCGCTGTACGAGAGCGCGCGTTGCCGCTCCGAGGCGGACTGGCTGGTGGGCATGAACGCGTCCCGCGCGTTCTCGCTGCGCTATGACGCGCGGCTCTCCGTGGGGCGCGTTCAGACGCCGACGCTCAACCTGATCGTGAAGCGGGATCTGGAGATCGAGCGCTTCGTGCCCAGAGACTACTGGGAGATCCGCGCAAACTTCGGCGATTACGAGGGAACGTGGATCGATCCGGAGACGAAGCAGACGCGCTGCGACGACGAGGCGAAGGCGCAGGCGATCCGCGCGGAGGTGGCGGGCCGGACGGGGCGCGTCACCGAGAGCGTGCGCGAGCACAAAAAGACGCCGCCGCCCCAGCTGTACGACCTGACGAGCCTGCAGCGCGAGGCCAACAAGCGGTACGGCTACTCCGCGGACCGAACGCTGAAGCTGGCTCAGTCGCTGTATGAGACCCACAAGCTCATCACCTATCCGCGCACCGACAGCCGGTATCTGCCGGACGACATGAAGCCGAAGATCGCCGCGACCCTGAACAAGCTGCCCGAGCCCTACGCGGGCTTCGTGAACGCGCCGGAGATGGACAAGAACATGCACTGGAAGCGCTTTTACGACAACGCCAGAATCTCCGACCACCACGCCATCGTGCCCACGGACAAGGCGGCCGACCTGTCCGCGCTGGACAGGGACGAGCGCAACCTGTACGACATGATCGTCCGGCGGCTCATCGCGGCGCACTATCCCTTCTACGAGTACGAATCCGCCCGCGTGATCACGCGGGTGGGGGCGCACGACTTCAGGTCCACCGGCGCCATGCCGCTCGTCGAAGGCTGGCGGGCGCTGTATCGCGACGACAGGCCTGAAAAGGGCGAGGACCGCGAGCCGCCGCTGCCCAGGCTGGCCGAAGGGGACGAGCGCCGGGTGGCGAAGGCCTCGGTGAAGGCCTGCAAGACGAAGCCGCCCGCGCCGCACACCGACGCTTCCATACTGAACCTCATGGAGAACGCGGGCCGGGACATCGAGGACGAGGCGCTGAGGGAGCAGATGAAGTCGTCCGGGCTGGGCACGCCCGCCACGCGCGCCGCCGTGATCGAGCGGCTCATAGAGGTGGGCTACGCCCGCAGGCGCGGCAAGGCCGTCGTGTCCACCGAAAAGGGGCGGAAGCTGATCGCCGTGGTGCCGGAGCAGATCGCCTCCGCCGTCACGACCGGCAAGTGGGAGAAATTCCTCTCCGACATGGCCGGACAGCGCGACGAGGTCGAGCGCGCGAAGAAGTCCGGGCGCTTCATGTCGGGCATCCGGCGCTTCTCCGTGTTCCTGGTGGACGCCGCGAAGAACGCGCCCGCGGACGTGCACTTCGAGCGGGAGGTGGCGGGCAAGAAGCCCGGCCAGCGCCGTGCGTCCGCATCCCGGCGCGGCACCGGTGCGCGAAAGAGCGGCGCGGGCACCGCCAGGAAGGCGGCGCGGAAAAAGGACGATGGGCAATAGGACGCCGGCCGTGCCCTTCGGCCCGCGCGGGATCGCGACGTAGGTTTTTTTCCGGCCCATGCAGGAAAACCGGGATCGACGCAGAATATTAACAATAAGGCGCGGCAGGCGATTGCGCGCGTAGCGGGCACGGCGCCCGCGAAGCGGCGCGGATCCAGCGTCATTTCGATATAGAGGAGCGATGAAAATGAAGTTTGTCTATTCCGGCAAGGACGTAGTTTCGGACAGCCTGAAGGCCAGGACGGAGAAAAAGCTTTCCAAGCTCGAGCGCTACTTCAATCGTGAACCGGAGGCCCTCGTGCGCTTCAAGCAGCAGCGCGGCGGCAGGAACATCGCCGAGATCACGATGAGCGTCAGCGGCCTGATCCTGCGCGCAGAGGAGAGCTCCAACGACATGTACCTCTCCATCGACCGCGCGGTGGATAAGCTGGAGAGCCAGATCCGCCGGTACCGCACCAAGATGGGCAAGCAGCTGCGCGAAGCCAGGGCAGAGGCGGGCGAGGTCGTCGAGCCGGTATACGAGGAGGCGAAGTACGACGTCGTGCGCGTCAAAAAGTTCGCCGTCAAGCCGATGGAGGTCGAGGACGCCATCACGCAGATGGAGCTGCTGGGCCACAATTTCTTCCTGTTCATGAACTCCGAGAACGAGACCATGAACGTGCTGTACCGCAGAAACGACGGCAGCTACGGCCTGCTGATCCCCGAGGAATAGAAATCAAAAATCCGCTTGCAGGCGGGGCGGCGCAGTGTTGCGCCGCCCCTGTTCGTTCGCGCCGGCAATGATTGTGTCGGGAATTGGACTATGGTGTGACAAGTTGGGTCGAATCATTGTCACCGATTGATTTTTGCAGATACCGCTGTTATAATGTACACGGGCAAATGTGGACGCCCATTCGATTCTATTGTCGGAGGATGGAGATCCGTGAAGAACAAAAAGATAGTTTCAATATTGCTGGCCGTGGCCCTGATCGCGTCGCTGGTCTTCGGCGCCGTGGCGGAATCGAACGCTATCCCGATGGTGACGCCCGAGCCGGATGATCTGCTCGAAAACCCCTATGAGGATGAGCTGGACGCATCGATGCCCGAGGCCGAACCCGAGGCCGACTGGATGTCCGGCCAGCAGGCCGCGCCGGACGACGAGATGTACACCATCGACGACTTCGCCGTCACCGAGGGCCTGCCGGACAACTGGCTGAACATACTGCTGCTCGGCTCTGACGTGAAATACACCAACAAGTACGGCCGCACCGATTCCATGATCGTGCTGTCGCTGAACCTGGCGACCAAGGAAGCCAAGCTGACGTCCTTCATGCGCGACATCTGGGTCTCCGTGAACGGCCATCAACAGTCCGTCAAGCTCAATGCCGCCTGCTTCATGGGCGGCCCGCAGCTGACCATGCGCACCATAAACGAGTACTTCGGGCTGAATCTGCAGTACTACGCGCTGGTGAACCTGAGCTCCATGGCTGAGGTCATCGACCTGATCGGCGGCCTGGACCTGGACGTCACCGAGAAGGAGAAGGATGCGCTGAACAAGGGTCTGTTCGATCTGTCCCCGCTCTCCGGCATGGATAAGCTGGAGACTTACGGCAAGGGCGTTCACCTGAACGGCAACCAGGCCACCGCGTTCGCCCGCATCCGTAAGATCGACTCCGACTACAAGCGCACCCAGCGCCAGCGCTATGTGCTGACCCAGATCGCCAAGCGGCTGCAGAACGAGAACGCAGGCACCATCGTGGGCGTCATCATGAAGCTGCTGGGCTGCGTCGAGACCAACATGAACATCACCCAGCTCATGACCATCGCCGCGGCGGGCATGCAGATGGATATGGACAGCATCCGCCAGTTCCGCATCCCGGCGGACAACACCTTCAAGTCCGGCACGTTCGACGGCGTCTGGTGCATCAAGCCCGACTTCAACGCCAACCGCCAGCTGCTGCAGCAGTTCATCTACGGCGGCTGATCCCTCCGGGCAAAGCAAAAACACGTCAGCGGCGCATGATCGCGCCGCTGACGTGTTTTATCGTGCGCCCTTCGGACCGTCAGCCGAGATACGAATCCGCGAGGTCGAGGATCCTCTGGATCTGATTGGATTCGATGGGCTTCAGGTCCCACACGACGTTGGCGTCGCCGCGGCGGCGCCGGGTCTTGAGCAGCGGGTTTTTGGGGAGCGTGAATTCGGCCCACGTATTGCGCCCGAACACGAAGGGCATGACGGCCTCGCTGCCGTCGTGCCGTGTGATATGGTACTCGATGCCGTGCTGTCCGCGCTTGCCGAAGCCGAAAATGCCGCCCATGCCTTCGGCCTTGACGCTCACCTGCTGGATGCGCACGTCGAAGCGATCGAACTCCTCGAGCTCGAAGTCCCCTTCCTTGCCGAAGCCGGGCCCGACGATCAGGCAGCATTTGCCGCCGAAGCGGCACACCGCCATCAGTCCGCCGTCCTCCCGCTGCGACATCAGCATCCGCTCGGGCGCAAAGCCGCGCGCCTGCATCGCCTGGGCAAAAGCCAGCCGTTTATCCTCCATCACCTTCAGGTTCGCCTTGCGCGCGACCTCATCGGGACCGGAAAAGAATCCCATAGGCAGCCTCCTGTCGTCCGCCGGCTGTGCCGGACCGGAATGTGTTTGCGACATTATAACACATTTGCCGCCCGCCTGCAAGGCTTGAACATCCCGCGAAAATCGGTTATAATGAGGCAGACATTTCGTGAAGCATGGAGGACAGTGTCTTGCTGACGTATCTCGATGAATTCCTGAGCGATCCCAAAGGGATGCTGATCATATTCCTGCTGGCGTTCCCCGGGCGGATCCTGGCGCTGTCGGCGCACGAATTCGCGCACGCGTGGGTGGCCAGCCGCTGCGGCGACGACACCGCGCGGCTGATGGGCCGCCTGACGCTGAACCCGCTCAAGCACCTGGACCCGCTCGGCACGGTGATGATGCTGCTCGTGGGGTACGGCTGGGCCAAGCCCGTACCGGTGAATCCTCTGCGCTACAGGAACTTCCGGAGAGACGATCTGAAGGTGTCCGTGGCCGGCGTGACGATGAACCTCCTGCTGTTCGTGCTGGCCATGGTGGTGATGTTCGCGATCTTTGCCGCGGCGCTCGCCAGGGTGCCCGCGGTGGAGGTGAGCGCGCTGTCGGGCCGCATCTGCCGCGCGCGCTACGCGGGCATGGACTGCCTCTTCGATCTGCGGGACGGCACCTATTACTACATGCCGCTGAGCGCGCTTCTGAACATGCTGCCATACGCGTCGGATTACCTGATCGCTCCGATGTTCGGCGAGATCTCCGGCCATCTCTATCAGATGCTGGGGTATTTCGCGGTGACGAACCTGGTGCTTTGCATTTTCAATCTGTTGCCGGTGCCGCCGCTGGACGGCTACCACGTGGTGAACGACCTGTTCCTGAAGCGCAGCCTTTTCGCAGACCACAACGTCGCGCGCATCGCGTCCATGGCGATGCTCGTGCTGGTGATGTCCGGCGCGGTCGGGAAGCTGCTGGGCTGGGTGGACGAACAGGTGCTCACCGGGGCGGGCAGTCTCGCCGCCATGGGCCTTAAGGCCATGGGGCTCATGACCTGACGGAGGACGTATGCCTTATATCGTATCGCTCAAGCAGTTCGACGGGCCGCTGGATCTGCTGCTGACGCTCATATCCAACGCGAAGATCGACATCCGCGATATCTTCGTGTCCGAGATCACCGAGCAGTATCTGGCGGCCATGAAGCTGGTGGATGAGCTGGACATGGATTCGGCCAGCGAATTCCTGCAGATGGCGGCGACGCTTCTGGAGATCAAGTCCCGCGCGATGCTGCCAAAGCCGCCCAAGCCGCAGGACCCCGACGAGCTGAGTCCGGAGGAGGCCCTCATCCGGCAGCTGGAGGAATACCGGCAGTTCAAGGAAGCTTCGGCGCGCATGCACGCGCTCGAGGAGGATGCCCGCGACCTCATGACCAAGCTGCCGGAGGAGTACCCGCTGCCGCCGCCCAACATCGAGATCACCGGGCTGACGCTGGACAAGCTGATCCGCGCCTACCGGAAGGTACTGGAGCGCGCGGAGCGGGCGGAGCTCGCCGACCGGCTGGCCAACCGGGAGATCCGGCGCGACGCGTACACCGTCGCCGGCTGCATGGCGCGCATCTCGCGCCGGCTGCGCGGGGGCGGCTGTACGTTCAGCGCGCTGTTCGATGCGGATTTCACGCGGCAGGAGGTCGTGACCATGTTCCTGGCGCTGCTGGAGCTCATCAAACTGAACCGGCTGCGCGTCGAGCAGGACGCCGCTTACGACGAGATCCGCCTGACGTCGGCGTGAGCGGGCCCGTGGAAGCGCGCCGCGGCAGATCCGCGCGGAACCTTACGCGTCCGTACCGCGTCTAACGGCCATACACCGTCGATCCGAGCGACCGATAAGGAGGCTTCGATATGAACAGGAGATGGCTGTGCGCGCTCCTCGCGCTGGCGCTGCTGCTGGCGGTGCCGGGATGTCCCGCGGCGAAGGCCGCGGTCTATGCCAACGCCCGGACCGCGCTGTACGACGCCAGCGACAACAAGATCAACAATATCCGCCTGGCGGTGGAGGCGATCAACGGCACATACGTTCGCGCCGGCGAAGCGTTTTCGTTCAACGACGTCGTCGGCGCCCGCACCGGCGCGCGCGGCTACCGCTCCGCCCCCAACGGCCGCGGCGTGAACGTCACCGGCGGCGGCGTGTCGCAGGTCGCCAGCACGCTGTACATGGCGCTTCTGAACGTCGAGGGCGAGATCCGCTTCAATTCCCTGTCAACCTATGGCAACAACTATAAGGGCGATCACGTCTCCGACGGGAGCCTGGCCGTGATCACCGACTACAGCGCGGGCATCGACTTCCGGTTCACCAACTACGCCTCGGACATGAGGATCGAGATGTGGTACAACGGGGACTGGCTTTACTGCGAGCTCACGATGGAGGACGGCGCCGGCAGCGGCTGGTCCGGCGAAAGCACCTGGTTCGACGACTGGTCCGGTCAGACCGGCAGCTGGTTCGACGACTGGAGCACGCCCAGGCCGACGGCGGTGCCGAGCCGGACGCAGACCGTCACGGCCCGCATCCCCTTCGATGAGTACGGCGAGACGGCGAACAACGTCCGGCTGGCTGCCGGCAGCGTATATGACACCACGCTGGCCGGGGACGACGTCTTCTCGTTCAACAGGATCGTCGGGCCGCGCACCGAAAAATACGGCTACGACATGGCCGTCAACGGCCGCGGCGCGCGCGTCGTGGGCGGCGGCGTGGCCCAGGTGGCCAGCGTGATCTGGCTCGCCGTCAAGGACATGGACGACGTGGCCATCATCGAAAAATCTACCTATGGAACGCGCTACAATCAGGATTACGTGGACCGGTCGTCGGACGCCATCCTCACCGACTACAACGCGGACCTGGATTTCTCGTTCCGCTACACCGGCTCCGGCGCCATCACCATCTACACCTACGTCGACGGCGGCAGCCTCTGCTGCGACGTGGTGTGCAACGGCTGATCGCGCCGCCGCCCGTTAAATTTCCGAAACGTTGCCGCCGCCTCTTTACTTCACTGTGGTAATGTGTTATCATCAAGTTTACAATATCCGAATGGGAGGAAGAACGACATGAAACGCATGATCTCTGTTTTGGTAGCCCTGGTGCTCATGATGAGCGCAGCCTGTCTGGCCGAGGGGACCGTTTTCAGGATGGGCATCGACGCGGAGTATCCGCCCTATTCCTACATGGGCAACGACGGCAGCTACACCGGCTACGATGTCGAGATGTGCCAGAAGGTCTGCGAGATCCTGGGCTGGACCCAGGAAGTGGTGCCGATCAACTGGGACACCAAGCTGATCCAGCTGGACGCGGGCGACATGGACTGCATCTGGTCCGGCCTGACCATCGACGTCATCGATCCCGAGGCATACAGCATCTCCATGGCCTACTCTGACAACTCCCAGATGATCCTGACCAAGAAGGGCAGCGGCATCGAGACCCTGGACGACGTGGCCGGCAAGCGCGTGGGCGTGCAGCTGGGCACCTCTGCCGACATCCTGCTCAGCGACGGCGGCGACGCGGCCGAATTCGGCGCGACCTTCGGCGAGCTGGTGCGCTATGAGAACTACAACATCTGCTTCACCGAGCTGATGGCCGGTGCCATCGACGCCGTGGCCATCGACATCGGCGTGG
>JAFRMB010000132.1 GCA_017430945.1 Clostridia bacterium | reverse complement strand
GCTGGCGACCTATGCCTCGACGATCGCGAACAACGGCGTGCGTTACCGCACGCATCTGGTGCGCAAAATCATGGACTATGAGCGGGACGCTCAGTTGGTAGAGCGCCACCTTGCCAAGGTGGAGGTCGCGAGTCCGAGTCTCGTCTACCGCTCCATATGCACCTTTAGCTCAGTTGGTAGAGCACCTGACTCTTAATCAGGGTGTCCAGGGTTCGAGCCCCTGAAGGTGTACCATGAAGCCCGTCATTTCCGTAGAGAAGTGGCGGGTTTCTGTGATTTGACAGCCGCCAGGCGGGGATCGATGCATCGCCGGGCAAAAACCGGCATACAGCGGCGCGTGCAGGAAAGGCGCCTGTTTCTTCATAGGGAGGCAAGATCATGACGAAGACCGAAAAGCGCTGCGCGTTCTTTCAGAATCGGGCGTGCGAGTTCTTTCCGTGCCACGATGCGGTCGATCCGGAACGGTTCAACTGCCTGTTCTGTTACTGCCCGCTCTATGCGCTTGGCAGGCGATGTGGCGGAGACTTCAGATACAACGCCAAGGGCCTCAAGGATTGCAGCCGCTGTTCGATCCCGCATATCCCGGAGAACTATGCGCGCATCCTGTCAAGATACGATGAGATCGCGGCGCTGGTCAGGACGGTGGATGCACAAGCGGAGAGCACGCCGATTTTGACCGATGGTATTGTGAAATAGGCATCAATCTGCTATAATGGGAAAGGCGCCTCGGCGCATGTGGAACGATATCAGACAAAGGAGCTGTGATGGATATGAAGCTTGGCGTGGTTGGCCTTCCGAACGTCGGCAAGAGCACGCTGTTCAATGCGATCACCTGTGCGGGCGCACAGGCGGCAAACTATCCGTTTTGCACGATAGAGCCGAACACCGGCATCGTAGCTGTGCCGGACAAGCGGCTGGATGTGCTGGCAGAGATGTATCATCCGGAGAAATACACGCCCGCGACGCTTGAGTTCGTCGACATAGCCGGACTCGTCAAAGGAGCCAGCAGGGGCGAGGGATTGGGCAATAAGTTCCTTTCACACATTCGCGAGGTGGATGCCATCGTGCATGTCGTGCGTTGCTTCGAGGACGCCAATGTCATCCACGTGGACGGCAGTGTCGATCCTGCGCGCGATATCGACGTCATCAATACGGAGCTCGTACTGGCGGATATCGAGACGGTCACCAAGCGCTCTGAAAAAGCTGCGGCGATGCTGAAGAAGGGCGAAAAGAAGTTCGCCATCGAGGCCGAAGCGGGCAAGCTCCTGCTGGAGCATTTGAACGAGGGAAAGCCGGCGCGAACGGCCAAACTGGACGAGGAACAGCTGGCAGCGGTCAGGGACTGGTTCCTGCTGACCATGAAAAAAGTCATTTACGCAGCGAATATCGGCGAGGAAGACCTCGGCAAGGACGAGGACAGCCTGCCGCTGGTCAAGCCGGTGAAGGACATCGCGGCGGCGGAAGGCGCCGAGGTGCTCGTCATCTGCGCACAGGCCGAAGAGGATATCTCCCAGATGGAGCCCGAAGAGAAACAGATGTTCCTGGACGATCTCGGCATCGGGGTGTCTGGCCTCGACAGGCTGGTGGTGCTGGGATACAGGCTGCTCGGGCTCATCAGCTATCTGACGGCAGGCCCCAAGGAGGTGCGCGCCTGGACCATCGAACAGGGCACCAAGGCACCTCAGGCAGCCGGCAAGATCCACTCCGATTTTGAGAGGGGCTTCATACGCGCCGAGATCGTGCCGTACGACGACCTCGTCCGCGAGGGCAGCATGAATGCCTGCAAGGAAAAGGGATTGGTCCGCAGCGAAGGCAAGGACTATGTGATGAAGGACGGCGACGTGACGCTGTTCCGCTTCAACGTCTGATACAGGGAAGATCGAAGATCCCGGGAGACGGATCCATCTCGCGCAGGGATCGACGGATCAGATGGAGAGCTATGCAGGAAAGGGATTTTACCGCGTTGGCCGAACGGCAGAGGCCGACGGTGCTGACGGCTAATGTGCTGTGCATGATCGCGCTGGCAGGGCTTTGGATCGCCGGCTTGATCGCGGGCCGCATCGCGCCTGACACGGGCATTCGCCAGGACTTGGCGGTCAATGTGTTCTACTATTTGCCCTTCATGGTGCTGCCGATCGTGCTGAGCATGCGGCGAAGCGGTGAGGTCGGCGAGGCGCTCCGACTGAATCCCATGCAGGTCATACCATCGATATCCGTGATGTTCCTGGGCGTGCTCTGCGTGTTCCTCGCAACAGAGCTGGACATCGTCTGGATCGACCTGCTCAAGGCCGTCGGCTTGAGTGGACCGGATGCTTCGATCGAGGTCGCATCTTCCCGCGACCTGATGCTGACCGTGGTCAACAGCGCGGCTGTGCCCGCCATCTGTGAGGAACTGCTGTTCAGAGGCTGCGTCCTCGCTGCGTGGGAGAGAAGGGGCACGGCATTTGCGATATTTGCATCAAGTGTGCTGTTCGCGCTTCTGCACAGCAACCTGTTCGGACTGCCGGCTTATCTTCTGGTAGGTCTGGTATCGGGCTTTCTGGTGTACGCGCTCGACAGCCTGTATGCCGGCATGCTGTTCCATACGGTATACAACACGTCGATACTGGTCATCGTGTTCATCGCGTCAAGGGCTGAGGCGTCTGCGACGCCTCCGGAAGCGCAGACCGGAACGCTGTGGCTGGTTACAGAGATCATGATCCTGCTGGCGGTCATGGCGATCTCACTGAAGAGCATCGACTTTCGCAGGCGCGCCAGAGGCATCGAACCGATGGCGCGTGTGCACGCACCGCTCAGGCGCGCAGAAAAATGGACGCTTCTGGGAATGCTCGTATTGATGGCTTTGTCCATGCTGGCGACACTGATCATGGGGGCTGCGTCGTGAATGGTGTGATACTCTGCGTGGGCAGGCTCAGAGAGAAGTGGCAGCAGCAGGGCTGTGCGGAATACCTGAAACGCCTGTCAAGATACGGCCGATATGAGATCGTCGAAGTGGAGGATCTGCCCGCGCCGGAGCGCGCCAGCGCAGCGCAGCTCAAGCAGGTGGTGGACAGGGAAGGGCAGGCGCTCCTTCGGCAGATCAAACCTGCAGACCGCGTGATCGCTTTGTGTATACGCGCGGATGCGCCTGACTCCGTGAAGCTCTCGCGGATCCTGGAGGGCTGGTCGGGCGACGGCAGGCGCAATGTATTCGTGATCGGCGGCTCCAACGGCTTGTCCGAGGCCGTCCTGTCCCGGGCTAATGCCAGGCTGTCCTTCTCCAATCTGACTTTTCCGCACGGGCTCATGCGCGTCATACTGCTGGAACAGCTCTATCGGGCCGAGCGCATCCGCACGGGCGAGCCATACCACAAGTAACTATGGTCCATGAGACAGCGGTGACAAATTGCGATCCGCAGAAATGAGGAGATAATAAATGAAAGAGTTCTGGCGCGCGGTAAAATTCGCGCTGTTCTCGGTCAGCGCAGGCATCATACAGATCGGCAGCTTTACGCTGATGAACGAAGCGTTCGATCTGCCGTACCGCGTTTGCTACCTGACGTCGCTCGTGCTGTCGGTCCTGTGGAATTTCACGCTGAACCGGAAGTATACGTTCAAATCTGCGGCGAACGTGCCGATAGCGATGCTCAAGGTGGCAGCCTACTATGCCGTGTTCACGCCGCTGTCCACGATGCTGGGCGACTACCTCGTGACCACCGCAGGCTGGAACGAGTACCTTGTGACAGGCATCAACATGCTGCTGAACTTTTCTACCGAATTCCTCTATCAGCGTTTTTTCGTGTTCGGAAAGTCCGTTGATACCGCAGTATCCGCCAGGAAAGACAAGCAAAAGGGATGACAGACATGCTTCAGCGCCTGCTGAACGCAGCCATGACATCTCCCAGCATATACAGAGAACCGCAGGCACAGACCGCACCGTCCGGGCCTGCCTTTTTTATGGCCGTGCGCACGCCTTCGGCGACGCTCTCGCAGGGCGTGGCGGGCATGCCGTAATGGCTGTGAATGTGTTCCGCAAGCGCATATGCGGACAGCGCGCGGGGGTTGTCGGGCCGAACAGTCACGAAATCCAGCGCGATGGGCACGAGCCTTCTAAACATTTCGTCGAAATCCTTGTCGGCCATTACGCCGTTCAGGAACACGAATCTCCGATCCGGCAGGTAGGTCCGGAGCGTTTTTTCAAGCGCGTCCAGGCACTGCGGGTTGTGGCCGCCGTCGATGATGAACAGCGGATCCCGCGACAGCAGCTGGAAGCGCCCGGGCCAATCGACACCTGCAAGCCCGCTGCGGATAGCGGCATCGCTGATCTGCCAGCCGCGCTGCCGCAGCACCCGAACAGTGCTCAGCACGTTACAGGCGTTCTTCAGCTGGTGTTCGCCAAGCAGGGGCAGATGGATGTCTTTGAGATCGCCCCAATCGAAGCGCTGGCCGTCGAGCCCGGCATAGAGCGGTCTCAGGCTCCCAAAGTCGGCGGGGATGAAGGGGGCGCCCATGTCGCGACACACCTCTTCGAACACGTCCTCCACGATCCTGTCCTGCCTGTAGATCACACAGGGGCAGCCGCGCTTGACGACGCCTGACTTGGTGCGGGCGATCTTTTCGACGGTGTCGCCCAGAATCTCGGTATGGTCAAGACCGATGTTGACGATCACGGCCGCCTCGTTGTCATCGATCACGTTCGTGGCGTCCCATTCACCGCCCATGCCGACCTCGAGCACCACGATGTCACATCGCATCAGCCTGAAGTATTCAAAACCCATGGCGGTGACGATCTCAAATTCCGACGGATGTTCGGACATGGCCTCCGCGTGGGGCATGATGGTTTCAGTCAGGGAGCAGATCGCTTCGTCGGAGATCTGCTCGCCGTCAACCTGGATGCGTTCATTGAAGCGGACGATGTAGGGAGAGGTGTACAGACCTGTGCGGTAACCTGCGGCACGCAGGATGCTGGCAAGCATCGATGCGGTGGACCCTTTGCCGTTCGTTCCTGCCACGTGGATGTATTTCAGATCCCTTTGGGGGTCTCCGAGGCGGTGCAGGAGTTCGAGCTCACGCTCCAGTCCCGGGATGGTGCCCCGCCAACTGACGCTGTGGATGTATTTGAGTGCGTCTTCGATCTTCATCACGATTTGTCACCAGCCTTCCTGTCTGCTCCTGTGCGGTCAGATGCCCCGTCACCGGACTGCGCAAAAGGCCACAGGTGGAGCGCTTCAAAGATCCGGCTTTTGAACAGCGCATAGACCACCGCAGCGTTGATGAGCGAGGTGATGGCAAACTGTATCGACCGCATCCCGAGGAATCCGAGGAACGTTCTGGTGCCGTAGAAGAATGAGAGCCAGTAGCTTTGCCACAGCATCGAACCGAGGACGACCGCGGGAAAGAACGTCGCCAGGATGCGCAGATAGCTTATGCGCGCATAGAGCAGCCCGCGCAGGCAGCCGGCGCAAATGCCGATCAGCATCGGCGGCAGAGAGAATACGGGATTGTAGCCGTAACCTGAGAACAGGCAGCCGGTAAAGTCGGCGACGAGGCCGATCATCGCGCCCGGGACAGGGCCGAAAATGAGCCCGCCGACGATGACCGGGACCGCTTCGATGGAGAAGCGCATGTAGGCGTTTGGCATCGGTACGAACCTGGCCAGTACGACTCCGATGGCGGACAGAAGAGCCATCGTGACGAGCATCCTTGTCGTGGATCTGCGCATAAAAAAGCCTCCGTTCTATGGGAGGAGGTCGACAGACGGGTCGTATGAGCCCATAAAGGGCACTTTAATAAAGATTGCGATAGCGGATGCGACAATGGCACCGCGGAGCGCAGAGGCTCCTTCGCCCGGCGGCAACCTCCCATCCGCCGGTACTTGACGCGCCATTCCTACTCATTGCAATCCTGTGCACGGACATCGACGGTGTCCCGAAAGGGATCACCTCGCCGTGCTCACGCCTATTATAGCGATAAAACCCGCCCGATGCAATATGGATATAAAAAATAACAGGACACAGATCGTTCGCGATCCCGGGCGTGGAAACGCATCGAAAGCGTACATTTGGAAGGTCGGCGCAGCGGATGCCGCCAAAGTGAGATCAAAAGCACCGACCGGATAACACCGGTCGATGCGAAGAAAGAACTACATGAATTTGTCGATGGCATGGCAGAGATCTTCGATGGCCTGTTGATCGCCTTCCACTGCGGCGTCGACGATACAGTGCTTCAGATGGTCCTGAAGGATCAGTTTGCCGGTATTGTCGATGGCGGAGCGAACGGCGGCGATCTGGATCAGGACCTCTGTACAGTCACGGCCCTCTTCGACCATCGTGCGCACGGACTGCAAGTGGCCGATGGCACGGGAGAGGCGGTTCAGGACCGCTTTGGTCTGCTCGTGAGAGTGGACATGCCCGTGGGTGTGGGGGATGCCGTGCGCATGCATGTAGGCATGATCATGTTCATGATCGTTGGAAACGCCCTGCTCGCCGGATGTATCATGGGAAGACATAGGTCTGCGCCCGGATGGAGCGCCGATCCCCGTGTTCTCTTCATGCATCGCAACCACCTCCTCTGATCCATTTTAACCGATGCATGGGGTCGATTTCAATGCCACACGGCAGGCTTGAGGTTAAAAGTGAATAAAAAAAGCGACTGTCGGCTTCTGTTCGATGCGTTGTCTTTGCCTGAGATGCACGGCATCGCCGGCCGGGCTGAGCCGGACGGGACGGAGCACCACCGTCGCCAATCAAGTATGGCTGCGAGGGACAGGCGTTAAGCTGATGCACAAGATGCGCCGAAGCCGGGCCATGCTCTCGGTTCCCGGAGCTGCGACGGTGACTTCGGGGATCGCACCGGTCTGGCGATTTGGACCTCCCGGAGGATGGCGTTTGCGGATCTGGCCTTCCTTTTTCTCCCCTGACTTGCTCCACGTTTTCGCACATGGCTTTACTGCGCTCTGGGGCATAGGTGCCTTGGATGGACTGACTGAACTGGCTCTCGGCTCATGGCAAGCGTTGGAGCATTATTTGCGGCAGGCGTTGCTGTAGGTGGTGAAAGGCTCCCGCAGGCCGGACAGGTGAATCGCCAGATGGCCTTCCGCTTTACCTGATTTAGGTTGGCAACGACGACGAGGAAGCTGCTATGGCGCGGGACGATCTCATCAGCGAGGTCCTCGTTACGCTGAAGACCGATACCGGACCGACATGAAGCATTACGGCCCTGCCTTCGCGGGAAGGCAGGGCCGGATCTATAGCTGTCAGTCCTTTATTCGCCGATGTCGATCGTGACGACGTTGCTGACCCACTTGGCATCGTTTTGGTTTTCAACGGCGACGGCCGTGAAGTACATCGGGCCGTTGTCCCAGCCACTGACGACGTTGAACGTGCCGTGCGCGTTGTTGTTGCCATTGGGCTTCAGGTCTATGCCGTCGATCACCATGACCTGCGTGTCACGCGTGAAATCGGATTTGTCACGGGACATCAGCAACAGACAGAACGTGCACTTGCTGCTGCCCAGGTTGGTCAGGGACCAGGAAAAATCTCGAACGTCCGGATCGCCGCTCGAAGGCACCTGCGTCAGGGTCAGCGCCAGATTCACCGGTGAAGCCAGATCGCCGCTGCCCATCCAGCTGCTGCCGGCCGTTTTTTCGAGCCAGGCATTGACCAGCGCGTCCAAATGGCCGGGCCTCAGCTCGCCGTCTGCAAAGTCGATGCCGTTCGCAGCGGCGAAAGCAGCGTATGCTTTGTCCAGCTTGGCGCCGTAACTGCCGTCCAGGCTGCCGGCATCGTATCCGCTTTGCTTGAGGAGTTTCTGTATGGTTCGGATCGATTCTCCCTTTTGCTTCCGCTTGAATGTGCCGCCGACGTCGATCTGCTCCCGCTCCATATAACCGCATTCGGTGCAGACACGGACGCGCTCACCGGCTTCAAAGCGCGTGGCGGCTTTGACGGTCTGCCAGGGCCCGAAATCATGATGGAGGCGATTGATGGTCTGGGGCCAGGCGATGCCGTCAGGATCGAGACCCTGATCCTTCTGGAAGCTCATGATCGCCTTTTCCAGTCCGCCGCCGAACTTGCCGTCGACACCGCTCGCTTTGAGATAGCCCTGGTCGGCCAGCAGCATCTGGATCTCGCGCACGGATGCGCCTTTGGCACCGCGGCGCAGCGTCCCTTCGGGATCGAAGGACTCTTCGCGTTCGCGCCTGAAACAAACCTGGCAAACCTTGCAGCGGGTGCCGGAGGAGTGGTCGGTGGTCGGCGTGATGATCTCCCATTCATAGTCATGCGGCAGCTTCTTGATGACCTGTTCGTCGATATTGCCGCATACTTCGCAGATGCGGTAGTGCTCGCCCTCTTCGGTGCAGGTGGCAGCCAGGGTCACGATCCAGGCGCCGTAGCTGTGGGGCTTCTTTTTGATGGTCTCGACTTCCTTGTAGCCGCATTCCTGACAGACGTGATACCTCTCGCCGGTGCGGGTGCACGTGGCTTCAAGCGTCACATTCCACTTGCCGTATTCATGCGGGACCTTTGGGATCTCTTTGGTCTGCTTGTGTTTGCAATCCTTGCAGACGCGGTACTGTTCGCCGGTCCTGGTACAGGTAGGCTCCTTGGTGACCTTCCATTTACCGTAGTTATGCTCGGCCTTGGGGACTTCGCCTTCATCCATGATGCCGCATTTTTTGCAGTAGCGGACCCTGTAGCCCACGCTGGTGCAGGTGGGCTTGTTGACGATCTCCCAGCTGCCGAATTTGTGCTTGCACCTGCTCTGGACTTGTGTCTCGCTGAGATACTTGTTCTCGATCCAACCGGTCTTCTTCTTGCCGTCTTTCTTGAAGGAGATCTTGGTCCAGCCACCGACTTCATCTACGGCGGTGACCTTGTCGTTGCCGTCGAACTTCCTGAGTACTGAAGAACTCTTCTTGGGCTCCTTGTACACTTTGACGCCATTTGCGTTCACGTACATCGTCCAGCCATCCGCACATGCAGTCACACAGACGGCCAGCAGCAGCATAAGTGCGATGACTGACAAAAGTATCTTCTTCATATGCATGCTCATCCTCCGATACCAATGATGTATGATGCAAGTCATTCCAAGGATCACATCAACCTAAAGATAATTGTAGCATTTTGATCCATAATTGTCAATGAAATCACATCCATATCAGGACGTCTGGCGTGCGTCGGTTCTTTTGCGTCGATTATTGCAAATCCAGGGAAAATGAGGTATAATCAACCTGAAGTTCACAGACAGGAGGGAAAGATATGCCTTTTTGCCCCAATTGTGGGTCTCCGGTCGAGATCGATGACCGCTTTTGCGGGAATTGCGGTACCGCCCTGAAGACCGGTGTGGCCGTGACCGAACCGGCCGCGCGAAGTGATTTTCGGATCGTACTGTTGACCAAAGGCGATTGCCGCCGTGCCGTAGCCGTCGATATGATATCGGATCTGCTTGGCTATTCGGATGATGACGCGGCGAAGATCATCGACAATACCCCCATGGAGATCGCAAAGGGCCTTACGGCGATCCAGGCGCAGTATCTCTGTCAGGCACTGACCGAATACGATATGCAGGTCGCGATATTCAACAGTGACGGATATGTCGATCTGGGCGAGAAGGCGACCAGCTCTGTTTTTGACGGGGATGGCTCCTTCCTGAACACCGTCGCATCCGTATTGGCAGGACTGACGCTCGGCAATCGCATCTCAAGCTACAGCCGCTGGACGCGTCCGGCTCCTGTGGTTTTCAAGCCCACATACCGAAGGACTGCCCTGAGGCCGGATTACCGGCGCAGGAGACCTGCACCGAGGCCGACGCAGCCCGGGATCCCGGTCATCCGCCAGGCGGTCACAGCCGTTCCGGATCCTGTGCCGAGACCGGCACCGAGACCTGCCCAGCGGCCCGCGCCCGTACCTGCCCAGCGGCCCGCGCCCACACCTGCCCAGCGGCCCGCGCCCGTACCTGCCCAGCGGCCCGCGCCCACACCTGCCCAGCGGCCTGCACCCGTACCTGCCCAGCGGCCCGC
>JAFRMB010000131.1 GCA_017430945.1 Clostridia bacterium | reverse complement strand
TAGGCCTGCAGCTGGCTGTCCTTGTTGCCCTGGAGGCGATAGAAGGTGATCGCGCCGGGCGCGATGTCGCCCTCGAGGGTGCCGCGGGTGATGTCCGGCTCGCCGTCGGGCTCCAGGCCGCGCTTCATGATCAGCTGATACTTCATGGTGCCCTTGGTCAGGCGGCACATCGGGGTGTTGCCGCAGTGGAAGCCCATGAAGGTCTCGTTGTGGCGATAGTCGAACTTGCCCTTGATGCTCTCGTTGAACATGTCCTCCGGCACGCTGTTGTTGATGTCCAGCAGGGTCACGGCCTCGCCGGTCACGCAGGTGCCGATGTACTCGGACAGTGCGCCGTAGATGTCCACCTCGCAGGCCGTGCAGATGCCCATGGCGGTCAGGCGGGAGTTGACGTAGCAGGGCACGAAGCCGAACTCGGTCTGGAAGGCCGGCCAGCACTTGTTGGCCATGACCACGTACTTGCAGGTGCCCTTGTTGGCCTCGATCCAGTCGAGCAGGGTCAGCTCATACTGCGCAAGCTTCGGCAGGATGCCGGGCATCTTGTTGCCCTCGCCCAGCTCGTCGGCCATCTCCTGGATCTTGGCGGGGATGCGGGGGTCGTTCGCATGCTCTCTGTAGGCCTTCAGCAGGTCGAGCTCGGAGTTCTCCTGGATGTTGACGCCCAGCTTGAACAGCGGCGCGATGGGCGCGTTGCAGGCCAGGAAGTCGAAGGGACGGGGACCGAAGGTGATGATCTTCAGGTCCTGCAGGCCCAGGATCGTGCGAGCGATGGGCTCAAAACCGATGATCTCGTTGGCGCAGTACTCGGCGTCGCCCACGGGATACTCGGGGATGTAGGCCTTGATGCCGGAGAGCTTCAGGTTGTAGGACGCGTTCAGCATGCCGCAGTACGCGTCGCCGCGGTCGGAGGACAGCACGCCGATGTTCTCCTCGGCTGCCGCGATGTACATCACGGGGCCGCCGAACTTCTTTGCGATCAGCGTCTCGGGGCCTTCGGGACCGAAGTTGCCCAGGAACACCACCAGCGCATTGATGCCGGACTTCACGATCTCGTCATACGCCTCGTTCACGTTGGCGTCGATGCCGCCTTCGATGATGGTCTGACACTCAAAGATGTCGAAGTTCTTCTCCTTCAGCTTGGCCACGATGGCCTTGCGGCGCTTCTCGGAAAGCGTGATCGGGAAACAGTCGCGGCTCACGGCCAGGATGCCCATTTTGACCTGCGGGATATTGTTCATAAGTCATCTCCTCCTTGAATTCCAGTTTTCTGCGCAGAACACGCACATAACTTCACTTTAATAGTATCAGGTGGATCGGCATTCGTCAAGGGGGGATTTGATTTGAAAAAATATCAAATAATTCTCCCATGCATCTCCACCCGTCGATGCATGGCCCGGCGCTGTCCGCCGACCGGTTCCCGCCGCGTCCGCCGGGCGGTGGATCATCCAAAAATGACCGGCCCTCCCGGATGCGATCCGGGAAGGGCCGGGCGTCGGATGTATGTCTGTCAGAAGTCTGCGTTGCCGGTGGTGCGCGGGAAGGGCAGCACGTCGCGGATGTTTGCGATGCCGGTGAGGTACATGATCATGCGCTCGAAGCCCATACCGAACCCGGCGTGCTTGGCCGTGCCGTACTTGCGAAGCTCCAGGTACCACCAGTAGTCGGCCGGATCCATGCCCAGCTCCTCGATGCGGGCCTTGAGCACATCGTAGCGCTCCTCGCGCTGGCTGCCGCCGCACAGTTCGCCCACCGCGGGCACCAGCAGGTCGGCGGCCGCGACGGTCTTGCCGTCGTCGTTCACGCGCATGTAGAACGCCTTGATCTCCTTGGGCCAGTCGGTCACGAACACGGGCTTTCCGAAATGCTTCTCGGTCAGATAGCGCTCGTGCTCGGTCTGCAGGTCCTCGCCCCACCCCACGGGGTATTCGAACTTTTCGCCCGAGTTCTGCAGGATCGCGATGGCATCGGTGTAGCTGCAGCGCACGAAATCCGCGTCGCGCACGAACGACAGACGATCGATGAGGCCCTTGTCCACGAACTGGTTCAGGAAGGCCATCTCCTCCGGGCACTCCTCGAGCACCGCCGAGATGATGTACTTCACCATCTCCTCCTGAAGATCCATGTCCACCGCAAGATCCGCAAAGGCGAGCTCCGGTTCGATCATCCAGAACTCCGCCGCGTGCCTGGGGGTGTAGGACTCCTCGGCGCGGAAGGTCGGACCGAAGGTGTAGACATTGCGGAAGGCCATGGCAAAGATCTCGGCGTTCAGCTGGCCGGACACCGTCAGCGACACGGGTTTGCCGAAGAAATCCTTGCTGAAATCGGTCTTGCCGTTCTCGTCCAGCGGCAGGGCGTCCGGATCGAGCGTGGACACGCGGAACATCTCGCCCGCGCCCTCGCAATCCGAGCCGGTGATCAGCGGCGTGTGGACGTAGACATAGCCCTTGTCGTGGAAAAAGCGGTGGATGGCCTGGGCCGCGACGCTGCGCACCCGGAACGCGCACTGGAACAGGTTGGCGCGGGGCCGGAGGTGCTGGATGGTGCGCAGGTATTCAAGCGTGTGGCGCTTTTTCTGAAGCGGATAATCGCTGGGGCTCTCGCCCACCACGGTGACCGCGTCTGCCTTCAGCTCGAAGGGCTGCTTGTTGTCGGGCGTCAGCACCAGGGTGCCCTCCGCCTCGATGGCCGCGCCGGTGGCGATGCGCTTCACGATCTCCGCGTAGCCGGGCAGCCGGTCCGCCTCCAGGATGATCTGCAGATTCCTGAACCAGGTGCCGTCGTTCAATTCCACGAACGCGAACGCCTTGGATTCGCGGATGGTGCGCACCCAACCGCTCACGCGCACGCCGGCGATATCGGCCCCGGGCATGTCGGTGTATAGCTGCTTGACCAGGTATTGTGCCATGTTCGATCCCTCATTTCAGGCGGATTCATCAAGTGATAATCCATTATAAACCATGAATGTTAAGTGTTAAAGCCGCAGCCGCCGGCTGCACGCAAAAAGCCGCCGATTCTCAATGCATTGTTTGCGGCGATATAATCCATACGTTCTTTTTATTTCCCGGCAGCGGTGTTATAATGATGGGACGATGCCCGTGCGGGGGATGCGCAGACGCTCTCTGCAGCGGGCGGTCAGACGTCTCCATGTGAGACAGACCAAAGAGGTGTGGATCCTTTTGAAGCTGATAACCTTCGCAGTGCCCTGCTATAACTCCGCCGGCTACATGGAGCGCTGCCTCAAGACCCTGGTGGCCGCCGGCGACGAGGCGGAGATCATCCTGGTGGACGACGGCTCCACCGATGAGACCGGCGCCATCGCCGACCGCTGGGCCGCGGATTACCCCGGGATCATCCGTGTGATCCATCAGGAGAACGGCGGTCACGGCGAGGGCGTGAACCAGGGCATCCGCAACGCCAGCGGGCTGTACTTCCAGGTGGTGGACTCGGATGACTGGCTGGATGGACGCGCGCTTCAGGTCCTGCTGAACAAGCTTCGGATGTTCTCGCGCATGGACAGACCCATCGACCTCGTCATCTGCAACTACGTCTATGAGCACGCGGCGGACAACACCCAGCATGTGGTGCGCTACAGCAACGCGATGCCGGTCGACCGCGTCTTCGGCTGGAACGAGGTCGGCCGCTTCAACGTCACCCAGTTCATCACGATCCACTCCGCCATCTACCGCACCGGCGTGCTCCGGGACTGCGGCCTGACGCTGCCGAAGCATACCTTCTATGTGGACAACCTGTTCGTCTACCAGCCGCTGCCCAGCGTCCACACGCTGTGGTACCTGGACATCGATCTGTATCGCTACTTCATCGGCCGGGACGACCAGTCTGTCAGCGAGGAAAACGTCATTCAGCGCATCGACCAGCACATCCTGGTCACCCGGCTGCTCATCGACGCGCACGATCTCAAGCCCCTCGAAAAGAGCAATCGTCGGCTGGCCAATTACATGTACCGGCACCTGTCGATCCTGATGATGATCTGCACCATCTTCCTCTGGAAGTCCGGGACGCGGGAAAACCAGGAGAAGGCCGACGCGCTGTGGGACGAGCTGCGCTGGAGCCGTCCCGCGCTCTATCGCCGCCTTCGCTGGCGCTCCTCAAACATCTGCCTGCTGCCCGGCCGCATGGGCCACTGCATCGATCTGTTCGTCTACCGTCAGCTTCGCAAGCGGTTGAAGTTCAACTGAGATACTTCCACCCACATCAAAAGCGCGCCGCCGCGTGGCAGCGCGCTTTTGATGTGGTGATCTGCGCCCGCGCTCCGATCCGGCCCCGCGGACTGCGCGGCGTTCGATGCGTCCCGCTTCAGGGCGTCTCCCCGCTCGGGGGGAGCTCGGTGAGATCGCGGATGACCTCGCCGGCGATGATGAGCCCCATCACCGACGGCACGAACGCGACCGAGCCGGGCACCGCCTTCCCGTCGGGCTGTTCCGCCGGCTCGACCGGCGTCTCCTTCGAATAGACCACCTTCACCCCCTCGATGCCGCGCCTGCGGCACTCCCGGCGCATCACCCGCGCCAGGGGGCAAACGCTGGTCCGGCTGAGATCGGCCACCTCGAACCGGGTGGGATCGAGCTTGTTTCCCGCGCCCATGGCGCAGATCACCGGCACGCCCGCAGCCCTGGCGCGCTCGATCAGCTCCAGCTTGCCGGCCACCGTATCGATGGCGTCCACCACGTAATCGTAGCGCGTAAAATCAAAATCCCCGGCGGTGTCAGGCATGAAAAAACAGCGCCGCGCCGTGACCGCGCAGTCCGGGTCGATGTCCCGCACCCGCGCGGCGGCGACATCCGCCTTGTACTGCCCCAGCGTGCTGTGCAGTGCGATGATCTGCCGGTTCAGGTTGGACAGGCACACACGGTCGGCATCGACCAGCTCCAACGCGCCCACGCCGCTGCGGGCCAGCGCTTCCACGACGTATCCGCCCACGCCGCCGATGCCGAACACCGCCACCCTGGCGCGCCTCAGGCGCCGGATCGCCTCGTCGCCCAGCAGCATCGCCGATCTTGAAAGCTGCTCGTTCATACTTCCCGCTCCTGACCGTCCTTCGGCCCGCCCGGCTACAGCACGTTCTTGCCGTAATCGAACTCGCCCTTTTCCTTGGTCTGCTCGTCGATCGTGTACTGGCCGCGCTCCAGCGCCACCATGCCCGTTCGCACGAGCTCCATGATGCCGAACTCGTCCAGCAGGTTCTGTATGGCCTCGGCCTTGCTCTCGTCGCCGATCAGGGCGATGGTGAGCGAACCCATCGACACGTCTATGATGGATGCGCGGAAGATGTTGGCGATCTGGATGATCTCGTTGCGCGCCTCGTGGCTGGGCGCGCTGACCTTGATGAGCACCAGCTCCCGCCGGATGGCATGCTCCGGCTGCAGCCGCTTGACCGAATGCACGCAGATCAGCTTGCGCAGCTGCATACACAGCAGTCTGGCCTGCTTCTCGTCCGCCAGCAGCTCGATCGTCATGCGGGACACGGCAGGGTCGTGGGTGGTGCCCACCGCCAGCGACTCGATGTTGTAGCCCTTGCCGGAGAACAGCCTCGCCACGCGGGACAACACGCCCGCCTCGTTGTCCACCAGCACCGCCAGGGTATGCCTTTCTGCTGCGTTCATTCTGATCCCTTCCCCGTCCGTTGGAATAGTGCCCTGCGCGCGGCGCTTCAGTCCACCATGAACTCGGTGATGTCGCTCCCGCCGCCCACCATCGGGCGCACCATCTCGTCGATGTCGATGGCGCACTCGATCACGTAACCGTGGCCGCACGCGATGGCCTCCCTGAATGCCGACTCGAAGTCGGCCGCATTCGTCACGCGCCGCCCCGACAGCCCATAGGCCTCGGCCAGCTTGACGAAATCCGGCCCCCGGTCCAGCGTGGTCTGGGAATATCGGCCGTGGCAGGTCAGCGTCTGCCACTGGCGCACCATCCCCAGCGCGCCGTTGTTGAACAGCACCGTGACCACCGGCAGGCCGTAGTGCTCCACCGTGGCCAGTTCGTTGCAGTTCATGCGGAAGCTGCCATCGCCGGTGATGTGGATGACCAGCCTGTCCGGATTGCCCACCTGCGCCCCGATGGCCGCGCCGAGGCCGAAGCCCATGGTGCCGAAGCCGCCGGAGGTGACCAGCTGACCGGCATATTCGAAGTGGAGATACTGTATGGCCCACATCTGATGCTGGCCGACGTCCGTCGAATAGATCGCGTCCTTCGGCGCGACGCGGGCGATGACATCCAGCACCTGCATCGGCGTCATCCGGTCGTCCGCCGCGTCGTATTCGGTCTGCGTCTTGAAGGAGAACACGTAGTCCTTCCAGGCCTGATGGTCGAGCTGGGGCAGCCGCTCGTTGAGCAGCTGCAGCACCCGGCGCGCATCGCCGATGATGTGATGGGCCGTCTCGACGTTCTTGTTGATCTCGCTTCGGTCGATGTCGATCTGCACGAGCTTCGCGTTGCGCGCAAAGCCCGATGGCTTCAGCGCGACGCGGTCGGAGAACCGGCAGCCCACGGCGATCAGCAGGTCACAGGCGTCCACCGCCATGTTGCTCGCCTGGCTGCCGTGCATGCCCACGAGGCCCATCGCCAGCCGGTTCAGCCCCCGAAAGCCGCCGGCGCCCATCACGGTGATGCCCACCGGCGCGTCGATGCGGTTGGCCAGCTCCTCGAACTCCCAGCCCGCCCTCGCGCGCACCACGCCGCCGCCGCAGATCAAAAGCGGGCGCTCGGATGCCTGGATCATCTCCACCAGGCGGTCGATGTCGCGGTGGTCCGGCTCCGGCGCCTGGAAATTCTGCGAGGAGCGCTTCATGAGCTGCGCCAGGTGCCCGCTCATGCCGTGCTTCTGGCGGCTCAGGGGTTCAAATTCCGCCGTCTCCTGGGTCACGTTTCTGGGGATGTCGATGAGCACGGGCCCGGGACGGCCGGAGCGCGCGATGGCGAAGGCCTCCCGCAGCGTGTCCGCCAGGTCCTCCACCGAACGCACCAGATAGTTGCACTTCGTGATGGGCATGGTGACGCCGGTGATGTCCACCTCCTGGAAGGAATCCTTGCCCAGCAGGGGCAGCTCCACATTGCAGGTGATGCACACCACCGGGGAGGAATCCATGTAGGCCGTGGCGATGCCGGTGACGAGATTCGTCGCGCCCGGGCCGGATGTGGCGAAGCATACGCCCACCCCGCCGGTCGCGCGGGCGTAACCGTCCGCCGCGTGGCAGGCGCCCTGTTCGTGGGATGTCAGATAGTGGTGGATGCCCGGATAGTTCAGAAGCTCGTCATAGACATCCAGGATCGTGCCTCCGGGATAACCGAAGACCGTGTCGACCCCCTGCTCCTGCAGGCACTCCATCAGTATTTTTGCGCCGGTCATCTGCATTTCCAGCCCTCCCGTCCATTGCGCGCCGTTCGCAGCGGCGATCCGCCGACCCAAATAGCGCCTGCAGGTCTGATCCGCAGCCCTGCAGGCGCCCGATTGCTCTGTCAAGTCTCTGCGCCGGCCGCGCCGGCGTGCCGTTCACGCACCGCAGGGCGCACTGGCGTCCAGATTCACGACTGATTGTATCACCGCCCATAAGGGATGTCAACGAAATAATCGTTATTTATCGCCGCCGCGGCCAGCCCTCTCCCGCGCCCGGAAGTGCATAATCATGCCCCGGCGCCCCGATCCGCCTGCATAACCATATGATTCAGGCATATTTATGCATCATATATCGCATATTCTGTTAATTCTCTGAATATCTGTTGCATTTTGACGCATACGGTTGTATAATCATCTCAATCCAGACGGCACCGGCAGCCATGACAGGCGCCGACCGTCGATCATATCGGAGGTAACGATCATGAAGAAAATCATTGCGATGATCCTGGTTGCGCTGTTTGCGTTCGCGGGCATGTCCGCGATGGCCGATACCCTGAC
This sequence comes from Clostridia bacterium, assembly GCA_017430945.1. Next base: position 8,017 of record JAFRMB010000131.1, on the reverse strand, counting down.
GATGGCGACGAACTGCGCCTTCCCGCCCTATGAGTATTACGATGACGAGACCGGCGAGCCCACGGGCATCGACGTAGAGATCGTAAAGCTGGTCTGCGAGAAGCTGGGCTATGACATGAAGGTCGAGGACATGGACTTCGGCTCCGTCATCGCCAGCGTGGCCACCGGCAAGTTCGACATCGGCGCCGGCGCCATCACGATCACCGAGGAGCGCAAGCAGAGCGTCGACTTCACCTCTCCCTACGAGATCACCGTGCAGCAGATCATCGTGAAGGAAGACTCCGCCATCGCCTCCGCCGCCGACCTCACCGCCGAGGGCGCAGCCTGGTCGATCGGCGTCCAGCAGGACACCACCGGCGATCTGTACGCCTCCGGGCTCGAGCAGAACGGCGGCATCACGGTGCAGCGCTACAAGACCGGCACCGACGCCGTGATCGCGCTGACCAGCGGCAAGATCGACGCCGTGATCATCGACAACGGCCCCGCTCTGGCCTACGTCTCCAAGTACGAAGGCCTGAAGATGTTCGCCAGCGACTGCGACAGCGAAGAGTACGGCTTCTGCTTCGCCAAGGACAACACCGAGCTCTTCAACGCCTTCAACGAGCAGCTGAACGCGCTGATCGAGGACGGCACCGTGAACGAAATCATCGCCAAGTTCAACGCGATGATGGAGGAATGATCGTCCGCTGAGCGATCGCCCCGACGCAAATAGGGAGCCACTGCGCTTCCTATTTGCTTTGTATCATCCGACGCGCAAGGGAGGGGACCGCATTGAGCGAATGGTTCGCCGATCTCAAGGCGGAATTCACACTGAACTTCATACAGGCCGACCGCTGGAAGTATCTGGCGCAGGGCCTGGGCAACACGCTGATCATCACGATGCTGGCGCTGGTGCTGGGTCTGTTCATCGGCGCGGTCATCGCAGCGGTGCGCTCCACCTATGACAAGACGGCACAGGGCGCGCGCCCGACGTTCGGCCGAAAGGTGCTGGGCTTCTTCAACGGGCTCTGCAAGGTCTACCTGACCGTGCTGCGCGGCACCCCGGTGGTGGTCCAGCTGATGATCATCTACTTCGTGGTGTTCGCCTCGTCGAACAACGGCGTGCTCGTAGCCGCGCTGGCCTTCGGCCTGAACTCCGGCGCCTATGTAGCGGAGATCATCCGCGGCGGCATCATGTCCATCGACAACGGCCAGTTCGAGGCGGGCCGCAGCCTGGGCTTCAACTACCTTCAGACCATGTGGCACGTGGTGCTGCTCCAGGTGGTCAAGAACGTGCTGCCCAGCCTGATGAACGAGTTCATCGCCCTCCTGAAGGAGACCTCGGTGGCGGGCTACGTCGCCGTGCAGGACCTGACCAAGGGCGGCGATATCATCCGCGGGCGCACCTTCTCCGCGTTCATGCCGCTGATCGCCGTGGCACTCATCTATCTGGCGCTGGTGATGTTCCTGACCTGGATCGCGGGCATCGTCGAAAGGAGGCTGAGGAGCAGTGACCACTAAGCTGAAACCCCAGAACGGCGACGTGCTGATCCGCGTGGACCGGCTGGAGAAGCACTTCGGCGACAGCATCCACGCGCTCAACGGCGTGTCCGCCGAGATCAAAAAGGGCGAAGTGGTGGTGGTGATCGGGCCCTCCGGCTCCGGCAAATCCACGTTCCTGCGCTGCCTGAATCTTCTGGAGCTGCCCTCCGCCGGCACGATCACCTTCGAGGGCGTCGACATCACCGATCCCCATGTGAACATCAATCTGCACCGCCAGAAGATGGGGATGGTGTTCCAGCACTTCAACCTGTTCCCCACCATGACGGTGCTTCAGAACATGACCATCGCGCCGATCAAGCTGAAGCTCAAGACCCGGGAAGCCGCGGAGTCCATGGCCAAGCAGCTGCTCGTCCGCGTAGGCCTGGCCGACCGCGCCGGCGCCTATCCCAACCAGCTCTCCGGCGGTCAGAAGCAGCGCATCGCCATCGTTCGGGCGCTGTGCATGGAGCCCGACGTGATGCTGTTCGACGAGCCCACCTCCGCGCTGGACCCCGAGATGGTCGGCGAGGTACTGGACGTCATGAAGCAGCTGGCGCGCGAGGGCATGACCATGGTGGTCGTGACGCACGAGATGGGCTTCGCCCGCGAGGTCGGCGACCGCGTGTTCTTCATGGACGGCGGCAAGATCATCGAGCAGGGCACGCCCGAGCAGATCTTCGATCACCCTCAAAACCCCAGGCTGAAGGAATTCCTGGGAAAGATCCTCTGACGCGAAAAGGGCGACAGGGCCGGTCCTTGTACCGTCCCTGTCGCCTTTGTCTGTCAACGCGGCACCGCGCATGCCCCGCCCCGGGGCGCGCCGCCGATCGCTTTCGTTTAGTCAGTCGTTCTCGTCCTGCGCGACGGCCGCCTTGTGCACCAGGTGCGAAAGGCACGCCGCGCCCACGGAGATGGCCATCCCGATGAAGCACACGAAGGCGCTGACCAGCGCCAGCGTCGGGATACTGTGGCCCAGCGCCATAAATATCAGATTGCCCACCAGCAAGAGCAGCGCATCCGCGCCGGCCAGCAGCGCGATGTGCTTCAGATGTCCGGCGTTCTCCATGGAAAAGCTGTTGTCGCGGGAGATCTCATCGGCCATGCGCCAGATGAACACCAGCACCGCATAGCAGGGGATGGCCAGCACCCACATGAAGGCCGTCCACGCCCGGTGCGGCATGTCCTGCACCTCTGTCGCCACATAAGACAGGTATCTGGGCAGTATGAAGCCGAACAGCACCAAGCCGCACAGCGCGCAGCCCACGACGATGGCCTTCAGCCAGATGGCGAGTTTCTTCTGATCCATCTTCTTGTCCCTCCGTTATCGCCACCATACTATCGCGCGGGATCGGTCAAGTCAATATGTTTGGCCCGGATTTCAAGATTTTGTCCATTTGATCTGAAATGCTCGCCGCAGGCAGCGCAGATCGTGCGCGCGCCTCTTGCAATTTTCGCCGATCGCATGTAGAATGATGGAGAGCGTCCCGCGCGCAGGCACGGAACCATTCCCCCGCGGGGGCCGTCATAAGTGCAGGTGCGCAAATCCCTGCGCATGAACACCGGCCGCCCATCAAACGGTGCGGCCATCAAAAGGAGGCGCCATCCATGAACGGAAAGCAAAAGTGCAGGATACTCAAGCAGATCCGCCAGCAGATCGCCGAAGCGAACGACATCGACCTGGTGATCGCTGAGTGCACCCACAAGGGCGAATGCCGCGGCACCTGCCCCCGCTGCGAGGCGGAGGTGCGCTATCTCGAGCAGCAGCTCGAGCGGCGCCGCAGCCTTCAGAAGCGCGTCGCGCTGGTCGGCGTCTCCGCCGGCATGACGCTGGCGCTGTCCGGCTGCCAGGCGGTGGATGCCGTCACGCAGACCCTGTTCCCCGGCCCCGAACCGACGCCCGAGGAGATCGAGCTGATGGGCGACGTTCCGTACTACATCGATGATCCCGGCGACGAGGTGCTCGAGCTGGACGGCGAGGTCGCGCTGGACGACCGCGTCGATCCCGAGCCGACGGCGACGCCCGATCCAGGGGAGATCCCGGATCCCATCGATGACTTCACAACAACGGGCCTGATCGCGCCGATGGACATGGCGGACCTGGGCGGGACGTCGGACTGACATGGACGCGCTCTCCTTCCCCCTGATCGGCTTTTCCCGCCATCGCATGGGCACCGACGGCCGCGGGGTGACCACCCTGGCCGCAGCCTGGGGCTGTCCGCTGCGCTGCCGCTACTGTCTGAACCCGCAGTGCCTGGACGCGAACACGCCGGTCCGGCGCGTGACGCCGGAGGCCCTCTACGACATGACGCGGGCGGACGACCTGTACTTTCAGGCCACCGGGGGCGGCGTGACCTTCGGCGGCGGCGAGCCGCTCATGCACGCGCCGTTCATCCGCGCGTTCCGCGCGCTGTGCGGCGGGCGCTGGCGCATCACGGCGGAGACCAGCCTGAACGTCCCGGAGGCGCTCCTGGACATCGCCGCCGGCTGTGTGGACGCCTTTTTGGTGGACATCAAGGACATGGATCCCGACATCTACCGCCGCTACACCGGCGCGGACAACGCCCGCGTGATCCGCAATCTGGAGGCGCTGCTCGGGGCCGTCGGCCCCGGGCGCGTCATTGTGCGCGTGCCGCGCATCCCCGGCTTCAACGCGCCCGAAGACGTCGACCGCAGCGTCGGCGCCCTGCGCCGGCTGGGCGTCACGCAGCTGGACCTGTTCACCTATCGCACGGGGTCGGGGCCGGCGGGCGACGCGGCTTCCATTCCAACACCCGAGGTGTGACCATGACCCAAGAGAGCTACGATGTCATCGTCATCGGCGCGGGCCACGCAGGCTGCGAGGCCGCACTGGCCTGTGCCCGCATGGGGCTCAAGACGCTTTTGACCACGCTGAACCTGGATGCGCTGGCGATGATGCCCTGCAATCCATCCATCGGCGGTACGGCCAAGGGCCACCTGGTGCGCGAGCTGGACGCGCTGGGCGGTGAAATGGGCCTTGCCATCGACGACGTGTTCATACAGTCCCGCATGCTGAACACCCGCAAGGGCCCGGCGGTACACTCGCTGCGCGCGCAGGCGGACAAAAAAGCCTACCAGCTGCGGATGCGCCGGGCGGTGGACGACTGTGTGGGCCTCGATCTGCGCCAGGCGGAGGTGCGGCGGATCATCGTCGAAGGCGGCCGCGTGGCCGGCATCGAGACCACCACCGGCGCGACGGTCCGCTGCCGCGCCGTCGTGGCCTGCTGCGGCGTATACCTGAACGCCCGCATCATCATCGGCGAGTGCAGCTGGAACGGCGGCCCCCAGGGGCTGATGGCGGCCAACGCGCTGACGCAAAACCTGATGGATCTCGGCTTCTCCATCCGCCGCTTCAAGACGGGCACGCCCGCCCGTCTGGACGGCCGGACCATCGACTTCGACCGCATGGAGCCGCAGTACGGCGACGATCCCATCGTGCCCTTCAGCTTCATGACCGACCCGTCGACGCTTCGCAACCGCGCGATGTGTTACCTGACCTACACCACGCCCGAGACCCATCAGATCATCCTGGACAACCTGCACCGCGCCCCCATGTACTCCGGCACCATCCACGGCACCGGCGCGCGCTACTGCCCCTCCATCGAGGACAAGGTGGTGCGCTTCAGGGACAAGGACCGGCACCCGATCTTCATGGAGCCCGAAGGGCTGTATACCCACGAATGGTACGCGCAGGGCATGTCCACCTCGATGCCCGAGGACGTGCAGCGCCGCATCTATGCGTCCATCCCCGGCCTCGAGCACGCCAAGCTGCTCCGGCTCGCCTACGCCATCGAGTACGACTGCATCGATCCGCAGCAGCTGGACAACACCTTCGCCGCCCGGCACATCGAGGGACTGTACTGCGCGGGCCAGATCAACGGCACCTCCGGCTATGAGGAGGCGGCCGCGCAGGGGCTCTACGCCGGCGTGAACGCCGCGCTGTACTGCCAGGGACGACCGCCCATGCTCTTAAGCCGCGCCGACGCCTACATCGGCGTGCTGGTGGACGACCTGGTCACCAAGGGCGTGGACGAGCCCTACCGCATGATGACCTCCCGCGCCGAGTACCGGCTGCTGCTGCGGCAGGACAACGCGGATCTGCGCCTCACGGAGATCGGCCGTCAGATCGGTCTGGTGGACGATCGGCGCTACGCGAAGATGCTCGAAAAGCGCCGGCTGACCGCCGAAGGCCGCGCGACGCTGGACAGGCTCCGCCTGACCGAACGGCTGCGCCACCCCGACGCCACCTACGCGGCGCTGCGCGCAGAGAAGCCGGAGCTTCCGGACTATCCGCCGGAGGTCTGCGAGCAGCTGGAGATCGAAGCCCGGTACGAGGGCTACATCCAGCGCCAGACCGCCGACCGCCAGCGCTTCCTCAGGATGGAGGACACCCCCCTGCCCCCCGACGCAGACTATCTGAACATGTCCGGCCTGCGCATCGAGGCGCGGCAGAAGCTGGACCGCCAGCGGCCCGCCTCGCTGGGGCAGGCCAGCCGCATCCCCGGCATCAACCCCGGCGACGTCACCGTACTCATGATCTGGCTGCGCGCCCAGCAGGGAGAAAAGTGAATAATAAACAACCTCGAACACGGAAGGCGCGGCCTTCCGTGTTCGAGGTTTTGGCCTTTCCCGCAAACTCAGAGACCATAATCCGTGAGTGCCGCGCGTTTTTGCAAACGCTCCCTGCGGTTATTTCAATCCTTTTATGAGATCCTTCGCTTCGCCCAGAATGACCGAGCACGGTTGATCGTGTCAGCCTGCCATAGGGGCGATGCCCTCATCGCCCGGTCCATGCCATGTCCGAAAGGTCGCCGTGCCGCCGGGAAACGCGAAGGGTCTCTCTTCCCCGCGTGCAGCATATATCAAAGGGCTTTAAGACGCATGAACGCCCCCGGACCGCCCGGCCCGGAGGCGTTTCGCCGTATCCTTCCTACTGCGCCTTCTTTTTGATCGGATAGCAGACCTCGGTCACGAACGCGTCCGGGTCCTGCGTCTCGTGCGGGCTGACGTGGTAGATGTTGAACATCGGGGCCGCGGGTTCGTATCCGTTCGCCTCCATCCACGACACGACGGCCGCGTAGACGTCCACGATCTGCGTGTAGCTCCCCTGGTAGGTACAGCTCGCGACCGTGACCTCCGGCAGCGTGCGGAACTTCACGTGTTCCGTGTCGGGATAGCTGCCCTTCACGGTCTTCCAGGCCATCATCTCCACGTTCTCTTCCTTGTATTCCCCGTCGAGGTAGGTCACCGCGCACAGGCAGGGGTCGTCCTCCACAAGGTGCATCCGAGCGGTCTCCCCGACGAGCACGCTCCAGATCGTCCCCTCGTCCTCGTAGCGGGGCAGGTTCATGCGGACCGTGGCGGCATAGCACGCCGGGATCGTCTTGATGGTCACATCGTAGCTCATGTCCTCTTCCTTTCTCAGCCTTTCGCTGGCCGCGTCCAGAAGCGTCAGTTTGTGAGCCGTGTCGCGCGACAGGGCCTCCAGGTCCCGCCGCCGCGAGGAAAAGAACCGCTCCAGCTGTTCCCGGTCGTCGTAGATCCCGAGGATCCTGGCGATGTCCGCGAGGGAAAAACCCATGTCCCTGAGCGCGGCGATGCGCCCCGCTGTCGGGAGCTGGTCCTCGCGGTAATACCGGTAATCCGTGAAGCGGTCGGTCTCGGCGGGCTTCAGAAGACCGATCTCGTCGTAGTGGCGGAGCATCCTGACGCTGATCCTGGACAGCTTTGAAAATTCTCCGATCTTCAGCATGGCGGTACCTCCTGTTGCTGAAATGCTTGAGCTCAGTCGTATTCTAAGGCCTGCCACAGTGTGAGAGTCAAGGGGCCGTGAAAATTTTTTTCTGCGCCGGCGGAGCGGAAAAGATATCAAAGACATCTGCGACCCGGGTCGGGATCAGCACATAAAAAGTGGGACACGCGAGGTGTCCCACAAACCGGAGAAAAGATCAGTTCGCAGCCGCCACGGCGCCGGCCCTGCGTCCCCAGTGGACGGTGCCCATGACCGCGGTGCCGCTGCCCGGGTAGTACGGCCCGATCCAGCCGCCGGCGTTCAGTCCGGCCGCGTACAGGTGCGGGATCACGTTGCCGTTGACGTCGATGACCTCGGTGTTGACGTTGATCTTCAGTCCGCCCAGCGCGCCCAGGTTGAAGGCCACGTTCCTGTAGGCGTAGAACGGTCCGGTGATCTCCTCGAGGCCGGTGAGGCGCCCGAACTGGGTGTCCTCGCCCGCCTTGGCGTAGGCGTTCCACATATCGAGCTGGCACTTCAGGTTCGCCGCCGGAACGCCGATCTTCTCGGCCAGCTCTTCGATGGTCTCGCCGTAGTACAGCGCGCCCGCATCGACCTCGGCGTTGGCGCTCTCCTCGCTCCAGGAGGCCTAGCCGCTGGCCACCGCCACCGTGGTCGTGATGGAGCTCTTGCCGAAAGTCATGTAGGTGGCGCCGTCCAGGGCCACGGACTGCTGGATGATGGCGC
>JAFRMB010000130.1 GCA_017430945.1 Clostridia bacterium | reverse complement strand
TGAGCACGTAGCCGTAGGCGGTCTTCTCCGCCACGGTGCCGATGGTGCCGGCGCGGTAGACCTGCTTCGCGCCGAAGAGCTCCTTCACGTAGTTGTGGGCCACCGGCTGATACACGCCGGAGAAGTTCAGGTCGATGTCGGGCACCTTGTCGCCCTTGAAGCCCAGGAACACCTCGAAGGGGATGTTGAAGCCGTCCTTGTTCATCATCGTCCCGCATTCCGGGCAGGTCTTGGGAGGCAGGTCAAGACCGGTGGTACAGCGCGGGTCCGGGTCGAATTCGGTGTGTTTGCACTTCGGGCAGGCGTAGTGGGGCGGCAGCGCGTTGACCTCGGTGATGCCGGAGAGGAACGCAACCAGTGACGAGCCGACCGAGCCGCGGGAGCCAACGATGTAGCCGTCGGACAGCGACTTTGCCACCAGCTTCACCGCGATCATGTACAGCGTGGAGAAGCCGTAACCGATGATGGCGCCCAGCTCCTTGTCGATGCGCTTCTGAACGATCTCCGGCAGCGGGTCGCCGTACAGCGCATGGGCCCTGTCGTTCACCAGCGTGCGCAGGTCGTTCTCCGCTTCGGGCCAGAAGGGCTGGAAGGTCTCCTTGCCCTCTGGATGCGGGATGAAGATCTTCACATCTCCGATCCGGTCGGCGATGGCGTTGGGGTTCGTTATGACGACCTCGCGGGCCTTTTCACGGCCGAGGTAGCTGAACGCATCCAGCATGTCGTCGGTGGTGCGGAAGTACAGCGGCGGCTGATGGTCGGCGTCCTCATAGCCCTTGGAAGCCTGCAGGATCGCGCGGTAGATACCATCCGTGGGGTCCATGAAGTGCACGTCTCCCGTGGCGCAAACGGGTTTGCCGATGGCATCGCCAAGCTGCACGATGCGCCGGTTCAGCGCCCGAAGGCCCTCGTCATCCGCGACGGTGCCTTCGCGCTTCAGGAATTCGTTGTTGCCGATGGGCTGGATCTCGAGGTAATCGTAGAAGGCGGCGATGCGCCTGAGCTCCTGATCGTCGCGGCCGTCCAGCACGGCGCGGAACAGCTCGCCGGCCTCGCAGGCAGAACCGACGATCAGACCCTCGCGGTACTTTGTGATGAGGCTTCTGGGGATGCGCGGCGTGCGGTGGAAGTAGTTCAGATGGCCCTCGCTGACCAGCCGGTACAGGTTGGCCATGCCCACCTGCGTCGCCGCCAGCAGGATGATGTGGTAGGACTGCTTGCCGGGGTCGGTGGGGAAACAGGTGTTCAGGTCTCCCAGCGTCGGGATGTCCTTTTCGGCGGCGATTTCCTGCAGCACTTTGATCAGCATGAGTCCGGTGGCGCGCGCATCGTGCACGGCGCGATGGGCGTTCAGAAGCGAGATGCCCAGCTGCTTGCACATGACGCCCAGCTTATGGCTCTTCTGTCGCGGATACTGGTTTCGGACCAGTGCAAGCGTATCGACGATGGTGAAGTCGAAGGGGTGGCCGGCTGCACGGAACGCCCTGCGGAAGAATGACATGTCGAAGCTGGCATTGTGCGCCACGAGCACGGCACCCTTGCAGAATTCGATGAACGAAGGCATGACCTCCTTCAGCGTGCGCTTGCCGCGCAGCATGGCGGTAGTGATGCCCGTGAGCTCAGCCACCTTGTCCGGCACGTCACGTTCGGGATCGATGAGCTCGGAAAACGCCGCGACCTCTACGCCGTTCTCGATGCGTACGGCGCCGATCTCGATGATCTCGTCGGTGTAGGTGTTGAGCCCGGTGGTCTCGACATCCACCACCACCCAGGTACATGCGTCGATGGCCGGATCCACGTCTGAACCGTCCGCGGGGAACGTCACGATGCCGGCGTCGTCATCGATGAGGTAGCCCTCGCAGCCCGGGATCAGTTTGATGCCGTTCTTCTTCGCGGCGCCAAAGGCCTCGGGAAAGGCCTGTACCACGCCGTGGTCGGTTATGGCGATGGCCCTGTGGCCCCAGGCGGCAGCCTGCTTGATGAGCGATGTGGCGGATGCGCAGGCATCCATCGTGCTGTAATTGGTGTGGCAGTGCAGCTCCACGCGCTTCTCCGGCGCCGTGTCCGCGCGCACGGGCTTTTCGGCGGCCATCAGATCGTTCACCATGAGCACCATCTCGCGCCGGTAGTCGTCGTAGCGATAGCTGCCCCTGACCTTCACCCAATTGCCGGGCTTGAGCGCCGCAGAAAGCGCGTCCATCTGGGCCTGTATGCCTGCGGCGGTCTCCCGGCTGTTCCTGCCGCCCATGAACAGCTTGCAGTTGACGGAGCCCATGTGGTCCGTCATGGAGAAGGTGATGATCTTTGATGTGCCGGTCTTGGTATCCCGGGCCTCGAAGTCGGACACCTCGCCGACCACGGTCATGCGCCCGATATCCTCTGTGATCTCATTCATCGGGATGGGCGCGTCGTGGATATTCCGTCCGATCAGCGCGTCTGAAGGCGCCTTCGCCCGCTCCGCGTGCTCCGAAGGCATGTGCGCTGCCAGGACAGCCTCGGCGCGCTGACGGTCCTCGGCGATGCGCTGTATGCGCGCCTCTTCGTCGCCGGTGATCAGTATGCGCGCGGTGGCGCGTATGCCGAACAGATCGTAGAGCTTGTCCGCCAGTATGCGGTCCACCTTGCGGGACTTTAAAAAGTCAGCGCCCTCCTTCGAAGACACACACACCGTCAGCACGCCGTCCTCCAGCTTCCAGCCTTTGCCGTTCCAGTCGATGAAGTGCATGCATCCCGGGCTCTCGTGCTTCACCAGCGACTTCATGAGCGAGGACGCGATGGAGATGTCCTCCATCACGCGCTCCCGGAGAGAGGGGTATTCCAGCTGCACCCGGACGCGCACGGTGGGGAAGGCCGAGGCCATCTGGCGCTCCACCAGGGCAAACTGGTCGTCGTTCAATATGCTGTCACTGCGGAAGCGCACGCGCATCTCGCCGGTCTTACGGGATACGGTGACGTATGCCAGTGTCAGTTCTTCAGCCAGGGCTTTGTCTTCCCGGGCGATCAGGTTTTTCCACAGTTCCGACATTTTGTCTTCCTTTCGGCAGGGGCACAGGTATCTGAAGGGCGCCTGATCTGGTCGACGGGCCGTCCTGTATGTGCCGCGGGAAAAAGCGTTCGAAGTGATTTGCGTCCGTGCGCCGGCGGGAGATGCCGCTCGCATTCTTTCGCGAATAACGATCCATAGCCGGCTGCCGTTCACGCCATGCCCTATATATACGCTTAAGGATGGGTAAAAAACGACGCATCCCCAGGCTGACAGATAGAAGTGCGGCTCCGGTGTGGCGCTGTGCAGGGAGGGGACGGACAGGCCCGCGGCGTCAAACGAGCCTTCGGATCTCGCGGATCAGTTCGGCCGCCAGATCGCCCTTTATGGGCCTGGATGCTCGGTCGCGAACGAACAGCACGCCGTTGCCGTCCCGGCCGCCGGCGATGCCGAGGTCGGCTTCCCGCGCTTCGCCCGGGCCGTTGACCACGCAGCCCATCACGGCGACCTTCAGCGGCACATGGATGTCGGCGCATTCGGCGCGCACGCGCCGGGCGATGCCCTCCACGTCGATGCCGGTGCGGCCGCAGGTAGGGCAGGAGATGATCTCAAGGCCGTCACGGCGCAGCCCGCAGGCGCGCAGGATCGAAAGACCGGCCGGGACCTCCTGGACCGGATCGCCGGACAGTGAGACCCGGATGGTATCGCCGATCCCGTCCATGAGCAGTGCGCCGATGCCGATGGCGCTCTTCATGATGCCGACATCGGCGGTGCCGGACTCTGTGACGCCGATGTGCTGCGGGTAATCCGTCAGACGGTGCGCCAGCCGGCAGGCGTCCAGCATCTTGCGGATGTCAGTGGCCTTGAAGGACATGACGATGTCCGTGAACCCGGCCCGCTCCAGCATCCTGGCGTGGTTCAGCCCGCTCTCGACCATGCCTTCGGCGGTCACGCCGCCGTATTTGTTCAGGATGTCCTTTTCGATCGAGCCGGAATTGACGCCGATGCGCACGGGCACATGGTGGGCCTTCAGGCAGTCGGCGACGCGTTGAACGTTGGCTTCACCGCCGATGTTGCCGGGATTGATGCGCACCTTGGCGATGCCATTTTCGACCGAACGGATGGCCAGCCTGTGGTCAAAGTGGATGTCCGCCACCAGGGGCACGGGCGAGCCGTCCACCAGCGCGCGAACGGCTTCGGCACAGGCTTCATCATACACGGAGACGCGCACGATGTCCGCCCCTGCGCCGGCCATGGCGCGGATCTGGGCAAGCGTGGCTGACACATCACGGGTGTCGGTGTTGGTCATGGTTTGAACGCTCACGGGCGCGCCGCCGCCGATGGCGACGCCGCCCGCGATCACGCAGCGTGTAGGCATGCTGTCAGGCTCCTTTGAAGCTGGAATGATGATATCATTATACATCAATGCGCCCCGAATTGCACTACGGGGCGGAAATTTAATCCCGCGTGTGATCAACGCGGCTTGACGCGGCCATGCCCGTATGCTATATTGATTGGGAAGAAGGTCATTATTCCAGGGTGCGGCGCGGCCGATGGTCCGATGCGGGCTGCGCGCGCCGGAGAGGGTGAGTGCTCAGTGTTTGGCAGAAGGCCGGATGGCAGGCGCGTCAAGGGTATCGATCCGGTGATGCGGATCACGCCCTATGTCATGCCGATGCGCTGCGACGCACAGGTGTTCCTGAAGCACCGCGTCGATCTGGAGAAGCTGTTCAGCTATGTGCGGGATCAAAAACTTGAAAAAGGCGAGCATATTTCCTATATGCAGATCATCGTCGCCGCTTATGTGCGCGCCATCAGCCGGAACCCGGAGGTCAACCGCTTCATCATGAACAAGCAGCTGTTTGCCAGAAACAACTGCTCTGCGGCGTTCACCATCCTCAGGGATCCGCACGACGCCGATGCCGGCGAGGCCGTGGTGAAGATCAAATTCGACCTGACGGATACCATTTACGATGTGCGCGATCGCATGGTGGCTGCCGTGGCGGCAAATCGCGGCGAACAGGCGTCCGGCTTTGTCGACAGATTGCTCGCGTTCCTGTTCGCCGTCCCGGGGCTGGCGACGGTCGTCGTGGCGCTGGTGCGCATATTGGACCGTTACGGGATCGCACCGGCCGTCCTGATGGAGGAACTGCCCTTCTACGTGGGCATGTACATCACCAACACCGCGTCGATCCGTCTGCATGACGTCAATCACCACCTGTACAACTGGGGCAATGTGGGTCTGTTCTTCGGCATGGGCATGGAGGAACAGGCAGCGGTGGTGGAAGACGGTGTCGCGCGCATGAAGCGCTACCTGCCCATCGGCATCACGGCGGATGAGCGTGTCTGCTCGGGGGCACACTACGCGCGCTTCTTTGCCGACATGAAGCGGTATCTCGAGCATCCGGAGATGCTGGAGCAGCCACCCGAGGGCGTCCGCTTCGATGAAGGCTGCGAATACCGGGAGCCCAGGGTCGCGGCGGCTCCACAGGACCGATAGTACGATGCAAACGGGCCCCGGCAGCATGGAACGGATGCTGCCGGGGCCCGTTTTTAGATTTGTGCGGCTATCCCATGAGGCCACCGATCCCGCCTGTGGCCAGACGGTAGACATCATACACGGTCAACACGATGAACAGACCAAACACAAGAGCCAGGCCGATGCCGTGGACCAGTCCTTCCTTTTCCGGGGGGATAGGTTTGCGGCGGATGGCTTCGATGATCAGGAAAACCCGCCGGCCGCCGTCCAGAGCGGGCCGGGGCAGGAGGTTGATGATGCCCAGGTTCAGCGAGATGATCAGTATGAGCCACAATACCTCGCCGAGGCCGTCGCGCGAAAGCTCGCTGACGACGGCGATGATGCCCACCGTGCCGGTGACCTGGTTCAGGCCTTCCCCGTGGAAGAACAGGCCGCGCAGGCTGTCGAGCATGGTCTTCAGGACCGCCCCCATGTAGGGAACGGAGGTGCGCAGCGCCTCGCCGAGGGTAAAGGTGCGCCCGGTGGAGATGCCGATCTGGCCGTGTGACGTGCCGGTAGCCTCGTCTACGACGGCGACGGTGGTCAGCGCGATGTCGACCCGTTCGCCGCCGCGCTCCACCACGAGATCGATGGTGCTTCCCGGCTCGCTGGCCTGTATGAGCGTGACCATGTGCTCGACGCCCTCGTGGCTCATCTCGATGGGTTCGCCGGATACCTCGACGATCCTGTCGCCGGCACGGATCCCGGCAGCCTCTGCGGGCATGCCTTCAAAGACGCGATACACGACCGGACAGCTCTCCGCCAGCATGAAGCCCGACAGCATCGCCACGCAGACGATAAAGGCCAGCACGAAGTTCATCGCAGGACCCGCCAGCACCGTCAAAAAGCGCTTCCATACGGGTTGGTTGTTCATGGCCCGAGGGTCGTCGTTCTGCTCGTCTTCACCCACGAATGCGCAGTAGCCGCCAAGCGGCACGGCGCGCAGCGAATACCGGATACCCTTGCGCTCCCAGCCGATGAGCCGCGGCCCGAAGCCGACCGAGAATTCCACGATGCCGATCCCACAGAGGCGGCCGACCAGGTAGTGGCCGAATTCGTGCACGGTGACGATCAGTCCGAGGATGACAAGGGCAAGCAGAACGTAGAGGATGTTGGTGATCATATGTGCCTCCGAATGTCGGACGCCGCCGCCGCGCGCGCCGCCGTGTCGACGGCGTACACGTCCGCGATGCCGGTGATCTCCTGCCGCGGAACGGTCTGCAGCGCGGCATCGATGATCTCCGGGATGCGCCCGAAGGGGATCTGTTCGTGAAGGAAGGCGTCGACGGCGGCTTCGTTGGCTCCGTTCAACACGACCGGCGCGCTCCCGCCCGCCTTCAGCGCCTGAATGGCCAGACCCAGCGCGGGGAAGCGTTCGGGATCCGGCGCCAGGAAGTCCAGGTGGCCCAGCGCGAAGAAGTCGACGGGCATGGCGTCATAGGGGAGCCTTTCAGGATATCCCATGGCATAGCCGATCGGCCCGCGCATATCCGGCATGCCCAGCTGCGCCAGAACGGCGCCGTCCTCAAATTCGATCATCGAATGTATGACGCTCTGAGGGTGGACGACGACATCGATCCGCTCGGCGGGCATGCTGAAGAGGTGATGGGCCTCGATGATCTCGAGCCCCTTGTTGACCATGCTGGCACAGTCCACGGTGATCTTGCCGCCCATGCGCCAGGTGGGGTGGGCCAGCACATCCCTCACGGTGGCTCGGTACATATCCGCCTTTTGCCAGTCCCGCAGCGCGCCGCCCGAGGCGGTCAGCAGCAGGCGCCTGACCGGGTTGCCCTGACGGGCCTGCAGGCACTGGAAGATGGCAGAGTGTTCGCTGTCCACGGGCAGCATGGGGATGCCCTTGTCGGAGGCTTTTGCCATGACCAGGTCGCCGCCGGTGACCAACGCTTCCTTGTTGGCCAGAAGCACGCGCTCGCACACGTCCAGCGCCGCCCATACGGCATTCAGCCCGGCGATGCCGACGATGGCGCACAGAGCGTCCTGCGCGCCGGAGGCGAGCAGGGCATCGACCGTGGCGTTCGTCCCAAAATACCACTGGCAGAAGCGGACGTCTGCAGGAACATGCTCGGGCGCCTGCACCAGCGCCGCACATCGCGGCCGGAAGCGCCGAACGAGGTCGAACAGTTTTTCGGATGCGCTGTGCGCGGTCAGGCAGACGGCATCGAATCGATCGGGATAGCGCGCCACGATGTCCAGCGCCTGCGTCCCGATCGATCCCGTCGCGCCGAGAATGGCGATCGTTCTTTTATCCATAAGTCTATGATACAGCTTTCATGTGAATTGGGCATGAACGATGCCCGATCAGGGGAAACCATGCCGGCACAGCCGGCGATCCGGATGGGAACGCGTGGATCACAGGCCCGCCAGCTTGAAGAACACATAGCATGCCACGCCGCAGAAGAGGATGCCGTCCATGCGGTCCAGCATGCCGCCGTGGCCCGGAAAAATCGATCCGAAGTCCTTGATGCCGCAGTGCCGCTTTACGAGCGAGGCCACCAGGTCGCCGATCTGCGAGAGCGCGCCGGCGATGAGTCCCAGTATGCCGAAGCACCACAGCGGTGGGTAGTGGGAGACGGCGAGATCCGCTGCGATCGAAGGCACGGTCGCCGCCAGTCGAAACGCGCACCAGGGGACCAGCATGGCGAAGAGTACGCTTGAGGCCAGGCCGGCCACCGAACCCTCCCAGCTCTTCTTGGGGCTGATCTCCGGGGACAGACGGTGCTTGCCGAACGTGATGCCGATAAACAGCGCAAAGGTATCGTTCACCGAAGCGATGAAGAAAGCCAGGACCAACGCCATCGTGGAAGCCAAACGGGTATCCAGGTCCTGCAGCGTGAGGATCAGCGAAAAGAACAGTCCGGGATAGAGCATGGGGAACACGGTACCCATCATGCTGTCGAAGGCGACCTTGCCCTTGAATATGATGACCGTCATCCCAAGCAGCAGCCCGAATACCAGTGCGAACATGGCGGGGCTTATGGAGCGGAACAGACTGTTCTCGTTCAGGTTGGCGTAGAAGGCCTGCGCCAGTACCGCCAGCACGCAGTATACATAACCCGCCCAGCGCACGGGATCGTAACCGATCTTGCGAAAGGCCCGGTACATCTCACTCAGGCTCATGAGCATGCTGATCAGCAGCAGCGCGCGCAGCGGCCAGCCCTGTAGCCATATGCCCAGCCCCATGACGATGATCAGGATCGACGCAGTGAAAATGCGCTTGATCAAACCTTTTCCTCCTCATCGGCGGGTCCGCCGGTCTCGCCGGCGTCGCTCGCGCCCTCTGAATGACCGACGCCGCCGAACCGCCTGTCGCGGTCGGCGTAAACGCGCAGGCACTTCATATAGCGCGCCCGGTCAAAATCGGGCCAGTTGATGGGATCGAAGATGAACTCGGCGTAGGCGGTCTGCCACGGCAGGAAGTTGGACAGGCGCTGCTCGCCGCTCGTGCGGATCAGAAGATCCACATCCGGCGAATCGGCGGTGTAGAGCTGCCGAGCGAACATCGTCTCATCGATGTCTGCGGGCACAAGTTCGCCCGCGCTGACCTTTTCGGCCAGCAGCCGCGCGGCGCGCGTCAATTCGGCACGCCCGCCGTAATTGAGGGCGATATTCAGCTTGAGGCCGGTGTTGTCCTTCGTGCGCTCCATGGCGTTCACGACCGCTTCGCGCTGCGGGCCGGGCAGCCCGTCCACATCCCCCAGGATGGTGATGCGCACGTTCTTTTCATCAAGCTCGTCGATCTCCGAATGGAAATACCTGAGCAGCAGCGACATGAGCGCATTGACCTCTTCCTTGCCGCGCGCCCAGTTCTCGGTGGAAAAGGCGTAAAGGCTGAGCGCCTCGATGCCCCAATCGTCGCTGGCGCGTATGATGTCGCGCAGTGCCTCCGTACCGGTCGCGTGGCCGGCGGAGCGCGGGAGACCGCGGCTCTGCGCCCAGCGCCCGTTGCCGTCCATGATGATCGCCACGTGGCGGGGCAGGCGGCTCGGCGGCAGAGCCTGCGCAGGGGAGGCGATGGCCTGGGCCGCTGCGACGGAGACGGTGATGTACTGCGGCGGCCTGTGGAAGGCGTTGTTCAGAAGCCTGGAGAGCTTTTCAAAAAACACGGGATCTCACCTCGCTTTTGATAGAGGCCGATGCTGCACAAAAAGGGTCTGCCTTAAATGAACGCCGCACAGCGCACGCGGCGCGAAGCCTCGCAGGATGATCCGCAGTCGTATGCGGCTGTATCGAGGCCGCGCTGCGGCGCATCGTCATTTTCAGGCAGCCCGTTGATGGACAGCTACTTTTTCAACAACCAGATCAGTCTGACGAGTCCGACGAGCGCCATGGCGCAGCCGAGGAGCAGCACGGCCAGAGGCCCATGTTCGGAGAGGGAGATCGCGATGATCGATCCACCACCCGCGAGCTGTATGATGGCGCTGCCGACGGGGTGCCTTTGGCTCCACCGCTTGCCCCAGTTCAATATCATTTGCGCTGCCTCCTGTCGATGCGATGGCTATCAGACGGACATGATCTCCTTTTCCTTGTCCGCGCCGACCTTTTCGATCTCCTCGATGTGCTGGTCGGTGACCTTCTGAAGATCCTTTTCGGCGATCTTCTGGTCGTCTTCGGTGATCTGGGAGTCCTTCTTCATCTTCTTGATCTGCTCCATCGCATCGCGGCGGATGTTGCGGATGGCGACCTTGCCCTCTTCGATCATCTTTTTGACCTGCTTGCACAGCTCCTTGCGGCGCTCACCGGTCAGCTCAGGGACCAACAGCCGGATGACCTTGCCGTCGTTGGAGGGGTTGATGCCGATGTCGGACTTCTGGATGGCCTTTTCGATGGGCCCGATCATCTTCGGCTCCCAGGGCGCGATGACGAGCAGACGCGGCTCGGGCGAGGAGATGTTGCCCACCTGGTTCAGCGCGGTGGGCGTGCCGTAGTAATCCACGGTGATCTTGTCGAGGATCTTTGGATTGGCGCGGCCCGCGCGCAGCGTATTCAGGTCGTTCTGGATATTGGCGATGGTCTTGTCCATCTTGTTGCCGGCGGTTTTGATGGTCTCCTTATACATGATCCTACCTCCATTGCGAAGCATCGTTGTACATCGGCGCGATCGCGATGCGCCATGAAGCGCGTCAGGTGTTTTCGGCTTTTGCCGTGCGGGAAGCCCTGCGTCACGGGTGACCCGGCGCTGACAGGCATTTTGCGCACACCTGATGCGCACCCTGAATCCCTGTTCAGTATTGTATCGTAAAATGTGGGAAAAGGCAAGCATATTTTTTGCTGCGCGGACGGGGGCTGGAGACGATGGACACAAGGGCCCCGAGAGACGCCGGTCGGGCGCCCCTCGGGGCCAATGGTCGGGAGTCGGGGAAAAGGATCCCGATCCCGCCTGGGAATGCTTCAGGCGTGGACCACGGTGCCGATCTCCTCGCCGCGCGCGACGCGCAGGATGTTGTCCAGGTCGTCCATGTTGAAGATGCGGATGCAGGGGATGTGCTGATCGAGGCAGAGCTGGAAGGCCGAGGTATCCATCACCTTGAGGCCGCGCTCGATCGTCTCCTGATAGGTGATGTCACGGATCAGTTTCGCGGCGGGGTTTTTGCGCGGATCGGAATCGTATACACCGTCTACGGTGGTGCCCTTGAACACGGCGTCCGCCTTCAGCTCGGCCGCGCGCAGGGCTGCGCCGGTATCGGTGGTAAAGAAGGGATTGCCGGTGCCCCCGGCGAGCAGCACGATATCGCCACGCTCCATGGCTTCGATGGCGCGGTCGGCGCGATAGAGGTCGGCGAACCGGGTCATCTCCTGCGCGGTGAACACGGTCGCTCCACACCCCTGGCGGATGATGGCATCCTGCACGGCCAGCGCATTGACGATCGTGGCCAGCATGCCCATCTGATCGGCGATGACGGGATCCATATCCGCGGTGAATCGACCGCGCCAGATGTTGCCGCCGCCCATCACCACGCCTACCTGCACCCCCATGTCGTGCAGATCGACGATGGCCTTCGCCGCGCGGTCCACGCGGGCGGCGTCGAAGCTGTGGGAGGCATTGGTCTCGGAGACTTTTTCAGGCGCAAGGGTCTCACCGGAGAGCTTCAATATGATGCGCTTGTACATGTGTATCCTGTCCTTTCAATTCGATGTTTGCGCTTATCTTATCACGATGACATCGTATTCATCAGGGCCAAAACTTCTCCTCAGAAAGGACATCAATGCTTCCTGACGATCCGCGATCTGACGGAAATAGACCATCGTGGTCTTTGCGACCGCCCACGAAGAATCCTCTGACAGGGCCACGGCGGTGACGATCTGGGGTTTTCCCGTTCCGTAGGTGCGCATGACGAAGGCAATGCCCTTTCCCTGCCAGGCTTCTACAGTCTGGATGACAGAGTTGTATTCCAGATAGATGGCCTGATCTCTTTCGAGATTGGCGTTGTAGTTGGTGAGCAGCGCCGCATACATGTAATAGTCAGAGGGTATGGTTGCAGTATCGAAGTCCGCCTCGCCGGCCGTGCGGTCCTTTCCATATCGATCCGTGGGCAGCATGATCACGACCGATACGGGCTTCGGCAGACCGCCCTCTGCACTGACGACAAAGTCATACAACCCATCGTCGATCTGTTTCGCGTCGTGCCAAAGTTCAAGATCGTCCTCCCGGAAAGCCAGTATGTTCGCGATGATCCGGTCGGCCTGGCGCGATGAAAGCTCAGCGAGCAGCTGCTGCTCCGGCGTTTTGGGTGCGTCCAGCTGTGTGACGGCCATATCCGCAAGTGCGGCGTTCGTCATCAGCAGCGCCATGAGCAGGGTGAGGAGTCGTTTCAAGCGTTTTCACCTCAAAAAAAGGGGAACGCGCGAACACGTTCCCTTTTTTGTTTTAGAGATCACTTCTTGCCGATCTGCTCGGCGACCTCGGCGGCAAGGTCGGAGACCTTCTTCTCCAGGCCGTCGCCCATCTTATAGCGGGTGAAAGCGATGACCTTCATGCCGGGGGCCTTCTTTTCGATCATCTTACCGACGGGAGTCTCGCCGTCCTTGACGAAGATCTGCTCCACCAGGCAAACTTCCTGATAGAACTTGTTGATGCGGCCCTGGACCATCTTTTCGATGATCTTCTCGGGCTTGCCCTCATTGCGGGCCTGCGCAGCCAGGATCTCGGTCTCATGATTGAGGTGCTCGGGATTGACCTGATCGCGGGTCACATACTCGGGCGCCACGGGGGAAGCCGCGGCGATCTGCAGCGCCACGTCGTGCAGCACTTCCTTAACGGCGTCGTTGACCTCGGGGACCTCGGCCTTGACCAGCACGCCAACCTTGCCGCCCATGTGGATGTAGGAATCCACATAGCCGTTCTCGCCGCACTCATAGCGGGCGAAGCGGCGCACGGAGATCTTTTCGCCGATCTTGGCGGTCTTCTCGGTGACCACGTCGGCCACGGTCTGGTCGGTGTCCAGATACTTCTGGGCCAGCAGGGCGTCCACATCGGCGGGATCGCCGGCCACGATCTGCTTGGCGATGCCGGTGACCATGTCCTTGAACTCGGGGGTGTTGGCCACAAAGTCGGTCTCGCAGTTGACCTCGACCAGCGCGCCGGTGCCGCACTTGCCACAGATGTAGCTGCCCACCAGACCCTCGGCCGCGATGCGGCTCTGCTTCTTGGCGGCCTTGGCCAGGCCCTTCTCGCGCAGATAGTCGATGGCCTTCTCGATGTCGCCGTCGCACTCAGTCAGCGCCTTCTTGCAATCCATCATGCCGCAGCCGGTGCGGCCGCG